>NZ_JBBMFE010000005.1:0-226468 GCF_040096155.1 Laedolimicola intestinihominis | reverse complement strand
CCCCCCCCCCCCCCCCCCCCCCCCCCCCGCCTCTGGTTAGTCCATGGTCTTGATCCGCTCTACAAGGGAAAGCCGTTTAGAGTAACGGACAGCAACCACAGAGAAGATTCCGGTCACGACCAAAAGTGCCAGAACAAAAACAACCGTTTCCATCAAAGGGAATTGATAGGACAGTTCCCCGAAAATATTAAAACTGCTGATCACATAGTCAAAGATCCAGCCCAGTATCCCGCCAATGCCAACCGACAAAAATACCGTAACCCCTGCGTACCACAGGCATTCTGCAATCAGCATACGGGAAACCTGCTTTCCGGTCATTCCCACAGACTGCAAAATCCCAAGCTCCTGCTGCCTTGCCAGCAGATTGGTCATCAGGGTGTTGACCAGATTTACCATGGAGAACACAAACAGGAACGCCAGCAGCAGATAAACACCGCGGGTCATCATCTTTAGCTGCGATTCCAGGGATGCCGCATGGTCTGCTCTGGAAAAGACCGTCAGCACCGGATTTTCCAGCAGGCTGAAAATAGATGCCCTGAGCGCATCCGAGTCCTCCGATGTATGGACATTCCAAACAGCCTCTCTGTTCTCAATGTCCGGGTAGAGCTGATCGGCCAGTTCTTCTGTAAGGGTAAACAGGCCCCATGCGCCGGTGCCTGATGTCACTGACGGTTTCGCAATCCCCATGACCGTTACTTCTATGGCCTTACCGTCCATGGATTCAAAGGTCAGTACATCCCCGACAGCAGGCGTATAGCCATAAAACATACTTAAAAGATGATCTTCCGAATCAGTCACGACCACACCGTTGTTCGCGGCAAGCTCCTCATAATCTGCGCTGCCCTGTTCCAGATTTTCCTCCGGCAGCCACTGTTCCATCTGCTCTCTGTCAAACACAGGGAACTTTAATGCAACACTTTCCTGAGGGAGTTTCACCGTTACGGATGTCACTTCATGGCTGGTGATAGATTCCACACCATCTATGGCAAGAAGCTCCTGACGAAGTTCTTCTGTCAATGGATTTTCCCGCGCGATGGCAGGCAATCCTTCCGCGCCTCCCGAATCCATCCAGCTGACCTCATAGTTACAGTGATCTCCCATGGCTTCTATCGCCATCTTTTCGGGACTGATGGAGTTGAGTACCGTAGCGGCTGTTACCAGAAACACACCCGTCAATCCCAGAGATACCAGAGTGATGACCGTCTTTTTCCTGCTCCGCCTAAAGTTCATCTGTGCCATGGAGAACGGCGTAATGCGGTGGTTTTTCTGATCTTTGCGGTCTGTTGCCGTTTCATAACCACTGGAGCGGACCGCTTCGATTGGGGATACCCTCGCCGCCATTCGGACAGGCGCATGAATGGACAGAAATACCGTCAGGGCGCAGGCTGCTGCGGTCGCAGCCAGATAGGGCAGATTGCCCATCCAGCTCCAATGTGCCGGGAAAATAGCAAACCCGATAGACCCTCCAACCAAAAGCCCCAGCGGGATACCACAAAGAGATAACAGCAATCCCTCCCGCCGCACGATCCGCCGGATCTGTTTTGGTGTTGTGCCAATCACTTTCAGGCGTCCATATTCCCGCATTTTGCCCTTTACGGAAATGAAAAAGATACTGTAAATGACCACGGCACAGGCAACCAGCAAAAGGATTGCCACGGGAATGTAATATTTCATCACGCCGGACTTAAAGCCCTGCATATCGAAATAGTTGGAACTGTAAAAAATCTGATCCTCTGAGACATCGTTGGCAGAAAGGAATGCTGCAATATCCGCCTTGAGCTGCTCCAGCTCCATACTATCAGCACCAGTATAACGAAGCCGAAATTCAAACAGCGGCTCTCCCTGCGCCATCTCCTCCACAAATGCTTCAGATACATAAAGCTGGAACATACGGGAGTCATTCTCCACATCCATGATACCGCTGACGGTATAGGTCTGCTTTCCGTTTCCAAGATTCACTTCTATGGTCTGCCCGACTTCTGCGGGGATTTCAAAATAATCAAGAAATGCCCGTTCTACCAGAATTTCATTGGCAGCCTGCGGAAGTGTCCCAGTAAAGGAAGGCTTCTTACCCAATTCCATCCAGTTGGCATCCGCATACTCCACAGTCAGAACGCTGTCACCATAGCGGGCAGAACCGTAATTCTGGGAAAGGCCCCAGCGTTCCACTTCCGGGCAGTCTTTCAGTCTTTCAATCGTATCATGGTCACAATTCACCACAACCGCCTGATACTGTCCCCGAATGTCCGCCTCCAGTTTTCTGTCACTTCCCGCTCCTGCACAAAAAATCGCTGCCATCAAAGCGGCTGCCAGAGCAATCGTTACGATCACAAACAGGTTGCGCCGCTTATCTGTCTGAATACTTCGTGACGCCAATTTTTTAATAACCGGCCCTGTATCATTTTCAAAAGGCAATGTCATGTCTGCCACCTCCTTTATCCAACGATTTTGCCATCCTCAATCCGCACGATACGGTCTGCAAGCTGGGCAATGGCATCATTATGTGTGATCATTACCAGCGTCTGGTTAAATTCACGACTCGTTCTCTGCAAAAGCCCCAGCACATCGGCGCTGGTCCTGCTGTCCAGGTTTCCGGTGGGTTCATCGGCAAGGACGATAGCGGGCTTTGACACCAGAGCGCGGGCGATAGCCACACGCTGCTGCTGGCCACCGGAGAGGTTGTTTGGCATATTCTTCAGCTTATCCTCCAGTCCCAGCATGGACACCACATCCGCCATGAATTTCTGATCCACCGTATCCCCATCCAGCTCCACCGGCAGGACGATGTTCTCATGGACATTTAGGATCGGCACCAGATTGTAGTTCTGGAAGATAAAGCCGATATTGCGGCGGCGGAAGATGGTAAGCTGCTCATCGTTCATCTTCGCCAGCTCCTTATCCCGCACCATCACGCTGCCGGAGGTGGGTGTGTCCAGACCGCCCATCATGTGAAGCAGGGTGGACTTACCGGAACCGGAAGTGCCGACCACCGCCACAAATTCGCCTTCCTCCACAGAGAAGTTCACGCCATCCAGGGCGCGGGTAATGTTCGGCTCTGTGCCGTAGTATTTTTTCAAATCCGTTGTCTGCAAAATTTTCATAACAGTTACCTGCCTTTCTTAATTTGTTGCATATAGAGTAAAGGAGAAATGTTGCAGAATTGTCCTAAACGCTATAAAAATCCATGGTGAATTGCTTCAATTTTAGGACAATTCATTTTTCAACTTCGCAAAGGGAACCCTCTGGTGTCGCTTCCCCGTCAATGAAAGTAATCTGATGAATAGCGGTAATATTCTCGTTATATTCTTGCCCCTGACTTTCCAGATAGGCTTTGATTTCTGCCGGATCTGTAATGTCGTTTGCGGTATAATCGGTAAATGTAACCTGATGAACAGCCATAATATCGGCAGTATATTCACCGCCTTGCTGCTCAATGTAACTTTGAACTTCAACGGGGTCAGTAATATCTGTAATGGTATATCCTCCGTTAACAGTGTTCTCTTTGTTTTCTTGTGCCAGTACTTCATTGTGGCTCTCTGCTACATGACAAGCTGTACATGGTATCAATAGCATCGCAGCAGCTATAAATGAAATCACCATCGTTTTTTTCATGGTCTTTGCCTCCTATTTGGGGTGAGGACATAATTGTAAATCATGAATGTCCGCGAAATGTTACAATGCTCGGACATTTCAAAAATTCTTATGACAATTCCCGTATTTGATCTACCAGAGATTGTTTTTTTATCTGCCGAATTGCGAAACACGAGAAAAGCATTTGGACAGCAAGCATCAGTATAAAATAACTGAACATTTCAACTGTCGGAAAATGATAGCTTACTTTTCCAAAAATACTCATTGCACTAAAGACGGTGCAGAGAAGATACCCGATAAGAGTTCCGCATGATATGGAAAGAAGCAACACCCCTAATGTATAGAACAGGCCCTCTATCAATAACATTTTTGAAAGCTGTTTACTGCTCAAACCAACTGCTTGCAAAACACCCAATTCTCGCTTCCGTGTCAAGATGTTTGTTATCAGTGTGTTTAGCAGATTGATAATGCCAAAAACCCCAATAAACATAATAAAAATGTAGACTGGCATACGATAGTTCAATAGTTTTTCGTTGTATGCCTCTACCCAATCATTCAAGGTACTAACATAGAGGCTGGAAGTCGGTGGAATTATCTTTTGTATTTCATCTTTTGCGGCTGCCCATTTACTGTCATCTGTATCTACAATAAATTGATAATTGAGGTTATCAATAGGAACGATCTTTGACAGCATTTCTAAAGGAATAAATAGCGTATCATATCCGCCATACGGGATATTCGCATCCACAATTCCCATTACTTTTACTTCCAATGTTTGTCCGCCAACTTCAATCAGAAGTTCGTCCCCAATCGCGGCATCCCACCCAAAAGTTTCTTTCCACTGTGGGCCATTTTCAATAATAATGCCATTATTATTAAGTAGTTCCTGCAAATCCGCTGTACCATCAATCAAATATTGTTCAAGCAATTTTTGAGAGCTTGGCGTATATGCGTCTGAAACAATCGGTTCAATATCTCCCGTTGGCATACGAACATTCAAAACGGTGCCTTGGTATTCTTTTATTTCTTCCACACCATCTATGTCCAAAATGGATTCTCTAAAATCTTCTGTAAGCAGATTCGATTTTTGGAGTTCTGAATATTGTTCGCTGTTATGTGCCTGCGGCCCGTAATCGCCTAATTCAAGGCGAATTTCTCCGTAAGGAAAACTCCTACGCGCCATCGCTAAGGGATCAATGGAATTAAAATATGCAGAGCTTGCCATCAGCAAAATTCCACATACCCCTAACGACAGGATCGTTAAAGCGGTTTTCTTTCTGTTCCTCGCAAAATTAAGGAACGCTAAATTTTTCGCGGATAGAGAACGATGTAACACTTTTGTACTGTTTGACATTACATCATTATTGCCCGCCATATAACGGACTGCTTCAATAGGCGTAACATGAGCAGCAATTTTGGCTGGCTTAATTACAGCAATCATAACGCATAGATACACAAACAGAGCTGTGACAGCGGCAATTACAAATACCATTAAAGTGTTCCAGCCTTGCGGGACAAGGACATATCCCGCTATTGCACCGGCTAATATTCCAATCGGAATAGCAATTCTGGAAAGATGAAATCCCTCTCTAAAAACGATTCTTTTCATCTGTTTTCCAGTTGCCCCTATTGTCCGCAGTTTTCCATATTCTTTTGTTTTTCTGGCTATGGACACATAGAACAGACTGTAAATAACAAGGGTACACGCCAAAGCGATAATAAGACTGATAAATGCTATTACAGTGATATATTGACTGCTTCTCTGTTCAATGAGAGAAAAATAATATGTTGAAAACTGCATTTGCTCCGGCTGTATTTCCAATTCTCTGCACAATGTTGATAATTCAGCTTGTATAGCAGCCTTAGACCAACCATCAGATTCATTCAAACGGATATAAGCGGAGTATGCCGGTTCGCTGATCTTGTTTTCAATATAGGACTGCGACACGAATACGGAATAATTTGAATTTTCGACAGGCAAAATACCACATAAGGTATAATCTTTTTCTCCATCTCCCAGATTTAACGATATAGTATCGCCTATG
Organism: Laedolimicola intestinihominis; assembly: GCF_040096155.1. NCBI lineage: Bacteria > Bacillati > Bacillota > Clostridia > Lachnospirales > Lachnospiraceae > Laedolimicola > Laedolimicola intestinihominis. Next base: position 220,832 of record NZ_JBBMFE010000005.1, on the reverse strand, counting down.
GATTTGGACAATCCAGCTCTATCAAGAAACGCCTTTGTGATAGCAATTTCATTTGTAGATTTGGGCAATTTTCCCTCTAAATCAGGATATTTTGCTAATTTCATTAGTATTTCATCTATTGAACGAACGGTTAATTTGTAGTCCCCATAAGATACTAAACCCAATAAATGACTTACCCCCACTTGAACCCTATCGTCATTTACTAATTTCGTAATGGTATCATTATCGACTTCATTGATAATTGCTTGATAACGCCCAGCCGCATCATTTAATGATTTTCGCTGAGAAGCAAAAAAATACAAGGTCGTTGTCATTATCAAGCAGGTAGCTAAGGCAATCGTAATGATAATGAGGATGTTTCGACTTTTATCTGCTTTTAAGTTTCGTTTTGCCAACTTCTTTACAATGATACGGGTATCATTTTCAAATGGTAACGTCATAGCCATTCACTCCTTTCGCTGTTATCCTAACCCCCAAATGTTGCAGAAATATCCCAAAGGCTCAACAGTTTTAGGGTGAATTGCTTCAATTTTAGGACAATTCATTTTCGTGTGTCTTTTTTATAAAGCCGGATAGATATAAGCAAAACCATTGCTAACTGAATTACAACAAAAAACAGCGTCAGCCAAACGCTCTCATAATAAGAAATATCTGTCCAGAAGATCACCAGATCTACCAGAGCCACCACACCAGCCGACCATCTGATTTTTCTTGGAAAGAAGTGCCGGAGCAGCAGAACAACAACGACCGGCGGGATCAGCAAGCAAGCTGCATTGATGAGTAATGTCTTTGTGATTTCCATAAGGCCACCTCCAATTTCATGATGTTGCTGTCAGCATAAATCCCAAATGTTGCAGAATTGTCCTAAAATCCATTGTCCTCTAAAAATTTTTCAAAAAAGGCAGCCTGCCAAAACAGACTGCCTCAGAATTATTTTATGGGCAGGAACACGGAAAAAGTTGATCCTTCCCCAACTTTAGACTCGACGGTAATATAGCCGCCCTGCATGGTAATGATCTCACGGGCAAGGTATAAGCCGATTCCGACCCCATCTATATCATGCACCGCTTCATCCCGATAGAAGCGTTTGAAGATCGTGCCCTGAGAATGTTCCGGGATGCCTCTGCCTGTATCCGTCACATCTATCCTCAAATACATTTCCCAATCCCGTACCCTCACCTGGATGCTGCCACCGGCAGAGGTGTACTTTACCGCATTATCCAGAATGTTAAACAATGCTTCGGAAGTCCAGCGGCTGTCATGGGATATTGTCAAATCAGATGGGCAGTCCACCGACAGGCTGATCTCTTTTTGTTCCATCGGAGCCAAAACACCATTGATGGCGCTCACCAGCGTATCCCCGATCACAGCATCTTGTTTCTCCAGCGTAATGACACCCGTTTCCAGACGGGAAGTTTTCACCATTCCCTGAATGAGAAAATCCAGTTTATCCAGCTGTGTGCCTGTGGCCTGCAAAAACTCCTTGCGCTTTTCTTCTGTCAATGGCCTTGTCAGCATCGTATCGTTGATTAGCTTCAAATTTGCGATGGGGGTTTTGGTCTGGTGGGAAATATCCGATACCAGGGATTGCAGTTCTTCCTTTTCTCCCTCTGCCATGTGTCTGGTTTTCTGCATCACATTATAGAGTCGTTCCAGACGATGGCTGATCCGAGACAGCAGTGTTTCCGCTTCATAGTCTACCTGGGGCCGGTCTGTACTGTCCATCATGTGATCCAATGTCTGGCACAAACCATCGGTGAACAGAGAAAGTTTCTTTTGAAAATAGTGCAGAAAAACCATGCCCCAAATATAAAACGCAACTGTAAAAATAATGCAGCAAATGACAACACGCACATCTTTCGTCAACAGGAAAAAAATCAACAGCAGCAATGCGGCAGTGAGCAGAGTCCCCGCCACAATTTTTCTCAAAAATGCCCTGACAGATAAATTTTGCAGCTTCATCGAGGCTCACCGCCAATCCACTGATAGCCCATTCCATAAGCTGTCTTAATATATTTCCGCTCATCTGTTTCGATTTTTTTGCGGATACGGCTGATGATCGTCGTCAGCGTATGCTCATCCACAAAGTCCCCATCAATGTCCCACAGCTTCTCTAAAATCTGCCGCTTGGTCAGAATAATCCGGGGGTTCTTTACGAACAGGAACAGGGTGCGGTATTCCTTCGGTGTAAAGTCCAGGGATTCTCCGGCAAGGGACGCACTTTGTTCGGAGAAGTCGATTTTCAAAAAGCCATCATCAAACAGATCATGCCGAGGTGTCCGCAGTTCCAGATTTGCAAAAACCGCCGCTACTTTTTTGCAAAGCACCGTCACAGAAAATGGTTTGGTCACATAATCCGCACCGCCGACTTCATATCCCTTGAGCATATCGCTCTCCTTATCATTGGCTGTGATAAAGATGATATAGGTATGCTGACCGCGATTCCGGATTTCTTCACACAGATCCAGTCCGCTGCCATCGGGCAGGTTAATGTCCAATAGTGCCACATCAAATTCATTTTCGCGCAGCTTTCTTACCGCGCTGTCAAAATTAAAAACAGAAATGACCTCATATCCATCAGAGGTCAGATTATATGCCAAGGTCCGGTTCAAAAGCTGATCGTCCTCTACAATTAGAATCTTCTTCAAGACCTTCACTTCCTTCCTTATTTTTCAGCTATACTAATAAGATAAACACCAAATGTTACAGAAATGTCCTAATCAGATATTTTTCTTTTTAATTATAGGATAGCCTACTTTTCAGCACAAGGGCAAAAATGCGAATACATACAATAGTTTCAATGTTATGTTGTACAACAAAACGCCGCCGCAAACGATACGATTGCGGCGGTGCTGACTATGTATAAAATCTTTTTGTAGTTACATGGGTATGGTGCAGTTGAATTAAAAAAACCTCTATTCTGCTATACCCTGCGGAACTTCAAATTTGTATCCGCTCCCCAGAACAGTACGAATATAACCCGCTTTCGGCATATCCGGAGTCAGTTTTCTGCGGATCTGACCAATGACGCTGGCAACAGCCGTTCCACAGTTTTCGCTATCTCCCCCCCCCCACACTTCTTCATAGATCTGCCCAGCAGAAAATACCCAGGATGGATGGTTTGCCAAGTATACCAATGTCGCAAATTCCCGATGGGTCATAGAAATCAACTCACCATTTCGATGTACCGTTCTCTCCTTCAGGCGGAGTTCCAATCCCGGAAAAACAAGAATATTACACGGATGGGATGACACAGTATGGTCAAATCCTGGCTCGGCCGCAATAATCTCCATAATTCTGCTAAGTATGTATTCTTCATGGTCTGTTACCGACAGTACAAAGATTTTTCCCATATATCCCTCCACTTTAACATATAGAACCTGCAATGACTTATTTTTTCTATTGTCTTTGTCTGAATACTATTCTACCATCCCTTTTTTCTAACTATTTTTTTCTTCTTAGCAACAGTCAATATCCTAGCGTCTTTCTTTTTATTTGCAAGAATAATTACAGAAATCAAGAATGTCAAAACCATTATGATAAAGGCAGGGAAAATGTGATAAGTATAACCATATTCCGCGCCACAAGTAGGGTCTACTAAAATCATGCTTGCTTTAATCGGATAATAATTTAACAGTGTTCCTTCAAAAGTCCCGAAATATCCATACACAAAAGCTAGCGCAACCCCACCCAAAAAATTGTTTGCCGAACAACAAAATAGCAAAATAATCGGCAAGACTGAAATATAGATTCCTATATTCGCCCCAGTAACACGAATAAACATATTGAGCAGATTGCCAAAATGCACTCCTGGAAATCCAGCAATAACATTGATTACTAATGTTAGCACGCATCCTATAAGGCTAAAGCAGATTGTCAACAACAATAGGACAAGTAGTTTTCCAGAAAGTAACTGTTTATATGGAATAGGAATTGTTGATATATTCTTCATCGTATCGTCTGTATATTCCCTTGTTATAATATAACCTGCTATCAATGCAATGATAATTGGAAAAAACAAGGTACAGTTACTAATCATAACCTGTTGCATAAAATAGTCAAACGTCCATGTCTGTCCACCGTTGGCTGTGGAATAAAACAGTGACAGTAACGGAGAAAGTGTTGCCATAATAATTCCGGCTTTTATTACGGAATATCGCTTTAATTTTAAAAATTCGGTTTTTATAATATTTCTCATATCTTTTACCTCGTCCATTTTTTGTAGAAGCGAATGATCAGCCACAAAGAAAGTATAACTGTAATTGCCATAATAAAAATTGTATGGCAAGTGGTTGGTACAATCGCATAGGCTTCCGGCAAAAGATTGTCTTTTTGCAAATGATCCATCATTAAGCCGCTTGTCCAGTTCATAACACATATAACTGGGAAAGAATTTAAGAAAGCAATTTTTGCAGCACTTATAGATGTTCCAACTGTCCCTAGTATGCCCCAGTTAAAAATAGAATAAAAAAACGCAAGCAGGATAGAAAGCAAAAAACTTTTGTTAAAACAAATAATTAAAAATACAATCGGCAAAGAAGCTGCTACGATAAGAACTCCAAAAATAAGGCTCATAAATATCTTATAAGTCATACCATAAACCATTCCTACATGAAACAGTTTACAAAACAACGCAACAGATAATGTGCTTGTCAGACAAAACGCAACGCTAAAAATAAAGAGCATAGAAATTTTTGCCATAATGAGTTGTGTATTTGTAACAGGAATTGTTCTAAGGTTTTTGGAAGTATCGCAATCTCTTTCTATAAAAAACAAAATAGCGGCAATGATACCAATTAGACATGGAAGCAAAAAAACCAATCCATATCCCAACATCATTGTATAAACATAATCAAATCGGGTTTGAAGATAATGTTCCGTTGTATCTGCACCTGTTCCCGCCTTTGCCATATATGCCAAAATCAACGGAAAAAATAACGATAATGACATCAGTGCGTATAATAATCTTTTCCGCTTTAATTTCCAAAATTCGCATTTAATCAGTTTAAGCAATTCCTTCGCCCCCTGTCACACGCTTGAAGTAATCTTCAAGACTTTCTTCACAGGTATGTGCTTCTGATACCTCCAATCCGTTTTCTACAAAAGCAGTTACAATTTTCCCCACAGGCAACTCCATATTGTGTAGACGCAGATTGTGGTCGTCTTGTATGGAAAAATGGGTTTCGTGGAAATTGCGTTCCAAAATTCTTGCCGCCTGTGCAGTATCAGAGAGCGTAAACCGGATATGCTTACTGCTTTTTTGCTCCAACTCAGCAAGGCTTTCTTCTTCCAGCAATGCACCGTGGTCGATAATTCCAATATCGTCAGCCAGCAAGGAAATTTCTGAAAGAATGTGACTGGAAATCAGAATCGTTTTTCCTCTTGCGTCGCAAAGCTCCCGAATAAAGGAGCGTACCTCTGCAATACCGATGGGATCAAGACCGTTGATCGGCTCATCCAAAATCAAAAGTTCCGGATCGTGCATAACAGCAAGGGCGATGGCAAGCCGCTGTTTCATACCAAGGGAATACTGGGAAAAGAGCTTTTTATCTTTGTAGGGCAGTCCTACCAGATCCAGAGCGTCTTTGACGGCATGATTGTTTGGTACACCCCGCAAGGTGGCAAAGATACGCAGGTTTTCTGTGCCGGTCAGATTGGGATAAAAGCCTGGGGACTCAATCAGGCTGCCGATACGGGGCAGCAATTTCTTTTCATTCCCCTGCAAAGGCTTTCCCCAGATTTTGACCTCCCCGGAAGTCGGATTTGTTAAGCCCAACAGCATCTTCATGGTAGTAGTTTTTCCGGCTCCGTTTCTCCCCAGCAGACCATAAATTCTCCCACGCTTCACATGGATATTCAAGTCAGCCACACTCTTTTGTGAGCCGTATTGCTTCGTCAGATTTTTTGTTTCAATGATGTAATTTGTATCCATATTCAAAACCTCCTGTTCTGTAAGGTATTCTATCACGCCAACCTTGCATTAACCTTGCCGCAACCTTGCATTAACCTTGCAATTTGAAATCCGGCAAAATGACAAAGGCTCCCGCCATAAAGACGGGAACCCGCTTAAATCTCCGAAGGAAAAAGCAAAGCAAATTCAGTTCCTTTTCCCGGTACACTTTCAACTGTTATGCTTCCACCCATCTTTTCTACAAGCTGATGGACAATAGAAAGACCAAGACCGCTGCCTTTTTCAGACCGACCCTTATCACACTTATAAAGCCGTTCAAATATGTGTTTCAAATCTTCTTTCTCAATCCCCACTCCATTATCCGCCAGCAGCAGCTCTATGTTGTTTTCCTTCTTCGATAGGGCAAATTTAATTTTGTCCGCATGGCTGTGAGCGATTACATTTTGAATGAGATTATTGATAATCCTCATATAGCTGTCCGTATCCAATCTTACCCGGATAGGCTGTTCGGGAATATCAATGTCATAATCGACTTGCTTATCTTCAAAAATCGGTATCCAGTCGATCAGGATATTTCTTGTCAACTCTGCGGCTTCAACGCTCTGGATTTCCAAAGCAAACTCGTCGGAATTTAACTTGAACCAGTCAAAGAGTACATCAATATATTCTTTCAAATCATGGGCTTTCCGTCGGGCGGTTTCAATATAATCATCCCGGTCTTTTCCTGTGACCAGTCCTTTGTGTGCAGCGTCAAGATACCCAATCAGAGTGGTAAGGGGCGTTCGCACATCATGGGAAAGGCTCGTCATAAGCTGGCGGTTGGTTTCCTCTGTCTGCCGTACAGTTGAAAGTCTGCTTTCATAGGACACAACGATCTCATTGATTTCATAGGCAAGAGGTGCTGTCAGTTCATTTGTTGCAGACAGAATACGCCGGTTGCCATTTCCGTTTTTCACATCAACCAGCACATCGGTCATTTCTGCGATTTGCTTTTTTACGCGCCGAACGAGAACGATGGAAGTCAGCACAGCTACAACAGCAATCACAATAGACAAGAAAACGATGATTTCCATACCAGCTACACCTCCTTATTAAAGCGGTAGCCAATCCCTTTAACCGTTTGGATATACTTTGGACTGGAAGGATTGACTTCTAATTTTTTACGAAGCCGACTGATAATCGCCATAATGTTACTGTCATCATAGAAATATTCTTCGCCCCATACTTCCTCATAAATCTGCTGTTTGGTCAAAATTTTCCCTTGATGCTTTGCACAGTACAGGAGCAGATCAAATTCCTTTGGTGGAAGTTCAAAAGTGCCGTTTTCCGTCGTAACAGAACGATTTTCAAGGTCAATCTGCAATCCATCAAAATCCAATTTTTGCATGGCTCCGGCTTGCTGATTAAAGCGGGTGTAGCGGCGAATAAGGGACGCAATACGGGCAATCAGTTCATCCATGTCAAACGGCTTTGTCAGATAATCGTCCGCTCCGGCCCGTAAGCCCCGCACTTTAGAAGCGCTGTCATTTTTGGATGTGAACATCAAAATCGGCAAGCTGTTCTCTTTGCGGATTTCTTCCAGCGTTTCAAAGCCATCTATACCGGGCATCATCACATCCAGCACCACAAGCTGGTATTCCTGCTCTTTTAATTTCTGCAAACCCTCTTTTCCGGTATTACAAAAATCGGCTTCTATATGTTCCGATTGCACACTGCGTTTAATCAAAGCACACAGTTCTCTGTCATCATCTATAATTAAAATTTTATTCATGGCTCAGCTCCTTCCCTTGTTTTGTCCGGCCATCAATCGGCTTCTCTGCAGTTTTGGGGATCAGCCAAACACCGGCCATTTTCACAGCGCCGTGGATACGCCCACCCGCACAATAATAATTTACCCTGCGAGGTGTCACGCCCCACTGTTCGGCGGCATCTTTTAGTGTCATATAGTCCATTTTGCACCTCCATAGGACATATTATAGTTCCTTATCTCGAATAATACAAGCTGACTATTGTGATTATGCTTACATAAAGAGCCGCAGATCATCTCTGACCTGCGGCTCCGTTCTCCTATTAACCTGTTAAGTATGTATCCCGTATTTCGCCGTTTGGATGTTCTCTTCGCCATGCAGGATTACCCCGCCGCAGGTCTTGGCACCCTGTACCATGTAGCCCTCAAAAAAGAAGCTGTAAGGCAGGTAATCATCCGTCAGGACGATGCGTTCGTAGTTGTACCAATTAAAATGCTGATCCAGAAACTTTCCCAGCTTGTGCCGCAAGATAGGATTCCCCACTACGGCCTTGAGATTCTTCCTGCTGTGAAACTCCAGCTTTGGCCTGTTCTGTTCCGGAATGGACAGCAGCCGCCACCGTGTTCCATCGGCGACTTCTTCCTCACCTGCCGCATATGAGCGAAACGGCTCATATGGCAGCCTGACCCGCTCGGTATAACCGGAAACGTTGTCTCTGCCAGCATCCTTCAGCCATGTGAAGGAAAGCTCCAGCACTTTGGCACCGCCTACTGCATCACACAGCCGCAGTTCTGCATAGGAATGGATATCTTTGGTGATCAAATACTTTTTCTCCTCCAACCGCTGCAATTCCTTTTTCAAAATAATAAAGCGCTGCGGTGAGCAACCTTTTCTGGAACAGGTCTTGACGGAAATGCTATCTTGATTCACATAAACTGTTGCCATTGTCCTATTATTCATAATACACCTCATTTCTGCTATTTGCCTCTGCTTGATGCATGGCAGTCTGCATGACCAGGAAGGGGTGCTCTACATACTCCTCTTTTGCTGAGGTATATGCCGCTCCACCCAAAGAGTCCAGATACTGCCATCCGTTTTTGGATTTTGAGATGTACACATAGAACGGTGCAAGCACATACTCATCCCGTTCATAGCAGCCCAGATACCGTCTTGCAAGTACTGCCACAACACCCAGCTCTGCCGCTTTCTGTGTTGTCAGGGAAACTGCCAGTTTCATTACTTCCTCTTTTTCAATATCATTGAGTCCGAAAGTATAGATACTCTCCAGGAACAGCACAGGCTTCTCACTGGTGACAGGCTTTCCGATATCCATGTTCTCCTGCGACAGATCAGCAAAAGAAAAATCGACGGCAGGCGGTTTTTGAAATGCACCTTTTGTCAAGCGGAGACAGGCACGAGCCACCACCGCTTCATCCTTTTTCACAAGGACAATCTTCTTATTAGAGTCAAAGGCAGCTAACAGGCACTCCCTCTGGCTTCCAGTACGGTAAGACAAGCAGGTACTATGAGGAAGTTCACCAAGCCGCAGAGTGTGGTAAAAATCATCCACCTCTTCTGCCCAAAATGCACCTCGCGCCAACGAAAGATTTTTCTTCCAGAGGCTCTCCTGCATCTCGCTGACAGGGTAGCGAATCTCACGCTGCAGGTCACCAGCAAAATATTTGAGTTTATAGAACTGGCCCATCAATTCAGCCTGTACGATCCGTCGCAGCGCTTCAACAGCCAGCTCCTGCCCGTCCAGTTCCCCATAGAGAGCGCATACCATAGCCGCGCCGCCCTGCAGTAAAAATTCCGTGACAGTCTCCCGGTTCTGCTCCACAAAATCGTCCGAAAATGCCAGTTTTTCTTTTAGATCCAGCCAGTCTGCATCTGTTGTCAGAATATCTTTCCGCACCTGCTTCCAATCCGTCATTTCCAAAAGAGCCTTCATATTATTGAGGGCAAATACCACATCCGACTCTGTAGTGAAATCCGGTATGAATGCCTGCAGCTGCGTATAGTGTTGTAGCAGCCCCATGGCAATCCGCCGGGTCAGCCCACAGATATGTCCAAATGAACCCCGATACCATTCGCTAAACGGCCTTTCCAACAGACATTTTCCAAGCTGCTCCAACTCTGCATCTCCTGTATATTGGCTGACCAGATCCCGTTTTATCAGCTGCCGCAGTGTCAGCAAACGCTGATCTATGGAAAGAGGTGTCAGCATAGTGTATAACCGGACATAAACCTCTTTCTGATGCCAAAGCTGATACATTTCCTCAAAGGTGTACTGCTGCCCTTCTTCCAGAAGCGTAAAAAAGCTGTCGCTGCGGTTCACAGAATCGCTGGCTTTCAAATTCTTCAGCGTCAGGGAATTGATGTTACAGTGCTCACAAAAGCCCGGCTCAAACAATAGAGAGTATCGCCCCAAGGACAGGAACACTTCACTGTTCTGATTCACCAATTCCAAAAAATGCTTTTTTCTATGCTCCACCGCATAAATGAGAATTGAAAACTGGAATTGCCGGACAGCATTAAAATCCAGATGGAGCCTGCCGGCATACAGAGCATTCAGATAACTCAGTTGGTTGCATAAAATTTCTTCCCTCTGTTCCTTGCTCAAAGGATGTGGCTGGGAGATAAACCAGTTGAGGTCATATTGTCCGGCATGGTTGTCCAGCCAGAGGTCAAAAAAAGCAGACAAATCCTCTGCGTCATATTCAAATACAGCCAACAGCCGGCGGAATTTTCCTACATCGGTCATTTTCATCCACCGGAGAGCTTTCAGGCGTTCTACTGACAGAAACAGCCGCACACCATACCGATAAAGCAAGATGCAGACTCTCTGGAGCGGACGATTCTGTTCCAACAGTTCCAGAGCTTTCCGTTCATTTTGATGCCAGAAAAACAGATACGAACCAAGAAACGGCTGCCGCATCATATCCCGCTGGTGCTCCGTCAGCATGGAAAGTCCCTTCCACTCCGCAATGGGAAAAGTCTGCAGGTTATCCAATATGACCTGCTCCTCTTCTTCATACATCACAAAGGGAAAATAGTATTTCAGGTATTCAAACCTCAGGGAAGGCAACAGTTCCAATTTCATGACTGCCAGCACCTGCTCTTGGGAATACGCTGTCAGTCTCTCTCCATACCCGTCTGCCGACTCTAAGGCTGAAGCAATTTCTTCATCGCCAATCTCCTGCCTGCACAACGTACCATAGAGCGCTGCAAAGTCCGGCACCCGAACCAGTTCTTCCTGTATCCGCTTTGTCTTTCGGATGTGCAGCCGTTCCTGTAATTGAAGTGTCTCCACCTGTCCACATGCCTGCGCTATGGCATCCTCTGAAAAGCTGCCTGTAAGCGTCGGAAGCAATCCGTCATCTTTCATTCTGGTCAATAGGGTCAGATGTTTTAATGTATTTCTCATGCTGCTTCACCTCCGATCATTGTCAGTACCATATTCAAAATCTCATGCCTTGGCCGGGGTTCAGACTCTACCAGTTCACCACACAGCTCAAAAAAGGCGTGTGCATCTTTGGCATCCATTGTCTGCACACAACCGGCGGGCCATTCCACCAACTTATCAAATGCCATATCCAGTACCTCTTTCTTCTCATCCCTGTAATAATATCCCCCTATGAATTTCACAAGAGATTCGGCGCTGCCGTTATAAAGTTGCTGCAGCTTTTCCCGTTTCTGTATGGTCCGTTTTTCCTGCTCCAGTCGTTTTTCCTGCTCCTTTCTCTCAGCTTCGGCTCTGTGCTCATCCTCCAACTCTTCCTTGGAATAGAATGTTTCCTTCAGCCGGTTGATTTCATAGCCGTTATACTCCCTGTGGAGCAAAAACTGCCGCAACACCGCTGCCAGCGCTTTTTTATCATAAAGGCGTTGGATCTCCGGTGCTTTTAAGGCACTTAAAACGAAGTCCTCATATTTTTCCGGCTCAGTCTGGAAAACTGAACGCTCCACCCAGTCATAGAGCTGTCGATGCTGCTCTGCAGATAGGAATGGACGGCTGATGTATGTTTTATATTCCCTTCTGCTGTAATACCCCTCACTCCTGACAAAGCATTCGTGAAAGTAAAACCGCTTGCCAAATATCGTTTGAAGTTGGGAAAAAGTGTACTCAGCCAGTAGCCTCTCTACAAACCGGAAACACCTCCAACTTGAAATTCTCAGGGCATACTCCCGCAGCAGTTTCAGTTGTGGCGCATCTTCACCATCTTGCCGATGCTGCTTGAAAAACTCCCATAGATTGATTTCCTTCTTTTCCACCAGAAAGGCAAATGCCCGCCTACCGTTCGTATGCCAACTTCTGAAATATTCTCCATAGTCAGCTCCGGTCAGTTCCTGATATCTGGAAAGCCACTGTTTCAAAGGGATCGTCTGCCTGGAATGCAGCATCTGCAGGGTAAACAACTCCATGTAGTTATCCCGCTCCAGTTCCTTCGCCAGATTATCGTACTGAGGATCAAACACATCAAATCGGTACGGAAAATCCTTCTGTATCGTTTGATTCATCCATAACAGTGTTTTCGGTGCTGTGGGGTTCAAACCATATTGAACCGCTTCCCAGAGTCCCTGAAATCCTTCGTACTTGACCGTAAAGCTGTTATAGAACTGAAACAGCCAGCCAAGATACTCGTAAAATTCTTCCGAAAAATCCTTTGGAGCATTCAGAAGCATCCGCCCACACGCTGTTGCGATTTTCTCGGCAGTGATACTCTTGGAACTCAACCGGTCCGGCAGCCTGTCCGCCCATACAGCGAGAGAGTTTGCCAAAATGATTTCATCGCAGCGATACCCTGCTTTAGTCAAAACCGAAAATTCGCGGCTGTCGGGCTTCATATTCATATACGGCAGTTTCATCAGCGTGCGCAGCACCAGGTCGGCTTTCCCGCGGTACCTCTTTGCCTGCTCTGCATAGAACCGGATGAACCATTCCAGCACACCAAAATCATATACCAGTGAAAGTGTCAGATTTTGTGTGAATAGATGACTGAGTTGGGTATGCATCACCTCATAGCCGCGTTCCCTATCATCAAATAACGACAGTACAAACAGGGCTTCTTCCGTTCTCGTACACTCCCTTTCTGCCAGTTTCTCCAACAGGGCATGGCGCTGTGCCGCATCTGTTTCCAGAAGATACAGAGCGCCCTGCAGGTACACATCTTCTCCGGCAGACCGCCGCAATTTCTGGAGGAATGCTCCCCGCTGATTGCCCACAAACATATTGTCAGACTGGATCGCACAGGTATTTCCCAGCGCCAGGGCCAGAGCGCGGAGAACCCGGACATCATTGCCCAGTTTTTCCTCAAACCGCTCCAACACCTCGCCAGGATAACGCAGATGATATGGTTCAAAATAGCCGGACACATCCGTTTCCACCTGCCATATCTGCATCGCCCTTGTTTGTCGGTAAGTCCTTCTCGCCGTATCGTCCTGAGAAGTCTGTACTACCAATTCGGCAAAGGCATGGTAAAGCTCCAAATCAATAGCCCTCTGATATACCCGGTAAACCGGTATCCTGTCGATATGCATTAAAATCCCTCCTACTTGAAATCTTCCATAAAAGATATGGGGAGAGAGCCGCAACATGGCTCTCTCCCCATTGATCAACTGACAGCATACCGATAGTATGCTATATTTTCTTACTCAGCGCCGGCCATGCTGAAGAACTCCGCAGGTGACAGCACCGTAACGCCCAAATCCCTGGCCTTGGATAACTTGCTGCCGGCATTTTCGCCACAGACCAGATAATCCGTCTTCTTGGACACCGAGCTGCCGGCATGGGCGCCCAGTGATTCAATCAGGTCATTGATTCCGTCCCGGGTGTAGGGTTCCACCTTGCCGGTAACTACGATAGTCTTTCCCACAAAGGGATTATCCTGCTCCCTGTCTTCGCTGTGTTCTACCACAGCAGGCTTTTGAATATTCATCATAGTCTGTAACTCCTCCCAAATACAAAAATTATCTTCTACACAGAACCAGTCGTGGATATTGTTATGCAATGTCTCCCCGAAATCCGGAAGCTGCCGGAAATCATAGCCGCCATAGACCGCATCCCGAAACTCATCCAAATCATAGTGGAACACACGACCCAATACCTTGCTGGCAGTGTTGCCGATCATAGGAATATCCATAGAAATCAGATACCGCTCAAAGGTGGTGTTTCGGCTCTGTTGGATAGCGTCCCAAAGGCGCTGCCAGGACTTTTCACCAAACCCATCCATGCGGACGATTTCAGCCCGGTAACGATCCAGACGGTAAATATCCAGATAACTATGGATAAATCCCTGACCGATGAATTTTTCCAATGCAGCCTCCGACAGCCCTTCAATGTCCATTGCCTTCTGGCTGACAAAATGGACGAACTTTTTCAGCCGACGTGTCTCGCAGTCAGGGTTATCACAGTACAGCGTCTTGATGATGCGATCCTCGCCATTTTCGCCCTTTCCACTTGATTCATGGATGCGGGTAGGCTGTCCACAGCAGGGACAAACACGGGGAATCGTATCCACCATAGAGAAGCCGCCTCTGTCCAGATTTTCTTCCACGTGGGGAATGATCATGTTTCGTTTGCTTACCAGAATCCGATTTCCAGCCATCAGTTCCAGATCCTCAATAAAGGACAGGTTGTGCAGACTGGCCCTGCTGACCTCACAGCCATCGATTTCCACCGGCGTAAACACTGCTACCGGAGCAATCTCTCCAGTTCTGCCCGGCGTCCATTCGATGTACTGCAGCAGGCTCTCATGCAGGTCATCTTCAAACTTATAGGCCAGACCGTCCTTATAGTGATGTCCGGTGCGGCCGCAGCTCTGGGCATAGGCGATGTCGTTAAACGAAACCACGATACCGTCAATGGGGATATCTTTGTCAGTGGCATATTGCCGCAGCTGATAGATACCGGCTTCCACATTTTCCAGCGTCAGTTTCTGCTTTGTGACCAGATACTTACAGGGCTGGAACCCCAACGCGCGCAGTTCCCGTAGCTTATCTGATTTCCGGGTCAGGTGCGGAAAGCCCTCCAGCACACCAAACGGCATGAAAACCAGCCGACGCTCCTGGCATATCTTGGCATCCATCAGACGGATGGAACCGGCAGCCAGATTGCGGCCGTTTTTATAGGGCTTACCGCTGCTGTCCTGTAGGCTGGTCTTCAGTTCCTCAAAATCACTGGGTCTGATAAAGCCCTCGCCCGTCACAACCAGTCTCTCTTTGTAGGTGATGTGGGAAGGGATACCGCTGATGGCTCGGGTGTTATGGGTAATGATCTCCCCTTCGTCACCATCGCCACGGGTAGCCGCCTCCAGAAGTTCTCCATTCTCATAGGTCAGCTTTACAGTCAAGCCATCCAGTTTGAGCATCAGCATCACCTGCTGCTCACCCATGAAATTCAGAAGATCCATACTGCTCTTAGTCTTATCCAAAGACAGCAGCGGGATCTCATGTCTGGTTTTCTCCAGCCTGCTCACCGCAGGATAGCCTACTGTCTGGGTTGGCGAATTTGCCATTTGGATTCCCGTTTCCTGTTCCAGCTCTTTCAACTCGTCAAAGAGTCTGTCATAGACCTCATCTGACACACTGGGAGCGTTGCGGTTATAATACTCATCCCGATAACGGTTGAGCCGGTCATTCAAGTCTCTCTGCTTTTCAAAAATATTCCGTTCCATTATGCTGCCTCCTTTTCAAGTACCCGGAAGGACATAACCAGTTCTTCTTCCGTATGCTTCTGTTCACTGTCGAAAACACTGCAAACACCGTCTGCAAACTGCCAGTGGGCGGCTCTGCCCCACCAAAGGATCGGGCCGCGGCCGCCGTTGCCTCTGTTGGCAGACGCATCTGGCTGATTCGCTACGGTACTATAAAAGCCCTGCGTGTTTACCAGCGTAATGTTCCGTATCTGCCCAATACATTCCGGCCGACAGTGATCCAATATCTCCAACTGCGTCCCTTCCCGAAGTGTCCTGCGCAGCTGATTCAGGTTTTTGATCATGCAATTTTCTCCTTTCCCCGCCCCACAGGGCAATCCTGCTGTGCGGTATGCAGCCCATTTCTGCCGGCTGCATATCTGCCAAAATTCAATTCATGGACAATACGCTGAATGGCGTCATCATCGTCCCACGCTGCGTGAAGCGTATTCCGCTCTGGCCCGGCTCCCACATGGACACATACCTTTTCACTGCCAACCTGCAGCAGCACATCCTGTCGCCTGGCGCAAACCACTGCCAGATTTCCAATTTGTTTCATGCTCTGCTCCTTCCTTCTTCATCAATGACCGGACGCCCTCAAGGACGCCCGGCCATTCTCATTTTGTCACGCTGCAGCAGCCAATGCCGGAGACTGGATGCTATCCGTGTTTTCCATCAGGTCAGCCATCAGCACATCCGCCAAAAGCCTTCCTGCCAAATGGCCGGTATGAATGATGACCCGATCCTTCTTCAACTGGATAAACTCCTTCTCACGAAGAATCCTGCTTTCCGCAGCCAGCGCCTTGTCGCTTTCTGTCAGCCTGGCAGTAATCACCCGCTGCCACTTCTGCAGAAACTCGGTCGCCTGCTCAATGTCCTTCTTCTGCCGGTCATATTCCGTCCGTTTCTGCCGCACTGTTCCATCTGGCTCCACTTCCAGCGTGTAATAGGCATGGAAAGGATCAGCCGTTTTACGCAGAAACATCACAAAGCTTTCTCGCCGCTCAATCCGGTCCCAGTAGCGGTCACTGCTGCCTGCACAGTGATGGAGCGCACGCCCCTCGGTAATAATGTCCAGAATACCGTCTGGCACCACTACCATGTAATCCGCATCGGCGTACTCATATTTCGCTTTGATTTCCTGACAGATAGCATTAACATGGGGGAATTTCTCCTCCATCTCCTCGGCCTGCAGTTCAATATCCTTCTCCTGGCATTTGAGCACCAGATCATCGTGGCGCCGCCGCAGTTTTCTGGTGCGATATACGATCTCATCATATACATCCATGTGCAATTTCTTTGCCATGGAAAGATAATCCTCCCAGGTACGCAATACCTCATGGCTGTTTCTCCGGAAGGATGGCATCTGACGCCGTACATAGTTATAGACCTGCACCATGCTCATGCGGTCAGCAATGAACTGGACATCCCTGGGGCTAATGTTCTGCTGACACATCCACAAAAGGACATTATCTGGGATTTCCCTGTCGGTGCCCTTTTCATATTGCAGCCACCGCAGCAGATCACAGCCTCCATTATGGAGCCGAAGTCGCTGAAACCTCCTGCTGTCAAGGCCCAGAGCTTTAATCAGACTCCCGGCACTATGGTTTTTGATTAGTTCACTGACTGTTCCGCAGGAACTGAAACATTCCTTGGTAAGCTTCGGCAGGTTCACCTTGCTGATCTGCTCCATTTGCGGTATCCGTTCAAGCACTGCCAGATATTTTTCCGGGTCAACACTTTTCTGCTTCCGAATCCAGTTGACCAGCCCTGTGCATCGAAGTTCCTTCTGTTCCAGAGTTGGCAGCGTTTTTCCATAGACCCGTCCATCATGTGAACCAGACCAACTATAAGAACAGGGGCTTCCGGAAATCCAGCGCATATTTCGCTGTTTATACAGACCCCAATAGTAGGTTCTTGGTTTTCTTTCCCGGTCATAAATCGTGCGCCGGATTTCCTGACAATAAAGCTTGGAGTTTGGAAGGCTTTCTTTCCCATATGTCCGGTCAGCCTGAAATTCACGAACTAC
Source organism: Laedolimicola intestinihominis (assembly GCF_040096155.1). NCBI lineage: Bacteria > Bacillati > Bacillota > Clostridia > Lachnospirales > Lachnospiraceae > Laedolimicola > Laedolimicola intestinihominis. The sequence goes on along the minus strand of NZ_JBBMFE010000005.1, from coordinate 203,450 downwards.
AAAACCGTCTTTGCATCGCTGGATTAGGTAGGCAAAATGTTTTTCTGTCTGCATATACCCCGCTCGTCCATAGGCTTTGAATACCACCGGATGTCGGCAGCAGCTACAGCGGCCTTGTTGATTGTGATGGGGATGCACCTTGATCGGCACTTCCTTTTCGCAGTAGGTACAGTAACCTGTTTTGGCGCCGCCCTTTTTGTAGTGGTAGTAAATGTAATTTTGCCGGATGGCAACCTTATCCACCCAGCGGTTCCAGTCCTTGGGAAGCTCCGGCACCTGTTCCATATCCTTATCCCATGGATCAGTTTCCCGCCGGTGCCGCTGTTCGAGCTGTTCCTCACGCACATTCCGCTGAAACTGCCGGATTGCCTCTACCGCTTTTTTATTGATGTTCAGATATGCCTGTATAGATGTCTCATCTTCCTCGCTGACCCAGTAGGCTTTGGTATACCAGTATCGGCGCTTCCAGTCCAATCTGTCCAGTTTGGCCTCACACCATTTCTGGTTCAGGCTATTATAAGTAATAAATTGCCGCTTTTCTTTATCCAGATACACTTCGTAAGCTGGGCTATTCCCGTCTATGCGAAGATGCTCTGGGAAAAAGAAAGCCACCTTCAATATCCCATCCTGCGTGATGCATCTCAGGTAAACATAATACTCACAAACCTCCTGAACATATCCGTAGGCGATTTTTTCTTTTCTTGGCAAGTCTGACGCCGCGATCTGCTTCATCTCATCCGTCGCTGTCAGCTTGGGAAGTGCCATCAGGGCTCTTTTTTTCATCTCAATTCACCGTCCTTCTTGTCAAATCCACGCCATACCACACATCCGGCAGTAATGTGACACCATCAATTTGTCCTACAGCAACCTGTACGATACTTTCCGAATCCGGCGCTTCCTTCGCAAAAGCAAGGATGTCTCCCAGTCTGCCGGTGGCAACGGGGTCTTTCCCCCGTACCACCGCATAACCGCAGTTCGCCATTGCCCGGTTGGCTGCCACATGGGAACTCCACACCCTGCGCGGGTGATCTACCATGTAGGCCAAACCATGTAAAAACAGCTCCTCTTTGGTTAGCCGCTTAATCACAGTCAACTCCGTACAGGCGATTTTGGAGTCATGCTCATCTTCATCGATGTCGCCGCCGGCGTTGACAATATAATATTCCGAATGCTCCAGGCTGGAATAATAGCTAAGGCAGTCGAGCGGATTTTCCGCACAGTGAAATCCATTTTCCCTGCAATTTGCTTTTTCAGTCGTATTGAGCCCCATCACAAACTGATAGCCACGGCATATCAGCCCGGGGCGAAAACCCTTATAAGCAATCATTCTGCATTTTTCCTCCTTTGCCGGCTCAGCCTGCCTTTGCCATCCCAAAATCCAGCAGCGACATCTGCCCATCCTGAGAAGGCTTTTTTTCCTCCTGCTTGGGTGCCGCCTTGGGTTCCGTCTTTTTCTTCTCTGCCGCCTTCTTGGGTTTGCTCTTTGCAGAGGACTTCCCAGCATACGGCTTGGGAACAAACTTCTCCTCATCCTCATGGTCTTCCTTGGCATCAGGGTCACGGAAATAATCTTCCGCCCACTGATAGCACATATCATCCGGCACATCGCAGCCATATGTCTGCTGTCCGGGACCAGGGCGGGTTCCGCTTGCTTTTAGTTCATCCTGCACATAATCCCATGCCTTTCGGTTGATGTACTGGAAACAGCGGATCATGTTCTTTTTCGGATGCATCGTCAGACGGGCAAACGCCGTATCTTCCATACAGAGCATCTGGATATGCTCGGACACACATTCCTTCATATTTCGCCGTGTCAGTTTTTCTACATCGGTACTCACCCTCTGGGTAGAGGCCGCGATTACTTCTTCATCACTCATCGCTTCCAGACGGGCGATTTGCTCCTGCTCCGCGGCTTTCTTCGCCTGCTGTTTGGCGTCAAATTCCGCTTTGCGCTGGGCTTCAGCCGCCTCATGCTCCGCACGCTTTTTTTCTTCATCTTCTGCGGCGGGCGGTTGTGCCGAATTCCCCTCCTCAGCAGACTTCTCTTCCCCAGCAGGCGCTACTTCATCCGCAGGTTCCTCCTCTGCATCAGCCAAAGCAGTCTCACCGGCAGAAACCGAAGCCGCCGATACTGGGACAGTGTCTGTACCTACAGGCGGCACAGGCAAAGATTCCATCTCCTCCAGCTCAAAGGCTTCATCATCCTCAAAGGCTGCAGACGAATCGAACATACTGTTTTGCTGCTCCATTGCTATTTCTGAAAAAACACCCATTGTAAAATCTCCTTTCGCAAAAAATGGCATGGAGTAGGCCGTTATGACCCTTTCCATGCCATTGTGTGTTGCTCACAGCACATATAAAAGTGTGCTGAAGCTGTCAAAACAGTAGCAGACCACGCCAGTATACTGCCTTGACCATTCCTTGATTTTGTCCTGCACCTCCTGCGCAGTCTTTTGATTGCTCATGTTCCAGGGTGGAGGTACCGTTACGGTAAAGTAGCCATTCTCCAGACAACTTCTGACATCTGCCGGAAGATTGGAGCACTGCTCATACAGTGCTGTAATCTGGCTTTTCTTCTTTTCTGCAATACGCATCTGACCCCTATCCCTTCATTCCTGTTTTTGAGCAGGCTCCGGAAGTCTTTTACACAAGAATGGGGAGAAGCGTACCGGCGCAAAATCCCGGCAGTCATTCACATAGAAGTATGTGCGTTTGCCTTGGCAGTCCAGTTCCACCACATCAGATGGAGCCAACGGACGGCCTCTGTAATCTTCCGGCAAATGCTCATTAAAGTCCAGGAACAGGCGCCCCAGCACTTCCATGTCATTCTGCCCCTTTGGGCAACAGACCTCTGCGCTCCATACCGTCTGATAGGCGGCAGCAGGCGGCTGTTCATATCCAGCCTTACGCAGTGCATCCAGTTGCTTGAACGCGAAAGGTACCGTCTGTGTCTCACCCAGGCAAAGCTGGTAAATGCAAAACCTCCGGAAAACTCTCTGGCTGTCCAGAAGATCCTTCAGCACCTGATTGCCCTGAGCAAGAAATATCTGATACTCTTCCTTTGTCAGCCCCAGATACTCTGTCAGGTCCAAATCTTTCTCCGCTCTGGTGTGCCAAAGCTCGACGCAGCCATCTATATAAGTAAAATCACACTTACCGCACAGATATTGCTGCTTAAAATTCATTCTCTGCACCTCCTTTTCCCTCTGTTCTTTCTCCCGAAGGGCAAGCTGCCAATCATCAAACCCTTTATAATTCGGATTCCAGGTCAGCCGACGACATGCCATTCCATTTTTTCGGGCCATCAGATAGATCTTAGATGCCCCATTAGAGGTCATTTGGTTACTGTACTTATCCATATCATGAGCCTCAATGATCTCCTCAGTGCCATTCTGTGCCAACAGTGCAAACAGCGTATCCAACTGGCTTGTGTTGTTTGCGCCGGCAATCGCCGCAAAAGTCCGGTTTGTCAGGCAGTGTGAGATGTCTGCTTTCAGCAATCCCTCAATGACATAGACCACCCGAGCAGATGGATTGCCGATAAAATGTACCGGGCTCCCGGATGTGACACCCATATTTTTGGACGAGGACGAAAACCAGATGTATTTGGCTCCTGACTTATCCGGTGGATCATCTTTTTGCTTGAGCGGACTATCCAAAAGTATCTGCAGGCCATGTATCATACCGTCGTATCCCACAGCTGGAATCAAAATCCCTGCGTTTTTTCGGTAGAAGTTCATGGTCCAGCGCCCGCTGTCATCCAGATAAAAGCCGGGCACCCCCTCCACCTTGCATCCCTGTTTCATCAGCCGCTCGGTAATGGAGCGGCAAAGGAAAGGGGGTGGAGTGCTCTTGAACCCAATCCGGTCGATCTGTTCATCCGACAGTCCCCGTTTTGGGGAGTGCAGATGGTTGCGGTGGGCAGGCTGAAGAGGCAGCATAGCGAGCAGCAGCGAAAGCGTTTGATGAATTTCCTGTCCGCTGGCCCGTTCTGCTTGCTGCACTGTTTTTAGTTCGCCCCTCCTCTCATATCCGGCAAGGTCGGTCTGAGTCCCCGAAACCGGGGACCCAGTGCCAGCCTGCTGGTTTCCTGCCATCTCATATCCAGAGTTCGGCCGTTCCCTGTGAAAATCGTTGCACAGGGCTTCTCCTATCTCCCAATACGCATCGGATGTAGTCGTATTGTTTAGCCGCGCATAAAGCGCAAGCATACCGCCATGCTCATCACAATAATTGCACCGCCAGACATTTTTGACGAAATTCACATTCATCTTGCCGCGGCGGTCACCACAAAACGGGCAATCCACATATACACTGTTTGCCTGTCGGCGTCTGATTCGTAGATGTAGAAGTTCCACTACATCCATAATACCGAACGGAAAATCTCCTGGATATGAGTCCATCTGTTCTCCCTCCCTTCTTGGCCCCATAGATGGGGCTGCTTATCATCCGGCTTTCTGTGCGGCCATACCATCGAGCATGATCTGCGCCGCAGCACGAACGATATTGTTGGTGCTCTTGTTGCCTGGGGTGAGGTAGAATTTCAGACTCACCGGACGCTCCTTGGCAACTGTTGCCATGGTCTTTCCTTTGCTCAGACCGCTATCCACCACCACATTCTGCGCTTCTTCAAAGGTCATTACCTTCAAGATGTCTTCTACCGGAGTGCTCTCCGTATAAGAAGGCGCCACAGGCTGATCGGGTGCTTCCTGTTGGACAACAGGCGCCACAGGCAGTTCTTCCGGTTCATCCGATTGGAATACGGAGGCGGCCGGCTGCTCAGACGCATCATCCTGTTTTGGACTGCTATCCAATGTAACCTCGCGGCTCGGTACCGGCAGCTCCATATTGGGAGCATTCTCCTCTACCTTGCCGGCAGGCAGTGTATCCATATTCTCCTTCTCTTCTGCAGCCATCTGCTGGACAGTGGGCTGTACCGGAGAAACCGGGGACTGTTCATTCTGAACCGGCTTTGCCGCAGGTTTCTGAATAGGCGCCGGACGAGCAGGCGCATTACGGCGCTCTACGGCGTTCTGAGGCGTTCTCTCCAGCTGGGCATGAACTTCCCCACCAGATTGCCGCAGCGCCGCTCCAGGGGCTTCTACGGGCCTCTGCGCCGCATTTGGCATCGGTTGCTGGATATGAGCTGTCCCGGAAAGCGGAATACTGCTTCCAAACACCTTGCCCGTACTGTCAACAGCAACATCGGCAAACTGCAGACCAAAACCGGCATCCGACAGCGCAGCACTCAATGCCTCATCCTGGGCAGCCTGCACATAGTCGGTACCTTCTTCCGCACTGTGCTGCGAGATGTAACTGCTAATGGGCTCTGCATCACTGCGGTCCAGATAGACTCTGGCCTCCATAATCGCAAGCTGTTCCGTGATCCGCAGGGTAGTCAGTTTCATGCGGCCCTGGGGGTGGCGCAGACGGAACCACAGTTTCTGATAAGGCAATTCCAACTGCAGCATTTCCTCATTTGTCTTTCTGGACACCTTATGGCGCAGAAATTTGAGCGGGTCAAAGCCCGGCACCTTGTTCAGTTCTGCCACTGCCGGAATTGTTTTGTACATCATAGGCATCGGATTACTTTTTTCGTTCATGTTGGAAACTCCTTTCTGACATAAAAATAGGAGACGCCAAGTGCTATTTCTGCATCTGACCTCTCTTTTTTAACTTGCGTTCTTCAATTGTTCTTCCAATGCAGCTGGAATGGGGATACCGGCTTTCTTTGCGTAGGCTTTGAAATACATCTGGATACGCATACCCAGCAGCGTATTTCGCTTTCCAATCTCATTACGATGGATTGCCATAAACAATACCTGTTTCTGCCCAATCAGCACCACCCGCTTTTTAGCGCGCGTGATTCCAGTGTAGAGCAGATTACGATACATCATGATAGTGTGCGCTTTGAGCAGCGGCATAATGACTGTTTCATACTCAGAGCCCATAGCCTTGTGGATCGTAGTAGCATAAGCCAGATCCACATTGCTCAAATCATCTACGCCATATTCCAGCGTCCTGCCAGCACCAAAATCCATGCCGATCTTTTTGCCCTGGTCAGTGTCCTTAATATACCGGATGAAACCCAAATCACCATTAGATACCTTTTCTGTGTTCTTGGTCTGCATGATGCGGTCATTGATCCGGAATATCTTGGGGCCAAACTTGATTTCCTCCTCCGCAGAGCGGAATGGGTTGACCAATTCACGAATGGTCTCATTCAGCTGTTCCGACGACGCGGCGCCTTCTGAACGGAAAGGTGAAAGAATCTGCACATTCTCAATGCCACTCTCCTGTATCTCCAAACAATACCGTTCTGTAATCTTTTCAGCGGTGTCTTCCTGACTATCACCAGACACGAAAACAAAGTCCGGTCCGTAAAACAGTTTGGTATTGCCCTCGTTGATAAATTTGGCATTATAGGCAATCAGACTATCCTTCGACTGACGGAAAATCTGATCCAGCACCGTTACTGGGACGATTTTGGTTTCGATGATTTCACGAAACACATTTCCGGCTCCTACGCTCGGAAGCTGATCTGGGTCGCCTACCAGCACGATTCTGGCATTTATCTTCATGCGTTCAAAAAATTTCTCAGCAAGCCACATATCCACCATGGAAAACTCATCCACAATGATTAAATCGGCCGACAGTGGCTCTGACTTTCTGTTCCGGCTACCCTCATCCTCTTCACTGGTCAGTCCCAGACCACTGTGTAATGTTCGGGCATCCTCAAAGCCGGTACTCTCCGACATCCTGCGGCTTGCCCGACCGGTAGGTGCCATAAGAGCAATTTTGCCATCAGGGTACAGCCGCCGGTAAACCTCAAGTATCGTCCGCAGCACTGTTGTTTTACCAGTACCAGGAGAACCCGTAATCACTGACAAGCCATGCCTAAATGCTGCATAGACCGCAGCCTCCTGCTGTGCAGACAAGCGCAGTCCCATTTCAACCTTGACCTGTTCCAGTACCGGCGCAATATGCTCTACTGGCATCTGGGCGACCAGACGCTGGGCGATCCGGCGCGCCGTTTCGTCCTCTTGGGCAAACACTCTGGGAAGATAGATATTATCCTTCACGGAAACGATTGCTCCATTCAGGATCATTTCCTGCATCATATCCCTGACTTCCTGCTGATGCAGGCGAAGCTCCGGTACAGGTATCTTCTCATTGAGCAGTTTCAGCGCTGATTTCTCCAGTTCTTCAGAACTGATGTACAGATGGCCTCGTTTACTCTTGCCCTCATCCAGCGCACAAAAGACAGCCCCTTTGATACGCATAGGGTCATGGAGATTGCCCCCGCTCTTTTGTACGATTGCATCTACCCGCCGAAATCCAAAGCCGGAGATCTGGCAAAGCTCAAATGGGCTCTTTTCCAAAATCTCTACGCTGGTCGGGCCGAAATATTGATATATTTTCAATGCCGTCTTGGGAGTAATCTTAAACGGTGCCAGCAAGGTCATAATTCCTTGGAGCATACGGTTTTCTGCATAAGAAGCTTTGATGTCCTCCAATTTATTTTCCGTAATGCCCCGGATCTCCAACAGCCGCTCCGGCTGGTGTTCCAGAATATCCAGTGTGTCCACACCGAACCGCTCCACAATGTCTGCGGCGGTTTTGGGACCAATCCCTTTGATAAGCCCGGAGGCAAGATAGCCCTCTACGCCGTTTTTTGTTCTGGGCACAATTTCACGCCACTGCTCCACCTGGAGCTGGACACCATACTTGCCTTTTGCCCATTCCCCATCCAGTTCCAACTCTACCGCATCTGTCCGTGGAATCTCATACCCCACAGCTGTAAAGCGGATCAAATGGTCTTTGTACCGCCTGTTTGACCTGGCCTCAGCTGGCACGCTCTGGTCTGCGGTTTTTACACTGACGATACAAAACTTATTGGCAGGATTATAAAAAATCGTCCCGTCGTAGGTACCAATACAATTCATCCTTTTTCACCTCACTAAGCGGCCTCCATAATCGAGGCTCTAACACTGAACCGTCTGGATTCGGATACTGTAACAAACTGTTCGTAAATATCCGGATGCTCCAGTTTCAACCGAAGCAGGTTATCCTTGTCGATGATGGACTTGCGAACAGGGGTATAGGTAACCGTATAGTTCACTCCCTCCTGCTCACAGACTGCAGTACAGCTGGTACCCATTTCCGCAATCAACAGCGCCTTCAGACGCTGAATATCCTTGTCGATTTCTTTGGAGTACACCTCTGCATTTTTCTTTTCATCCAGAAGCCGCAAATACTGCATGAGTTTTGCAGTCATATCCAGGTCGAGTGCAACGGCCGGGGCATTTTTATCTGCCGGGCCAAAGTGTTTGCGTGCGCTCTCAATAATCAAGGCCCCACTTTCTGTATAGGGCGGCGGCACATGGCGCTGCACATGGTTTTCCCAGAAATACTGCTCCAAAAAGACCATCTCAGCCTCATACTCGAAATCACGCTTGACCTCCCGGATAATAACTTCCTCCTCGTTGTTACCATACAGGCAGCAAAAGAAACATCGGTCAAGATCCGTTACTGCCATATAATGACGCCCCTGAGATTCATAGTAGACTGGAACAGTCTCCTTCCCATTCATCCACCAGTTATCTCTGGCATTATAGTTTGTGGTCTTGATCTCAAGGATCGCTGTGGTGCCATCCGGCAGTTCCACAAAGTAGTCCACATCAGCCAGCATCCAAGGATACTGTGGGTGCTGGAACATCTTTTTGATTTGGTAGACCCGATATCCGGTTTTCCGCTCGAATATCTTTGCTACCAGAGGCTCCAGCAAATGCCCCATTTCCATGGCAACCCAGTTGCCCTCATCATCTTCCACTGACGCTATGTTCAGTTTGTCGTAGTACAGATCCCTGGCTGTCCGGAATGGAGAAGTGCCAAAGATCGCCGATACATCGCTGCCGCCGATTCCACGGCGCCGGTAATCCAGCCAGTCTTCTTCTGAAATATCTGCCGTTTCTACCAGCACCAGCGGTTCATGCCGCTTTCGTTCAGCACTATTGCTGCCGGACATATCAAATCCCCCTTCGTGATCTTCGGGGCAAAATAACTGCCCTCGCCATTGGTGCAACATTTCGGGGCCGGAGCGAAGATACTGCCTGTCTCTTCATCTTCCAGTCCGTGGAATGTGCCGGCTTGACCCGCCGACCATTCTGCTTTCTTTTCTGCTTCACATTCATGTACATGACCTGCCTTTCTCAGTTTTGATTTATCCTTAAAGCCCTTTCAGGCTTACAGGCAATAAAAAAGCGAGAATGACAGACGGCATAAAGCCTGGCGCCCATAGTTGCCTATGAACCGATGTCATTCTCGCAATGGTGGGTAAATCCCATAAAATAAAAAAAGCCAGCAATATACCGGCCTGAAAAGGCGCAGTGATACTACTGACACAAGTACAAAATTAACAGCGTGTGCAATGCAGTCATTACTCCGCAACACAAGCCCTAAAGCCTGTGTACCCTGACGGGCAACGCACAAAAATCAATTACATTGCAATTCTAACACAATATATAGTGCTTGTCAATTCAAATATTCTATATATTGATTTTTGGATTTTCTTTAAATTTTCTTTCCTCTTTGCAGAAGTTCTTTCTTCCCTGCCTATTTATAGGATGTATCGGATCATTTGGTAATACCGGATGATCCCTACACTCTTTTAGTACCTTGACAAGTTCATAACCTCTATGGGGAGTTATACAGGAATTCTGGACAGTGTGCGATGACCACAGAAGCGCGCCCATAATCGAAGTGCTGCACAGCAGCAGCCTGAAATACACGGCAGAACCGTTCTGGCGTAGGAAATGGCCCCATTAGAGTTCTTTTGTTATTTCAATACCTCCTGACCTCAAGACCGTTTTCATTGTTTTTGTTGAAAACCTTCTTCTACAAATCGTAAGGGATCATTGTAATCGAAAAAAGGAGGACGATTATGGAGAAAAGAAAACCGAATGACCTACCGCCGGAGCAGTGCTTGGCTGTTGATACCGATACCCTTTGCAAACTGTTGTGCTGTGGAAGGCACACTGCAGTACAGATTGGGGATCTTGCCAATGCACGCATTACCATGAACACCCGTGTCCTATGGAGTGTCCAGCGTATCAAAGAATATCTTTATGATATTTCCGGCTAAATAACCATGCCAGTAAGGCGCACTACACTTTTATAATCAGGAGGTACCAGTAATGGCAAAAGTGAGAAAAGACAACAAAGGACGAAATCTTCGGCCTGGAGAAACACAACGGGCAGATGGCAGCTATATGTATGTCTACAAATTAGGCACTAAAAAGAAATATCTTTACGACTCCGATCTCGCAAGTCTTCGTGTCAAAGAAAAGCAGATCAACAAAGATAAGGATGATGGCATCCGTACTCAGGAAGCCATGAAGCTTACCCTGAATGATATGTTCAAGGTCTACATGAATAACAACATCAAACTGAAGCCCTCTACCAGAGCAAATTATCTTTACCTGTGGGACTTCTATGTGAAAGAAGAGCCTTTCGCTAACATGCCTCTGCCACAAATCCACAGAAGTGATATTCTCGCGTTTTATACCAAACTGCTGAAACACGGCTTTGCTATCAACTCACTGGAGAGCATCAACACCATTGTTCACCCTACGCTTGAAATGGCCGTGGACGACGATTACATCCGCAAAAATCCCAGCAAGGGCATTTACCGCAAGCTCAAGACGGATGGCAGCGCTCCAAAGCCTAAACGGCGGATCGCACTCACTAAAACGCAACAGCAGAATTTCCTGCGTTTTATTGCCAAGTCCCCTACATACAGCCATTGGCTCCCCATCATGACTGTGCTCCTTGGAACAGGAATGCGTGTAGCAGAATGTACCGGCATTACCAAAAGCGATATTAACTTGAGCGAAAACACAATCTCGGTCAACCACAACTTAATCTACCGGGTCATTGACGGAAAAGCCGGATTTCACATTACCACTCCCAAAACTGAGAGCGGTACACGAATTATCCCTATCCTCTATCCAGAGGTGGCCGAGCAGCTTCGCCTCCAGATTGAAACCATCGACGCATTGTATCCAGACGATCAACTGGTGTTAGGAGGAGTTCACGGTTTTGTTTTCCGCAACCGAACCGGCTCATTCATGAGCGCCCACAATATCAATCGGGCGATTGAGAGAATCAGCGTAACTTACAACATGGAGGAAATGGATCAGGCTGAACTGGAAGACCGTGAACCGGATCTGCTCCCTCATTTTAGTGTTCACAACTTGCGGCACACCTTCTGTACCCGGCTCTGCGAAAGCACCAACGATGTTAAATTCATTCAGCAAGTCATGGGGCATGCCGATTTCTCTACTACAATGGACATCTACACCCATATTACACAAGAGAATATGCAGGAGAAGGCAAAAAACATTAGTGTGAACATGAAGCTGATGTAAAAAGAAAGGCGAATCTGCATTTTATAAGCAGATCCGCCTTTCATATTGCTTCATCCGGTTTCGTAGGGTCTCGCGCAAAAGTTGTAGAAAAGTTGTAGTAACGCGATTTTTTGTAGTAAATGACCTCTTTAGTACAGCTTTGCTCCTGCCGGAATACTGTCATCCAGCATCAAAAGATTTAAGCCTTCCCGTCCGTCATACTCGTACACTGCGGAAATCAGCATACCCTCGGAATCAATACCCATCATCTTTCTCGGCGGCAGGTTTGTGATTGCCACACAGGTCTTACCAACCAGCTCTTCCGGCTCGTAATACTCGTGAATACCGCTTAAAATGGTGCGTTTCCGGTCTGTTCCGTCATTCAGTGTGAATTTCAGGAGCTTCTTGGACTTCGGCACTGCCTCACAGGCTTCGATCTTAACCACTCTGAAATCAGACTTGCTGAATGTCTCAAAGTCTACATCATCTGCAAACAACGGCTCGATTTTCACCTTGGAAAGATCAATCTGTACGCTTGGCGCGGACACGGTTGCATCCTCTGCAGAACCATTTACCGCTGCTTTTTCGGCTTTGTTTTCAGCCTTCTTTGGGTCCAGGGTCTTCATTGTCGGGAGCTTTTTCGCTCTTGCTGTAAAGGTCTGTAAGATGATTTGTATTTCTTTAAATCATTACAATATTTTCTTTAGCAAGCTGTACTAAAATAACCAAATTCGCAGCCTTTTTTGGTCATATATTAGTCATATTAAATTTTTTTGGTCAATTGCCTAGCCCTCAAATCAGAGGACTCTTTTCTATATTATACTGTTGTTTCTAAAACACATCCATGTTCTTGGCAAGTTTCTCCAAAGCCTCTCTAGTAACCTCCGGATTTGCCTCCGCATAAATGTTCATGGTTGTGCTGACATCAGCATGTCCCATTACTTCTTGAATAACTTTTACATTGGTTTCGTTTTCACAAAACCTTGAAGCAAATGTGTGTCTAAAAATGTGACATGAAAACCTGGGCAACATTATAGGTTCTCTCTTCTTTTTCTTTGCCTCTACCTCTTCTTCGGCATTATGAGTATCAACGATTCTTTTGATTGCACGATTTACTGCCTGCGGATTATGTGGATTTCCAAACCGATTAGTAAATATAAAGTTTGTCATTCCATCAACCTCTGCAACACAAAAACCTTCTTCCTGCTGACGCTGGTATTCAGACTTGAGCACTTCATACACCGGTCCCATCATTGGAATTGTCCTTATTCCTGCTTCTGTTTTAGGTTCTGAAACCCTAAACTCACACTTGAATGAATTGTCAGATCTTGTGTAATAAGTAAGACTATGGTTAATATTGATTGTTCGTTTCTTCATATCAACATCGTCCCATCTGATGCCTATTGCCTCCCCGATTCTGCATCCAGTTCCAAGCAGAAATACAAAAAACGGATACCAGTGGAAGAAAAACGGATTCTTTGCAACATAATCAATAAACTCTCTCTGCTGCTCTACTGTCAGTGCTCTTCGACTCTTTCTAGCGCCACCATTTCTTTTTTTCACCTCGGCATAAGCTCCATCTACAGGATTTCTTCTTATTATATCATCTCGTACTGCCAGCTCAAATGTAGGTCGCAATACAGTATTGATACTCTCCAAAGTATTTACCTGCAATCCTTTGTTCGTAATCAAATCCGTATAGAAAAATAAGACATCAGAATACTTCACATCCTTAATCTTTTTCTTTCCGAACGTATCCCTGATAAAATGATCCCACGTATATAAGTAATTTGCCTTTGTAGTGCTTCGCAATTCCGTCTTGGTAGAAATATATCTATCAAACAAAAAATTTACATCTGCACTTCCAGCAACATATACATTTAACCCGTCCATCTGGTCACGAACAAGTTCGTCTTCTTTCTGCCTAAGTGTTACAAGAGATTTCGCATATATCGTCCTTTGTTTTCCCAATGGATCAGTATAAATATATGAATACCTGCCATCAGTTTTACGATAATGCTCTCCTTTTCGTAATACTCTTCCTTTACCATCTTTTCTACAAGCCATCTTTTCTCCTTTCTCAAAAAGAAAAGAGCCTGCATTACTTCTGGTCAGCCATTAGTTTCTCTAACACTGCCATTTTAACTACTTGCGTCATAGTCATGTTATGATTTTTGGTGTATTCAAGCAGCAATTCATGTTCTTCACCATTCAGTCTGATTGTAATCCTCTTATCAGCAGGATTTTCAGCCTTTGGTCGTCCCATCTTTGCCAATATATCACCTCCATCTGAACATAGTATACTTTATGTCAGACATAAAGTCAAGTATATTAATGCAAACTCTTTCATATTCTTTTCAATTTATTTGTAGAATTCCTCGTCTTCTATATGAAATGTCTCCAGATATTCATCAAGAATATCAAGGTTCACAAGCACCAGTCTATTCATCTTATAACATGCTTTCGCATCCTTAGCTAACTGCTGGAACTTTGATAAACTCATCGAGTACATCTCTGCACCCTCTGGATATCTGACAAATCTCTTGTTATTTGTTTTCTTCGTTCTGTTATCCATTTTGTTTCATCTCCAATTCCTCTAATACCATCTTGCGTGCTACAGGTAACAGATTAAGCTGCATTATCATCGCTCTATCCATAGCTTCCCTAATCTTCGATTCTCCTGGAATATACCCCGACTTAAAACGGACACAGCCCTTATTCAAGGTCTGAATATCTTCCGGCATAAAATCAGATCTGTTGCTCAATGCATACCCTCTTATTTCTGAAGGCTCAACTATCACATGCACAGGATTATCTTTCAGTTTTGATGATAATGGAACAACTGAAATCTGAGGTGCACCGCCATGATTACTTGCATCACACGATACCACGATTCCAGGTCTGATTCCTCCCTGTACTCCATGCGGGTTACGACCAAAGTCAGCATATACAACATCAAACTTTTTATATTTGTCATAATGTTTCTTATTCTTTTTCATAATCTAAAACCCCCTTAACTGCATAGCCAGCCTGCCATCATCTACTGTAACGATAATTCCTCCGGCAGCCTGAACTTGCGCTACTTTTATAAATGCGTCAATAAGATTGTCTGTAATAACACTCATGTTTGCGACTATTACACCATCTACCTGCTTTTTTCTAATCTTGTCCACAATCTGATGCCACTGTCTGTCCACATCATTCTGTGAAAATCCATGTCGGCGTTCAGTACCAACAATCATGTATTCTTTATTTTTTACATACTCATGAATATATTTACTTTGCTTGTCCTCTAAGTGATCCACTTTATCCAATGGTGCACTTACTGACAGATACTCTATACATTCAATCGTCTTTTTCTTTCTTCTCATAGCTAAACCTCCTATGAAACAAGCATCTCTGCACTATCTAGCATTTCGTTAAATATCTTTTGAAAATATGCCCTCTTGCTGCAATCCATTAATTCCAGCCTGGAGTCTATTGAAGTTTCTTTCTTACTCTCTGCCACATTCAGGATTGTATTGGCATCTACCTTGAAATAATCAATTATCTTAAATAGATTTGTGATACTTAATGCACGTTCTCCATTCTCATACTTTTTGATAGTTGACTCACTAATGCCAAGCTCCGCTGCAAGAGCTTCTTTTGTAAGATTTCTTTGGATTCGTAACGACTTAATCACGATTCCAACTTGATAACCATCATATTTCATCGCTATATCCTCCAGTGTCCTTTGCCATTTCTCTTAACATCTCCACAGCTGCATCTTCTGTCTCATACTGACCAAGCCACTTCCCACTTGAATCGTGTACTACTGTTCCGAATGCAGTCTGTGTAAATCTGCAATCCTTCACAGCCGGGACTTGTTTGTCCCGACCGGAATGATTTCCTGTTATCGTTCTCCCGCAGGACTCCGTTAGCATCCAAAGTCCTCTGCATGAGATGCAGTAATTGGCACCGGACCAACTTCAAGAGAATAGAGCCATATGCCCATATCTGTGATGGTCTTTACAAATTCCTCCAGATCATAAATGTCATCGGTGATATCATTCAGGCTTCTGACTACTACAACCTCAAAATCTTCCTCTTTAAGTGTTGCAAAGAAAGCATTCAGTGCTTCTCTGTCATAGTCCCTTGTCATTGAGCGATCACAATACGCATCATTTATTATTACTCCATTTGGCAATGCCTGATCACGCATATTCTCGACCATCTGGACTACATTGAGTTCTGCTCTGCGAGACTTTATAAATGCAATTCCCTTAGCAAGCTCCTGATTCTCTGTTTCATTGTTTCCTACTACATTAAAGTTTTTCTTATTCATTTTGCTGTCTCCTTTACGTCTTCGTATTGGAGAGTTTTGGCGCCTCCACTCTCGTGGTGTGCTGTTCCTTAGCACATGTTTATGGTACTCTATTAATAAAACCTATGCGCCCACTCTAAAGACTATCTTTTCTGATTTGTAGTCTTTAAAAGACTATTTTTAATTTCTCCCTCTATTCTTCCAGTCACCATTTTTAAATTGTTTACTAATTCCACCATCTCCGGCGAATAATTCATGTGTTCTTCTCCAAACAGCAAAAAATCAGCAGAGCAATCCAAGATTTGTGCAATACAATATAATTGTGGTATCGTACAATTTGCTTTTCCACTTTCAATTCGAGACATCTGGTTCTTACCAATGCCAAGATAGCTTGCCAATTCTATAGCTTTCATATGCCTTGATTCACGTATATCTTGAATGCGTATACCGATTTCAGAACATGTATCAGAATCATATTCTTTTATCTCTTGAATCACTCTGCTTCACCTCCCTTACAAAAAAATAAGGAGCCTCAATCATTCAAATATTGAACGATATCGGCTCCCTTTTGCCCTTATCAACTGCCAATTCAGCTGATGTATTATTTAACTTTTATTTTATCTGCCCGCTGTTTTTTTACAGAATAAACTACAAAATTTCCATCCTTGTCTCTGCGCACTTCTGCATCATGACCATTTTTTGTTGCGCAGAGTATCTGCTGGTATAACAGATGAAT
Source organism: Laedolimicola intestinihominis (assembly GCF_040096155.1). Taxonomy (NCBI): domain Bacteria; kingdom Bacillati; phylum Bacillota; class Clostridia; order Lachnospirales; family Lachnospiraceae; genus Laedolimicola; species Laedolimicola intestinihominis. The sequence goes on along the minus strand of NZ_JBBMFE010000005.1, from coordinate 187,003 downwards.
TTTATCTTCCATATGTTGCACCTCCCAATGTTGGCATATCTAATTTATCATAAGTGGGTATAACAAACTCTTCCTCAAGTTCCCAATTTTCTTCACTTATCAAAATAATTGATATCATATCATGGATTTTAATTGTACCAAGTCTTCTTTTGGCAGCATCAAACTCATCCTTATTGCTAAGCACAAGACTTAATTTTGTACCATTATCTCTTAAAGAATTCACATAACAACAGCCGAAAAACCAAGAAAGTTTTTGCATCACTGGTCTATGTGGTCCAACATATACATCAAAAGCCCATTCCTTTATTCCATACTTTTTTAATAATTCTGTTTTGATAACAAAATCCGCTCTAAATCTAATTGCCTCCGTAGTATAAATAATATTTTTTTCTTTTTCAATTTCACATTTATACCCAAGCTGCGTAATATCACAAAGTAATCTATCAATAACAATATCTTCTAATACACTTTCAGATTTTCTTTCCTTTCCTTCATATACGTTTATTTTCTCCAGTCCATGTGCTTGTAATAACATATCTAATGTTACACCACTTTCAGGTACTGCATTATCTGCAATCGCTTTAATAAGTGAATCCTTATTTGGTGTTGTATTCTTTTTATTTATCAACCTAGATATAGTAGATGGGCTAACTCCACAAACTCTAGCGAATTCATTAATTGACCTCTCATCCCCTTTAGCTCTTTTAGTCAAATCAGCCAAGGTCTCCATATCTTGATCATATTTTCTATAATATCCTGGGAACAAATTCTTAATTGTCTCATTTCGTTGCACGAACGTCACCTCCATGCAATAGATGATATCACATCTATTGCGTGAAAGCAATAGCTACGCAACAGTTTTTTATAATCATTCATTAAATGCATTAATCAAATTTATCAAAACCTCTTTTTGTTCTTTCGTTATTTTAATTCCACGCTCATATTTTTTCCCAAATAAAATATAGTCCGCAGAACCTCCTAATATCTGTAATAATATAAACAACTGCGAAATAGTGCAATTTGCTCTACCATTTTCAATTCGTGACATTTGGTTCCTTGTTATTCCCAATTCCGTTGCCAACTCAATGCTTTTCATATTTTTGTCTAGTCGCATTTCCTGTATTCTCTGCCCTATTTCAAATTGTACATTCTTATCATATTCTCTTATTTCCTTGTTCATATCGTCCATCCTTTCAAACTTGTTACCGTTAACTCGTTTGAGGGCGGACAATAACTCCCTAGATATGTAATTTTCAGCAAATAAAAAAGGACACATGAAAAACAGTCCCAGTCCTCAAACTGGTTTCTAATTTTTCATGCGTCCTTAGGATGGCACCTTTGCGTATCATCAGCTTACGCTTATTGCAGGTGTCTCCCATATCATGATGACCACTAATTTAATTGTCTTGTCCTGTTGCGACCAAATATCTGCCGCACCATCTGATGTCTGACTGTATGTATCAGATATAATACTTATCCTGCTCTACTTTATCTAACAGTTCACCTTCCTTGAAATTCTTCAAGGTCATTACTCTGCCACAATGGTGACATTTCATCATTACTCTCGGCAGTACCGGATAATTTCTGTTACCTGTAACCATGTATGAAACTTTCATACTCTTTTTGCACTTCTTACAATAAAAATCTATAACTTTTAACTCTTTGTTCAATTCAGTTCGCTCCTTATTCATACAAAATCATCAATCTACAATTCTGTACTCGTAAAGGAAAGGGAAATCACCTTTGCAAGCCTTTTGCCGGGAGTTCCGATGAATGTCTGCACATTCCCCGGCTTTGCTGATCTAAAGCCAACTGATATGAATTGTGCTGTCAGCACACAATCACATCAGGCTCCGGCTCTTTCCATAAACCACATATTGTTATCTTCATAGAAAAGGAATATTTCCTTTCCATTTACCACACAGGTATAACGCTCTCCAACGCCGCCAGCCCTTGTACTGGCTGCTCTGCGCTTGTCTTTTACTCGTGTAATCTCATACTTTCTGCCATCTTCCCATGTTATCTCTTTGGGAATGAGCAGTCCGTCCTTTGAAAACTCTGCAAGTACATCAACATATACCTTATTGCTCAATGTAATCACCTTCCTTACAAGATTGCTATTGCTCTGGAAGCATCCATCTTCCTTGCTATATAGCCTTTTTCTTCTAATATTTTCAGATGTGCATAAACACTTGAAGTCGATGCCACCCCTACCATCTTGCATATCTCCCTGATAGTAGGAGCATAACCATTCACACGCTGATATTGCATAATACTTTCATACACATTCTGCTGCTTCTCCGTCAATGGTGCTCTGTCTACCAGATCAATTCTTGCTGCTTCGCTCATGTTCCGCCTCCCTCTTCTTTAACTCTATCGCTACTCGTAGTGCAGCTCAATTCCGCTTCGCTTCATTTCGCTCACGGCAGTCGCCGTATCAGATAACCAAGTCCCATATGTTTATGTGCAAGCACAACACATCTGTGCCTTGATTATCTGGCACTTCTCGTTGCTAACCTGAAAAATACCCATGTGGATGTACCGTGTGTTCTTCTTTTGCATTGACTGCCGACAGAATCCTGTCCCGGTACATGAGTCCCCTCTGGATACTGTAAAATCCAAATCTTCTGCGTATCTCATCAACCGCTGAATCCATCTTCATCTGCTTTTCACGCTTCTCCACACTTGAGAACAAATCAATCTGTTCCCAATAATTGTCTGTTACTAGGTCTGCACCTCGGACACCAACACTGCGGATTGGTTTGCTCCAGTTATAGTTTTCCTTAAATATCTGATAAGCGTATGCAGCTATCTCTCCGGTGATGTTTGTTGCATGGTCAATCTTTTTCTGACGGGTAAAAGAGAATAGCTCATTATCCCTGACACTTATCTCAACCACTCTGCACCGGAATCCATTCTCACGAAGTCTTGCTGCAACACTCTCAGCCAGAATATAAAGAACAATCTTTACATCCTCATCGCATACTAAATCCTTTGGTGTCGTTGTGCTGTTTCCCACCGATTTGATTGGAGCGTGGGTATTCTCCAGCTTGACAGGTGAATCATCATAGCCATTAGCAAACGACCATAAGATACTGCCCATCTTTCCTAGGTGACTGTTAAGCACTTCTTCATCAGCCCTTGCAAGATCACCTATGGTTTTGATACCAAATAATGCAAGCTTTCTGTTCGTACTTTTGCCAACGTATAGAAGATCTGCCACCGGAAGTGACCAAGCCTTCTGCTTAAACTCACTCTTATACATAGTTGTGATTGCATCAGGCTTCTTATAATCAGAACCAAGCTTTGCAAATATCTTATTGAAAGAAACACCAACACTTACTGTGATGCCAAGCTCTGCCTTCATTCTCCTGCTGATTTCCTGTGCAATGAGCAATCCATCTCCTTTAAGGGAGCTGCTCCCTGTCACATCAAGCCAGCACTCATCTATTCCATATGGCTCCTGTCTGTCCGTATATTCTGCATATATCTCATGCGCCATCCTTGAGAACCGAAGATATAAGTCCATTCTTGGTGAAACAAATGTTATGTCCGGACAGACCTGTTTTGCCTGCCAGAGTGCCATTCCTGTTTTCACACCGTACTTCTTGGCTATATAGTCGGCTGTTAAGACAATCCCATGTCTTGCCTCTGGGTCACCGCCTACTGCCAGTGGCTTTCCTGCAAGCTCCGGATGATGCAGATGCTCAATCGAGGCATAACAACAGTTGATATCTGAATGAAGTATTACCCTGTCTTCCATCTTCATCACCTCCTGCATTTAATCTGTCACTACCATAACCTTTAGTCCAAGTATATGAGTAATGTTTCTTACAGGGCATAGTATAACTCTAAGAATAATCGACTGTCAACGGACACATGTGTCCTTTTTCTCATTATATTGGATTTTTAGCTTGAATAATTGGTACTGTTGCTATATACTATGGAGTGAAAAGAGACATTAGAAATCAACAAAATGAAAGAAAAGAGGCGTATGTATGTACTCAATCGGAGAAATCATTTCATCATATAGAAAAAAGAAAGGCTTGCTCCAGCAGGATCTCGCTGATGAATTAGCTAAGGAAGGTGTTACCATTTCCTACAAAGCTATATCTAACTGGGAAAGAAATCTTGCTGAACCAAGCGTTACCATATTTTACAAGGTGTGTAGAATCCTTGGTATTACTAATATGTATGAAGCATATTTTGGAGTAAATCCTGCAGATCCACTCTCTTCTCTTACTGATGAAGGCAGAGAAAAGGCTATGGATTACATCCATCTGCTCCACGCATCCGGAATGTATGAAAAGCAGACTGCTAAGATAATTCCATTCCGAAGCATTGATATTTTTGAAAATGCTGTATCAGCCGGAACCGGTAACTTCCTTGTAGACGGACCAAAAGAGACTGTATGTATAGATGAATCTATCTTACCGGAAGATACTACTTTTGGTGTCCGTATCAGTGGCGACAGTATGGAGCCTGAGTTTTCTGATGGTCAGATTGCATGGGTATTACAACAGGAATCTGTTGCTAATGGAGAAATCGGCATCTTCGCTCTAAACGGAGAAGCCTACATCAAGAAATTGCAAAACGATAAAGACGGAATCTTCCTTATCTCGCTTAATGAAAAGTATGCACCTATCCCCGTCGGAGAAGATGATCGTTTAGATATATTTGGTAAGGTTCTCGGAAAATGTAATCCTGCTGATATTGCTAAGAGTTACAAATAAGACCAGTGCCAATTAATGCAAGTCCTTTTTATTGGACACATGTTCTTGCATAATTAACACTAAGAAATCAGAATCTGAAAGAAGGAATTTTTATGGCGGTTGTCAACAATATCAAAGAAATCCGTGAGCAGCGTGGCATCTACCAGGATGAACTTGCTGAAGCTACCGGATACTGTACCAAAACCATCGGTCGAATAGAACGTGGGGAAAGCACCCCATCCGCAGAGTTTATGCTGCGGATTTCAAAATACTTTAATATGATGGTGGAAGATGTCTTCCATGTAGAAGATTGAGCTGGGCACATGATACCCAGCTCTATTACTATCTACTTTCAACATAAATTTTAAAAAGCGACGATTTTCGCAATCGTCGTCAGACTGTTCCTGTTGGGCGGTCTGACTTTTTTAACGATAGTGCAAACATCGTCAGAATTTGTCTGCGGTCAGGTTGTATCATAGCGGCTCCCTCCAGTAAGCCGCCGTATCCGCCAGCGTCAGCACGTCATTTCCTTTGAGGGCAAAAGAAACGGCGGCCCTGATCTTTCAAAACCGCCGATAGAGCATCACATTTCTAAAATGAGCGCACGAAATTATCTGCCCCAGTCAACGGTTTTTTTCTTTCCCCGGACGGGGCAGATAACTTATTATGCAGAGCGGAGCCGGTGTGCGCTAATCGGTTCCCCGCATTTTTTCCTTTAACTTCTGAAAGGATGTATCACTGATTACATGTTCTATCCGGCAAGCGTCCTGCTCCGCCGTTTCTCTGTCTACGCCAGCAGCCACAAGCTGCTCCGTAAAGAATTGATGGCGTTCATAGATTTTCTCTGCCACCTCCCGGCCTATATCGGTCAGGTGGAGAAATCCATCCTCGTCCATTGTCAGAAAGCCGCCATCCCGCAGAACGCCCACCGCATGACTGATACTCGGCTTTGAAAAGCCCATGTGCCGAGCAAGATCAATGGAGCGGACCATGCTCTGCTTCTTTTGAAGAATCAGCACAGCCTCCAGATAATCCTCCCCGGACGCATGAATCTTCATCAGTTCCTCCTTTATGCAAGGCTCCAGCCGGAAGCCTTTTTACGGATATTTACAAAATCCTGATAAATCCCGGCTTTTGCCATAAGCTCGTCATGGGTTCCCTGTTCGCTGATCCGTCCATCAGAGATCACCAAAATCTGATCTGCCTGACGGATGGTATTCAGGCGGTGTGCAATCACAAGTAATGTTTTACCCTTTACCAGCTCATTGATTGCCTCCTGGATATAGCTTTCATTATCGGTATCAACACTTGCAGTCGCTTCATCCAGAATGACAATCGGTGCGTCCTTCAAAATGCATCGGGCGATAGAGATTCTTTGCTTTTCGCCGCCGGACAGAGTAGCGCCGCCTTCACCGATGACTGTCTGGAATCCATCTGGCAGCGCCATGATAAAATCATAGCAGCGGGCTTTTTTTGCAGCCTCATAGACTTCTTCCTCGGTAGCGTCCGGTTTACCCATGCTGATATTGTTGTAAATGGTATCCTGGAACAAGTACACCCTTTGGAAAACCATGCTGATCTGTTTCATCAGTTCGGCGAGAGGTATATCCCGAATATCTGTACCGCGGATTGTCACTTTGCCGGATTTCACATCCCACAGCCGCGCCAGAAGGTTCGCAATCGTGGATTTGCCACCGCCAGACGGTCCCACAAGTGCGGTCATGGTATTCTTCTGCATAGAGAAGCTGATGTTGTGCAGGACTTCCTTGTCCTGATAGGCGAAGCCCACATCGCTAAATTGTACTTCTGGCTGATCCGGCTGTGCCTGTGACAGAATATGTTGATTTCCGTTATCGGGAAGTTCGGGCTCGTCCAAAACAGCTTCAATGCGGTCTAATGCGGCATTCATCACGGTCAGTCGGGTTGCTTCTCCATAAAGAGCTTTCAGAGGTCCAAAGAGATCAAAGACAAACAGCAGCACGCCCAAAAGATAAGCCAGGGAGAGTACGCCTTCCTGATGTAAAAAAACGGATAAACCGAAGATAGCGGCAATACCCACGCCATAGAGAATGTTTAAGCCAGTGGTCCACGGTGTCATTTTCTGCTCAAACTTCGTATTGACATCCCTTGATTTTTTGAAGTTTTCCGTTAATTCGTCAGATTTTTCTCCGAGCAGATTGTAACTTTTGATAACCCCAATTCCTTCAGCAAAAGACAAGACCGCATCCGTCAAATTCTCGCTTTGGTTTTGACGCCCGACAGCCTCCTTGAAGGAAACCTTATTCATATATTTTGCAACCAGTGATGCCAGCAAGGTAATGATTACCGCAATCAGCCCAAGTCTCCAATCCAGTACGAACATAAAAACAGCTAAAACCAAAGTAGACAGCATATAGCTCATCATGTTGCCAATGGTACTCATAGAAACTTCCTCAATGAATACCATATCCGTACTGAGAACAGAGCTGATTTTGCCAATATTCCCCGATGTAAAGTAACCCATCGGCATTTTTCTTAAATGATTTCCCAACTCCATCCGTTTATCAGCAAAGATCATAAATCCAGCGGCACTTTGCAGACGGTCGCTCAAATAGTGAACCACTGTCTGAACCACTACAACAGCTAATAATCCAAGTCCGACAAACAGACAGGTCTTTCCAGTCAGCGTATTATCAGCAAACCCGGCCAAGACGATAAACGCCATGAAGATCGGCATTTTGGAGAGAATGGACTCGACAAATGCACATAGAAATGCAGCCTGAATACGGCTTTTATACCTCCCGGAGAGGTTCAGGATTCTTGAAATCAATGCAAACATTTATCTTCCCTCCTTTGCAGTAGATACTTTCCACTCGGTGCTGTCCTGAGCCGCTTTCCACAACTTTTGGTATTCTGGGCAAGCTTGAATCAACTCCTGATGTTTTCCGGTTGCCACCATCTTTCCGTGATCCATAACGCATATTTGATCTGCGTTCATTATAGCGGGAAGTTTGTGAGCGATAACTACCAAGGTTTTTCCCTCCACCAGCTCCGCAATAGCAGCCTCCATTTTTTCCTCATTTTCTGGATCAGCATAGGCCGTGGCCTCGTCAAGCACTACAATCGGGGCATCCTTCAATATTGCCCGCGCCAGGGAAATCCGCTGGCGCTGCCCCCCGGAAAGCATTTTCCCCGCATCGCCCGCCATGGAGTGAATACCTTGCGGCAACTTTTCCAGAAACTCCATACACTGGGCTTTCTTCGCCGCCTGCATTACTTCCTCATCGGTAGCATCCAAACGTCCAAGACGGATATTTTCCAGCAGGGAGGTGTTAAACAGGTACTGATCCTGAGCCACATAGGAAATGCGGCTGTTCAATGTCTCCAGGCTCATATCACAAAGTTTCTGCCCGCCAATGGAAATGCTCCCTTTCTGCGGGTCATAGTAGTGGATCAACAGTTTTGCAAGGGTGCTCTTGCCAGAACCGGATTCACCAACTAGGGCAGTTTTTTGTCCTGCTTGTGCCACAAAGGTAATATCGTGGAGGACTTCGTTTTCCGCTATTATCGGTTTCCCATCTGGGCCAGGCTGTGTCGTCTGATACGCAAAGGAAACATGATCGTAAGAAATGTTAAAATCCTGTCCGTGGAAATCATCCTCAGCAGCTTGCAGCGGTGCCGTATTTAACATCTGTTCAAGTGCCGTGATCTTATAATTCAGATTCGGAATCGTCTCCATAAAGCCCAGTGCTTTCAGGAGAGGAATCCCAATGCTGAGGGAAAGGCAGAGGACTAAAATCAAATCAGGTAAAGTGCTTATGCCACAGAGAACAAACCATGCCCCAAGAGGCAAAGTCAGAATAACAGTGCAGGGCAGTAGACTTCCGTATATCGCCATCCAGGGCCAGGCGGCCTTATACCATGCCAAGGTATAATCCCGATAGTCCGTTACATCCTTGCGGAAGTTCTCGTAAGATTCACTCTCCCGGTTGAAAACCTTGACAACCTCCATACCATTGATGTACTCAATGATCGTGTTGTTCATTTTCTGTGCAGACTGATAGTAGGGACCCATGCGCTTCATTCCAACAGAGTACATAATGACCATGGAGAGCAGGCTGATCGGGATAGAGGCCAAAGACATAAGAGCCAGTTTCCAGTCCGCACAAAACATAGCAACATAAATCACCAGCGGGATCAGTAAATTTGCGATACCCTCCGGGACTGAATGAGCAAGGAGCAATTCCAAGCTGTCCACATCATCGACAAACAGCTTTTTGATTGTCCCTGTCCCTTTTTCCTCCACAATGCCAAGGGGAAGTTTCTCAAACTTCTTTTGCAGAGATACCCGCAGCCGGAACAATGTGTTATATGCTGCTTTATGAGAAATTGATAATCCACATCCATAAAAAAACGCCTGCAAAACAAGACAGATCAAAACCCCTATAACACGCAATAAAACAAATTCTGTTTCAACAGAATCGCCAATAACCAATGGCGAAATGACCTGATAGGCCAGCACAAAAGGCAGGATGCCCATAAGAACGCTGACCAGTACGACAACCGTGGCCACATACATATTTTTCTTATATGGCCCTGCGTACTCAAAAATTTTTTTGAACATAAGCCCTCCTTATATTGAGCCGTACTGTCTGTGCTTCAAAAACAAGAGGCCGCCAAAGTAAAGCGGCCTCTTATCATTATCTTTCTGTCCAGTCAAGGCGGCCCTGACATTCATAATTTCTAAAATTCACTGGCGGATTCGGAAAAAATCCAAAACCTTTTTACTGCCGGATTCGTCCAATGGATAGCTTTCTTTTACTTGCCCTTTTTCCATATGGACTACATACGAACATCCCGCCATCACCAACTCCGGATCATGCGTAATAACAAGAAGCGTTTTGCCCTGATCCGCGAGTGACTTCAAACTCCGCGCAACTTCCCGCATATGTTTGAGATCAAGCCCGCTTGTTGGTTCGTCAAACACAATGATCTCCCGGTTACTCACAATGGCAGACGCAATCGCTACCCGCTGTTTTTGCCCGCCAGAAAGAGAAAGCGGGTGCCTGTCTTTATATTCCAGCAGATCAAACTGTTTAAGGATTTTATCCACAACAGTTTCATCCTTGTTGTCCATGCTCAGAAGCACTTCATCCGCCACGCTTTCGGTAAATAGCTGATGGCTGGTATCCTGCATTACCATGTAGCAATGTTTGAGCCGGGCTTTCCAATCAAGGGTTTTCCCGTCAACCTGCAAAAAGCCACACTTCTTTTCCAGTCCGCAAATACAGCGGGCCAGAGTAGATTTTCCAGCGCCATTCAGACCGATAATGGCAATCGTTTCTCCAACAGGCAGTTCTGCACTCGGAATATGGAGGCTTTCCGGTTCCCGCTTTTTATACGCAAAGCAAAAATTTTGAAATTCCATATGTTTAGCTGTATGCGCCTGATACTGATTCGCAGGCTTCAACTTCGAGAGAGAAAACGGCCGCAGCCCCATTTCTTTTCGAGTGCCATCCGATAAGCTGTCAAATTCAGCAGGCGTGTATTCCCGTTCAATCTCCCCATCTTTTACATACAGCACACGATCTGCAAGATCGTGAAGGTAGTAGAGGCGGTGTTCTGCAATCAGAATTGTTTTGCCCTGCTTTTTCCAGAGGCTCAGGACCTGCCGCAGGTCATCAATAGCAGCCATATCCAAATTAGAAGATGGTTCGTCCAGGACCATAATTCCCGGCAGCAATACACTTGATGAAGCACAGGCTATTTTTTGCTTTTCGCCTCCGGACAGAGCAAACACGCTTCGCCCCATCAAATCTTCAATATGATAATCGGAAACTGTCCGGTCAATCCTTTTCAGGATATCCTCCTGAGGATAGCCTAAATTTTCACAAGCAAAGGCTAATTCACTATCCGTATCCACGTTGAAAAACTGACTTTTGGGATTCTGGAATACAGATCCCACCATAGCAGCCAATTCATAAAGCGGCGTATCTGATACGCTTTTTCCGTCCAGAAGGACATCGCCCTCTAAATTGCCCTCGTAATAATGAGGCACCAGCCCGTTTACCAAACGGGTAATCGTTGTTTTCCCACAGCCGGATTCTCCCGTGAGTAAAACAAATTCCCCTGTGTTTATGGTGAGATTGACATTTCTAATCCCTCCGCCGCTGGATTCTTCACCATAAGAAAAAGAAACATTTTGAAAATCTATCATGGCAAAATCCCTCCTGCGGAAATTATCGGGGAAGCAATCGCCCAAAACACTACAAAGCAACAAAACAAGATCAGAACCACATCGGCAAAATTGAATTTAAGCTGGCAAATGTTTGTGCGTTTGACAGGAGCGCCGAGGCCACGGGTAATTGCCGCAGCGGAAAGTTCCTCACCGATTTTCACGGAGCAGGTAATCATCGGGATCAGCTTATACTCCAATATTTTTGAAGATTTTTTCCCTCCAAGTTTAATCCCACGCATTTTCATAGCGTCACTGATTGCTTCTGACTCCTGAAAGACAGTTGGAAAGAAGCGGAACATGACCGTTAAGGGGATCGTCACTTCTTTAGGCATATGGATTCTTTCCATGCCGGAAATCAATTCACTGACCGTTGTTGTTTTCACTGCATAGGCAGCAATCGCAACACTGGGAAGGATTCGGCAGAAGAATCCGGTTGTAAACAGAACGAGGAAATTCAATATCCCCGTAAGGTGCGGCAAAACATAAATTTGAACAGCATAAAAAGCAGAAAACACAGCAATATAGCCCACAGCTTTTACACATTGCTTCGAGGTAAGCAGCAATATAGCCGGAACCGTACAAAGAGCAAGGCGGATCAGCCCCATAGCTTCTCCGCCTGTTCCGCCCATGACAAAAATGCTTATGATGAAGATGAGCAACAGTTTTGTACGCGGATCGAGCCGTAACCCTTGTTCTGTTTTTTTGCTGAGCAGAATTTCCCGCGCCATTATGCAATACCGGCACGCTGGAAGTGCTTTTTGCAAATGGCTTTCCCAATCATACCTCCGACAAGGCCAAACACAAAGCAGGCAACCAGCAGAATAGGCGCAATCCACATAGGCATATATGTATTAAGGGTAGCTGCATATTCAGCGCCGTATCCTTCAGTCAACATTACCATATAGCTTTCACGGTTCAGGAAAATGGGAGCAAAGTTGCCAAACACCCAGATGCTGAACACACCGCAGGAAAGAACTGTACTCTTTGCACTTTTGTAGTCCGCCTTTTTCAGGATCACGTCGGCCAACAGGCCGCCAACGAGACCAGTTACCATGGTAAGATAGCCGTTGCCGAAGAACACCATGATTAGGCCAATCAGGAAACCCATGATTGCAGTCATCCCGAATTTTTTAGCCTTTGTAACATACAGCATATAGGGGATGCCGCCAATCAAAGGGCACAGCACCGCCATCAGCGGAATAAAAATGGGGATGAAGCCAAGCATCGCCACCAGCATAACAATCACGACATAGATGACGGTGTAGATGCCGATAGTAATTAAATCTTTTCCCTCAAGCCGGGAACTTTTTTTCTGGGAACTCATACCAGTATCCTCCTTATCTCTGAGAAAATGAAAATGTGGTGTGGTTAGCTTCTTCTAACCACACCACATATAATAACAATTTGCACCCACGATTCCAACCCAAAACCAATTTTATTCTACCCAAAATCAGTATTTTTGCGTTTATCCAATCGTAGCTTCTGCTTTATAGTTTTTCGGATTCACTCCGTATTTCCTTTTGAACGCCGCTGCGAAATTGCTCGCTTTTGAATATCCCACCAGTATAGCCACCTGGCTGACATTCAAATTACTTTCTAACAGCAGGCTTGCCGCCTTTTCTAACCGCTGGTCGATGACATACGCATGAACCGATGTTCCGAACAGGGAGGAAAAGCCCTTCGTCAATTTTGAAGTGCTGATATTGACCTGCCGCGCCAATTCCTCGCAGCTCGGAGCCAGGGCAAGCTGGCTGTCAATAATTCGCTTTGCCTCTATGATGGAATCCCGGTCACTTCTGGAAATTGCAACGTAGGTTGAAGCGAGAATACTCAGCTCCAGGACCTCGCTCAAATATACCGATAGCAGCTCAAAGACCTTGCTTTCCAGAAACAGGTATCCCAACCCGCCACGATATTGCGTGAAGTCTTGCAGCTCCGCAAAAATGTGTTCCATATAGGGCGTGATATTCACCTTTGATATGCCGTCCAATAATTTTTTCCGATAGACCTCGATCTCACCAGCCTCAAAGTAGTCATTCAGAATCTTATAGAAATAGGATAGAGGTATTTTCACATTTTTGAAAAGGAAATCGCTCTTTTTAGAATAGCACAGATATTCCATTTTCCCGTGGCCGCGATAAATACAGGATTCACCCTTTTGTATGCTGGCACTTTGCCGGTTGTCTGCAATATTCCAGGAAACACCGTCATTGAAGCAGAACAGCATTTGTATGTATTCTTCACTGCTCACTCCCTGCACGTTCATATCCGAAAAGTAATTCATTCTCCAGTCTGAAACAACTGCTCCCTGTTTCGTGACGATCTGCGAAATCTGACCGGTTCCCATGTCTGCCGGAATATCTATGGTGATCGTCTGCGGTGAATTAGAGAGCAGATCACGATAAAGATTATTCATGTATTGATTTGTCATGTATGAGCGCCCTCCTTATGGTTAGTCAATGCTAATCATAGTTTACAACACCAACCTGGAAAAGTCAATTTGTATTCCTTGTGTATACCGCAGAATCCATTTCACATCAAAACATCGTAGATACCACTTCAATGCTATTTCAAAAACGTAGTGGCAATTAATTTACGAATTATGCCTACTCATCGTACATTTTTATCCTTTTGCATTATTATTTCTTTGTTCTTATTATCATTTGCAGCATTATCTCTCAAATAATTTTCAAATGCATCTGCATTATACTGATACTCCTGCGGTTCAGCGACCATCGGTGAATATACAATCTCTGCTTCTACTCGCTCAGCTTCTGCCCTCTCCGGCTCTGTCTGTTCCTGTGCTTTCGCATTCTCCATATGCTTTTCCTTATCAAGCTGCACATTCATAGCCAAATTATCAAGCTTATCAATCGAAGCATCCAGATGTAGCTCCATTGATACAAGTATCTTTTTCACTGCTTTCATAGGTGCAAGCACCGCCTTTGTAATTGGATGTTTCTGCTCTTTCTGTGAATAATCCACCTCCGGCTTGTCAGCAAAAGTACGGAATGCATTGGCTGCTGTCTGACCGGCTTCACGAAATCCTTTTGCAAGAAGCGCTGTCTTTGCTATATCCTTATCCGTGATCTTGATTGCACCTCTTACATTCTCTCGGATATCAAGAAGCCTTTTCTTAATTCCTAAGAACTCAGATACCCTGTGTAATGCTGCTCTTCCCTTTGCCTTTGCTTCATCAACTATGCGCTTTGCTGTAGATTTGACCTGTGCTTTCACTTCTGATAGCTGTGACTTTATCTGCTCACATCTGGCATTAAGTCGCTCCTGTGCTTCCGACAATGCCTTTTTAGCATTATTGACAAGTGTATCTTCCTGCATTTCTTTGATCTGATTCTGCATATTGGTGAGTTCTTCCGTCATGGAATCAATCTTTTTCTCCAATCCATCCACATAGCTGCATATCTCAAATACATCGTTTGCCTGCTCTTTCATGGCATTTTTCTTTAGTAATTCGAGAAGTTCTCTTATGACCTCCTCATTGGTAAGTGTTTTTCCTGCTTCCGTATCCATTCTGTTTCCTCCATTCTGTAAATGGGGCAGCCTTGGCCGCCCCTGTACTCTGATTACTGATTATCGAAAGGGTGTTGCCTCTTTGTCTTTTTCTTTATCGGGATTGCCATGATGTTTCTCGGCACTCTCCCTCGCCTTTTCGTTGCTCTTATCCTTTGCCTTCTCATATTCTGAAATAATCTCATTATAGAGTCTTTCCCTGAAATCCTTTGTGACCGGATAGCAGACATCCTGATAAATTGGCTTGCCCTGCTCATCCACCTGCTTTGTCTTATAAGAAGGCATTGATACAAAGATTTTCTCTTTCCCCTGCACGATATTGATGTTATTTACAATGAAACTGTTTTCAAAGTAAATGCGGGCAAGTCCCTTGATGTTACTGCCTTCCCTCTCATAAGGTGTCACAGTCACGGAAAACTCCGGCATCTCCTGTGTTCTGTCCTGCTTCTGTGTCTCCTCTTTCTCCGGTTCCTTGATTCTTGCATAGGCATCAAGGATATTGGTATAGAGTTCCTCTCGAAACTCTGCTGTGATAGGATTGCACACATCCTTATAGATCACACCGTTGCTTTCATCACGCTCATTGGAGCGGTATCTAGGCATTGATACGAAAAGCTCCCCCTTGTCCTTATTCTCAAGGATTGCAATATTGGTAATCTTAAATGAATCACCAAATACTACTGTTGCAAATCCCTTGATATTGCTGCCCTCTTTTGCCCTTACTTCGTTTACTTTAATTGAATACTTCATATGCTATTCCTCGCTCTCTTTTTGTTCTTTGTTTTGCTTTGGTATGATAAGCTCACACCAAAGCTGTTCTATCTGTTCACAAGACAATCTGCCATTTAACCAGTTGCCAAGTGTAACGACCATTCCGTCCTGCTCATAGTATAATGAGTCAGCAGGAAAGGATGCTTGCATACTTTCACCTGACTCATTAACGACAGAAGCATCGCTTCTGGAGTAGCCCGTTTCAATGTTCCCCTCATACACGATAGTCACATCAAAATCAGGCATAAATAATCCTTCCTCTGCATCCCATACACAGGCTATTCCCTGTCTGAGTGTCAGATTCAGGCTTTCGACATACACAGACCAGCCGCTTACGACTATCTGAAAGTCATCATCAATCTCTGCAATATCATCCTCGATGTCGATTAGCTCTTCCATTTCTGATACTGCCTCTTCTATATCACCAAGTCGGTATCTCTTATTCATCCATCACCGCCTCCTTATAAATGCACATGACCACAAAACGCATGGTCCCTTTCTGGGAACAGGTAAAAAGAGTTAGTTCTTTTTCATCTCCCTGTGTCTTGATGCTGTTATCATCTGGATTTACTATCTCTGTTTTTGTTACCTCATAGATGTGCCTCAGTCCATTTTTGTCGGTTATCATCACTTCATCGCCTATGGATATCTGACTTAGTGGTGTAAAAAATGTGCCATATCTGCTGCCATTGTGACCGCATAACACACAGTTGCCACTCTCACCGATTCCTGCAGTCTCTTCTATATGACCAATCCCTGCATTAAGCACTTTACTTGTGGTTCCTTCCATTACCGGATACCTGATATCTAACCCCGGTATCTCAATGATGCCGATAACACCGCCTTCTTTAAGAATGGCTTCATCCTCTTCACTAATGGAGGTTTGCTCTTCCTCCACATCTGTTTCTTCATCGTAATCATCCTCCAATGTCTGCTCAAATTCACTTATGAGCTGTTCTGTCTGTTTTTCTCCGGTTGCCCGCCAGAAAAAAGGGACTGCCATAATGGCAATCCCTGCTGTAATCAGTAGTCCTGCGACCACTTTTCTTATGCTCATATTACTCACTCTCCTATCGTGTTCTGCCCTCTCTGTCGGATGGATAAGCACCTTTATCCTCTGCTACAATTGCTGCAGATTCCATCCTTTCATCTGCTTCTCTTTCTTCCTCCGGTCCGCTCAGGTCTGCATCCACAGCCTTTGCATTTTCAAGGTCAAGCTGGGCATTCAGTTCACACTGCCTTGCCAGTTTTTCATTCAGTTCCTCACTGTACGCAAATGGCTTATCATACTCTGCCTTTGATGCTTCAAGGTCATTCTGATACTGCTCAATCTTCTTTTCTAAGAAATCAATGTTCTCATGGAGTCCATTGAACAGATTTTCCAGCTTCACCATACTGCCGACCGGACTGGTGGAAAGCTCTGCTTTATACTCTGTCTTTCCACGAAGCACCATATAATTGATGCCAAGGAAGTTCTTTTCCACAAGCAGCTCAAATCCGTGGAATTTGCCGATTGCAGTTGTCTCTCCGGTCTTACATTTACTGATTGCTTCAAGCATCATGGTTCCACCATCCACACGCTCTGTGTAGGTTGCTTTGCCTATGGTAATGGCAAATTCCGGATTATCAATCAGCTCTTTATCCCTTGCCTTTACATCCTCTCTTACATTGGCAAGCTTTTCGGTTGCTGTCTTAATGAGCTTCGGGTACTTAATCATAAAGTTGTCCTGAAGTCCATATCTCTGATTGTCATATGATGCCTTTAAGAGCTTTAATCTCTGGACATCATTGTCAATCTCCATCTTTTCCTTGATCAACGGATTACCGGTAGCAACCGCCTTAATCTCTGCATAGGAAAGTGTAGCCTCGTCGATATCCTCACAGCTTCGGCTTACAGCCTTGCTTGTCATGACCTGACTGATGAAACGCTGCTTATTTTCAACGAGCGACCAGTTGTATGCATCAAAGGTTCCTTTGGTGACATATCTGTAGATTGCCACCTCTTCATTTTCGTTGCCCTGCCTGATGCCTCGTCCTTCCCTCTGTTCAATAGAAGAAGGCTTCCAAGGACAGTCCACATGATGCATTGCAACAAGGTGTGTCTGCACATTGACACCTGTTCCACACTTGTCCGTTGAACCGATAAGAACTTTCTTTTTACCTGTCCTCATCTCCTTAAAAAGTGCGTCCCTCTGTGCATCTGTCTTGGCATCATGGATAAATGCTATCTCACCTGCCGGAATGCCATACTGTATCAGTGTTTCCTTCAGATAATCATAGATGGTGAAGTCCTTATCCGGTCCCGGTGTGCCGATATCCGAAAAAATAAGCTGGCAGCCTATATGACCATCAGCATTTCCTTTCTCATATTCTTTCCAGACATTTTCAGCTACCTTATTGAGCTTTCCGTCAGGATTGTTTGGTGCATCTTTATCAATCAGCCTTGCATCTGTTCCGAGTAATCTTGCCTCATGGGTAATCTTTAGGAAGTTATCCACGCTTGGATCAACTCCACCGCCTCTGATACGCTCTGCCCTCACAACAAAGTCTTCCATGACCTGCTTCACATACCAGTCAGGCTCCGACTCCACTATGATAGGCTTCCCGCCTCTGAGGGCTGGCACATCAAGGTCAAGCATGTCTGCGGTCTGCACATCAGCTACCTCACGGAAGATATTCATAAGCTCCGGCAGGTTTGTAAACTTATTGAAACGGCTCTTAAAACGGAATCCGCTTCCCTCTACAGTAAGCTCCAGTGCTGTTGTCACTTCACCGAAGTTCGCTGCCCATGAATCAAAGTGATAAATTCCCATCTCTTCAAGTGCTGCCTTCTGTAAGTAAAGTTGCATAACATACATCTCACACATGGTATTGGATATCGGTGTACCTGTCGCAAATACAATACCTCTGCCATCATTTATCTCTGATAGATACTGGCATTTAAGCTGCATATCCGTTGACTTTTTCGCTCCACTGCTGCTGATACCGGACACATTATTCATCTTGGAAAATATGGCAAGGTTTTTAAAATTATGTGCTTCGTCAACCATGATAGAATCTACACCCAGTTCCTCAAAGGTAATAAGGTCATCCTTCCTGCTCTCATCTGACAAGGATTTCAGCTGTTCCTCCAGCTTTTTCTTCTGGCTTTCCATCTGTTTTACAGTCCATCGCTCTCCGTTACGCTCCTTCATCTCATCAATCGCATAGCTGATTTCATCTATCTGCTCATTAAGCATTCTTTCTTTTCTCTCTGCGGAGATTGGGATTTTCTCAAACTGCGAGTGGGACATGATAATACAGTCATAGTCACCTGTTGCAATCCTTGATACAAACTGCTTTCTGCGGCTCTTTTCAAAATCACGCTCTGTGGCAACTAAAATATTTGCTGACGGATAAAGCCTTAAAAACTCTGATGCAGTCTGCCCGATAAGCGGCTTTGGAACAACCATGATTGTCTTATTGGCAAGTCCGAGTCTCTTCTGCTCCATACAGGCAGCCATCATCTCAAAGGACTTTCCGGCACCGACACAGTGTGCCAGCAGGGTGTTTCCTCCAAGAAGGATTCTTGCCACTGCATTTTTCTGGTGTGGCTTTAGCTCAATCGCCGGATTCATTCCCGGAAACTGTAAGTGACTTCCATCATACTCACGCAGGCGGATGTTATTGAATGTCTCGTTGTAATACTCCACATACTTCTGTCTTCGCTCCGGCTCTGCAAACAGCCACTCCTTGAACTTCTCCTTGATCATGTTCTGCTTTTCCCTTGCAAGCATTGTCTCATTCTTATTGACTTCATAATGATATTTGCCATCTCCGTCATCAATCCTGTCCCTGACTGTTACAGTTTTAAGATTCAGCGTATCCTCAAAAATAGAATAAGCATCCATGCGGCTTGTACCATAGGTCTTAGTAGCTGCCACTGAATGCTTATCCATGCTTTTATTCTCAATGAACCATTCCATGCTCATCTTATTTAAGTGTACCTGAATGCCGGTATTGTAAAACTGGCTTCTGACCGCCCTTGCCCGTCTTGGTGTATTGAGAAGCTCATAGATAAACTGCTCATAATCAAGCGGTTCAATCCATGTCGTGCCGATCTTTACATCAATATCCGAGGCTTCAATCCATTCCGGCTGCACCTTTTCAAGTGCTGCCACATTGCCTGCAAATCTTTCTGCCTGTGGATTGTCTGTATCAGCAGCCATAGCCTTTGCCACACGAAGCTTGTCTCTCACATTTCCGGAAAGATACTCGTCTGCCGTCTCCCAGCCGATATCAGGATTATTCTCGTTGTAGCGGTCGGGATTTAGGAAAATCAATCCATCCAGTTCTTCCACAAGGACTGCCCTTCTAAGCTCTGCCAAAGCATCATCACTAAATGTTACCTCATCAGATGTCTGCCCGGACTTTTCTGCAAGCTCTTCCTTTGCATTAGTAATATCCGGCTCATAGATAGAAAGCATATAGGCAGGGTTTACATATCCAAATTCATTGACGGATACATTTAATGCTTCCACAGCAGTCTCAACCCTGTCTATGACAGTCTTTGCCTTAATCGTCTGCTTATAAAACATATCCGCTTTTTTCACCTCCCCGTCTTCATTTACTTCCTCAAGACTGCAAAGAAGCGGGTAATCGCTGTCATCCCTGAAAGCTGTTCTGTTTGCTTTTGAAGTAATGGCTCCATACTGCTTTACAAAAGCATCATATTTTACATTAAGAAGTCTCTGTTTATCAGAAAGCTCCTCCTCGCTGCAGCCATCCATCTGGATATCAATCAGCTCTCTTGTTATCTGTCTGATTTCATCAAGGCTTCGGATTCGCTCCTCGGCAGTCTGTGATACTTCTTTTCTTACCATCTCGGAATTTTCCCTGTAATAGAGCTTTCCTTCAAAAAATGTGTAAGTGTAGTTTCTCACATCCGGATCAGCCGGGATAACTTCCTTAGTCTGCTCCGCCTCATCTGCCACTCTCTCAAAATCTGTCATCTGTGCTTTGATATTACCGATAGCTTTGTTTAATGCTTCATACATATTGAAGTTCTCATCATCATTCACACAGACTGTATATCTGCTGTCCTGTCCGTAAATCCTTGTGTCATACTCCATAGCCCCAAGCATCATTTCCGGATGCTCTGCAAAATAAGAGTTGACTGCAATGCCATTCCCAGTTACACCAAGGTGCACCCAGTCCGGCTCAATGTCAATCTTTCTCTCCCTCTTCTGCAAAAACAGGATATCTGCCGTCACTTCGGTTCCTGCATTGTCTTTAAATGCAGTATTCGGAAGTCTTACTGCTCCCACAAGCTCTGCCCTTTCAGCCAGATACTTTCGGATAGTAGGATTTGCCTTATCAAGTGTTCCCTTTGTGGTGATCACTGCAACCATGCCTCCCGGTCTTACCTGGTCAAGTGCTTTTGCAAGGAAATAATCGTGGATACGGAAGTTATACTTGTTGTACTTCGGATCAAATACCTTATAATCTCCAAATGGCACATTTCCGACAACCACATCAAAGAAGTTATCGGGATATGTGGTATTCTCAAATCCTGTGATACTGATATTGGCATTCTGATAAAGCTGCTTTGCGATTCTTCCCGAAATGCTGTCAAGCTCCACTCCATACAGCTTTGCTTCATGCACTGTTTCCGGCATACTTCCAAAAAAGTTACCGATACCCATGGATGGCTCTAATACATTGCCGCCTCTGAAACCAAACTGGACAAGTGCCGAATTTATGCACATGGCAATCTCCGGTGAAGTGTAAAAGGCGTTATTTACTGTTGCCCTGGCAGCACTGTATTCCTCATCAGATAAAAGTTCTTTCAGCTCTGCATACTCTTTGCTCCAGCCTGCGTTTTCCTCGTCAAATGCCTGTGACAGTCCGCCCCATCCGACAAACTTCGACAGAACTTTCTGCTCCTCCGGTGTGGCAAGCCTGTTTCCTGATTCAATCTGCTTTAGAGTGCGGATTGCATCCATATTCCACTGGTATCTGGTCTTGGCTCCGCCTTTTTCCATTTCCCAGAGGTTATAGTGGAAGTTGTGCTTTTTCTGCGCCGCATCATCTGAAACTACATGTCCATTCTCATCAATCTTGGTATCCCAGCCATTCGCTATTGCTCTTTCCCTGGTTTCAAGACGATTGGCTTTTACACTATCCTCGATATCAAAGAATCTCTTATAGACCGGATTCATCTTATCCCGGTCAGCTTTCTGCTTTGTCTCCTGATAATACCTTTTCTGGTCTTCTCCGCAGTAAAATGGCTGTTTTACCATATAAGATAAGATTTCATATAACTCACGCCAGTCAAGTGCACCTTCCTTACGCACACCATTCCTGTTCTTATAGCTGATCTTCACATATCCGCTTCTGATTGAGTACTCCACAAGACCATACTTATTGTTGGAATATGCCTTTCTTTCTGCATTATCTGTCCCTAATGCGATATCCCTGATAAGGTCAAGTTTATTGGGTATAAATGCAAAATCAGACTGCACCACATCCATAAGGAATGCCCTAAACGGAGTGTAGCAGCTGCAATCTGTTACAAGAATCTCCGCCGCATCACGCAGGTCTTCATCAAGCTCCTCAATACGCTTGGCATAATCAATCGGTGTAATATACTGAAGCTCTGATGGATCTTTTTCAGATGTTTCAGCTTCTATCTCGGCACCATATTCTGCCTGTGTTACCATGCGGTCTTCATCGGCAGCTTCCTGTGGTGTCATGCCATATGCAGATACATATGCTTCATTACTTTCCTCATGTGCATCTTCATGCGAATTTGCTACTTTTACAGTTCGGTTAGAAGCATAGCTCTCCGGCTCATCCGGTATTGCATAATCATCAATCTCTGATTCTGCTTCTTCCGGTTCCACTTCCTGATATTCGGCATCAATAACCTCATCGTCCTCACGGAGTCCGTCCATCGCAAGCTCATCAATACGAGGTGTCTCAGGCTGGTATTCCCCTGTAAGAATAAGGACACCAAGCTCTTTTTCGATATCTTTCCAAGAAACATATCCTTCAACCTCTCCATCCTCATCCCGCCACTGAAAACGCAGTCCATTCCCATGAAATGTGTCATATCCGTGCAGTCCCAGTCCGTCAATCGGCCAGCCTGCACCTCCCTGACCATACTCTGCTTTGATACGCTTTGCTCTGGTTCCTGCATCAATCTCTGTTTCAAAAATCTTGCATACCCTGCCCTTGCCACCGATAAAACCTGTACCTCTCATAAGCACCTGTTTGATATACTCACCTGGTACTGTTGCAGACTTTTTGGGATTCAGGTAATTGTATTTACCTGCTAATGCAGCTTTTCTGTCCTGCTCGAACTGACGCATAAACTGATTATTGTTTTCATCCTCAGTATGAATGGTGCCAATGCTTGCCTGCCCATTCTGGTCGAAAAAAAAGGAAGCCTGCGTATATTCGGCTTCCTTACTAACACCCAATGAATTGATTTCATCAAGTTCCCTATTCAGTTCTGTATCATCTGATTCTAGTGGAATCGCATCACTATCTGATGGAGTACCACTTCCTCTGCCTGCATCCTCGCCTGCTCTCTTATCTTCCACATCTCCATTGTCGATGACGGATTCTGTGGCTTGTGCTTCGCCATATACTGCATCTCTAACTGGTCGTACAGCTGGTTCGCTTCCTCCTCTACCGCTGACATCTTCTCGTACATCTTCCCGAATCTCATCAGCGTCTTGTATCTTGCCGGCTCGTTCTCCTTTAGATAGTTCATCGCCATCCTCCCGTATTTGCCCAGCTTCATGAGTTCCTCGGTCTCGTCCGGCATCTCTATCTGTGGATAAAGCAGTCCGTCCACTTCCTTGTAAGTCATTTCTTCTAACATATCCAATTCTCCTTTCGCTCTCGATTGCCTTTAAGTTACGACTAAATTCTCTAAGAACACTACAGGAGACATCGCATACAATGGAACCAAGACGGTAAATGATCTCTTCGTCTTTAATATTTACGATCTGACTAAAATCCTGTTCTTGCACAGATAAGTCAAATCCGCATCTCGTCCCTACAGCATACATGACACTTGCATATACAAGCTGCTCCATGTCCATTTCCTGCTGTAAGCCATTGCGTTTCTTACTTTCTTCCTTTATCACACTACCTGATAGCTGCATAAGCTCGGTCATTCGGTCTCCGAACTCTTCTTTTATTATAAGCCAAACATCTGTTCCTGTAAACTGTTTTAATATATTTTTTAGAGACTCCCTGTCGCTGTTATCGTACTGCTCAATCTGACCTTCTGACACAAGAAAATCCACATAATCCTTAAGATTCTCCCCCTCAAGGTCCCATGTCAGCTTAACATTCTTCCCTCCGGTATCACTGATATCAAAGATATACCTCATGCGTGGATTCAGTGCCCTAGACGGGAAGATGGCGCAGCCTTTCGCACCACGCTTTACATATCTTCCCACCTTTTTCCAGGTATCATAATCTGCCATGAGTGTGCTTTTTTCCGGAGGTCTTTGCGCTGTTACCATAACGATATTGTCAAATTCATAGCGGTATAACTGACCTGCGACCTTTAACACATCTTTCCAGTTCTTTTCTGATCTGGTGATGTTACCAATCTCAGAATCGTATATCGCTTTGACCTTCATATCAACGCCCATACCTTTGTCCTCCTCTACTTAAACATCTCTGCAAACAATCCCTTAAAGAGCTTTAACTCATCCTTATCCAGCTCGATTGCAAATTCATTGTCGATTGCCTGTTTTTCGCATTTATCCTTTTTCTTTGCAATCTTACGCACCACACGAAGAAGCACATAGCACTCCTTGGACTTTGCAATGCTCTGTTTAAAGGTCAGCTCATCCTCATCGACTGACTTCTGTGTCTGATAGATAATCTCTTTTAACTTATCATTGATACCATCTACTTCCTCAAGGGAAATAATAACGGATGCCTTAGAAGCACCCGATCTGTCCCACTCCTTATGAAGTTCCTTTACTAAAAACTCCATGTTCTTAATTACTGTTGTTGAATCACTTTTCATCTTGTTCTTCCTCCGTTTTCTTTTAATGAAGAAAGGAGCTGACCTTCGCTGAATGGCGAGAAATCAACTCCCTTCATGTCCTCTGCTCCAAGGACTATCTGCTCTGCATAATACATATCCATTGCCTTATTGATGGCATCGTCAAGCGACTCTGCCTTTACTTTCTGCACTCGTGAAAGCACTTCCTTTATCTCAACATCAAATTCCTGTTCCATATGATATCGCCTCCCGTAAAAATCTCATCACCGGCTCTTTTCTTCCTTTACCTGTCTTTTCTTAAAGCCCTCATCGTACTTTCCATCTTCCAGCCTGTCGTAAAAACAATCCTCTTCAATCGTTCCAAAATCCTCATACATCTGGTGAAGGAAGTCATTCTGCAGCTTCTTTGGTACATCATCATCCTTTGACATATCCTGATAAAAATAGAACTTCTGCTTTAGCTTTGCCCTGTAATCATAGATATCCTCTATCTTTTCCGGTGTGCCATACTCCCTCTTGTATGCCTTGAAGTTCGTAGTTGAGAGTGTGGAACCTAGATAAATGCCATGCTCCCACGATACTCCGATTGTGGTATTGTCCTTTGTAGGCTTCTCATCCTTCGGATAACGCTTATACTCTGTCGCACCAAGGGCGATTGTAAGAGAACCTGACTTCATATCCATCACCACAAGATTTCTTGGTGATAATGCTTCAAGCACCATGTAATCATGATCATTGAAGTTATGAAATGTCTGTCCCCTTTCAAATGAGCGGTTCTCCATTTCATAATGCAGGTTAAAATCATCCACCCAGCCCTTATCGGTCATTCCAATCTCCTTAAGCTTTGCAACACATTCAGAAGAACAGGCTTCTTTATCAAGCCGAAATTCTTTGGAATCGTTATAAAATCCCTGAAGAAAATGTCCCAGCTGAATATCATCCAGACAGAATCTCGCAGATACAGTTACATTTGCTGCCCTGTAATACTCTGCGAAGTTATCAGCATCACCAAGCGTCCTTCCCAGCTGCAACAAATTGTCTGCAAGCTCTGACATGTCATCAATTGCTATAAAACTCTTATAATCATCCAGAGTCATCAGCATATTTGTCTCCGTTCCCCTATCGTTTTCTGTTACCAGTATCATATCTTTTAAATCCATTCTTACCTCCAGTCTCAGAGAGGGACTATGCCCTCTCTGCAAATTTCCTGTTATGGTCTTCCTATCACAACAATCTTTCCTGTGCTTGCCACATCCCGGTAAACAACACCAAGACTTTCATTAAGCGCCTCTACCACCTTGCCATTTCCGACGTATACTGCCACATGGCTGATGTTCTTATATCTTCCGTTGCTTGTAAAACTGTAGAAAATAAGGTCTCCCGGCTGTAACTCATCAAAGGCGACTGTCTTTCCGGCTTCATCCAGTCCCTGTGCCTCCGCTGCCGCTGTGGTTGCACCGCCGTAACTAATATCCACGCCTGCATCTTTCCATGAATAATAGGCTAAGGAACTACAGTCATAATAGTTACCGCTGTCTCTTAAATCCTGACTATAAGGAAAGCCAACTCTGTGAAGTGCATAGGAGCAGACTGTTTTCTGCCTGCTGTCTGTAATTTCGTTTAGGATGGCATTGATTTCATCCTCAGTCATGGAGCTTACTCCCGGACTTCCGCCTCCGCCGCCACTTCCGCTTCCGGCATATCCAAGCTGTCCCATAAACTCCGGACTCATGATCTGCTCAAGCATTTCCACATGATCAGAGTTAAACCCATAGACCGAAATCATATCCCTGTACGATTTCAGTGTGACATTCACATACAGAACAGACTTCGTGACAGTAGTTACATTACCGTCTGCATCTGTTTCTTCCACATCCTTTGTTCCTGTGCTTGTGGTGTATGAACACATATCATTTACAACTGCCTGCAGCCAGCCTTTTGAAGTATCATTCATGACTGTTGCTGTATCTCCGACACCATGCTTGACCATATAGACTGCCATGATGTCATAGTAATTGCTTGGGTTTTCTTCCATACCTTCATAATCCACATATACAAGCTCTCCAAGGTCATATCCGGTATGCTCATTCACTTTCGTATTCACATCCCGGTTAAACTCCTGCACATAAGCACTCGTTACTGTCTGCACAGTATCTCCTGATTCAAGTGGTGGCAGAAATAAAGCAAATGGAGAATTGTAAAGGATTGCTATCACCGCTATAACCGGAACCGCAATCATGGCAACTACAAGAACAAGTAATAAAAGCACCAATCCGATAATCGGTGCAGCTGCCTTTACCCAGGTAATCGCTTTTCGCACAATCAGATCCTTTACCAGTTTTGCCACGCTGTCTGTCTGATTCTCCTGTGCTTTCATCTTATCCAGAAAGAATTTTATCTTCCTGCTCCGGTTGGTCATCTTTTCATCCTTGACCTCTATGGACACACCTGCAGCATATCCGGCTGCCATGCCGATTGCCGTGCCAACTCCCGGTGCAACCGCTGTTCCTGCCGCTGTAGCAGTTTTTGTTGCAACCTTGGCAGTAGTCTTTGCTGTTTCTTTTGCCGTCTCTTTAGCTACCGTCTTGGCAGTATCTTTGGCAGCTTTCTTTGCTGTCCTTTTTGCCAGCTTCTTTCCTGCCTCTACCTTCTTGATACGCTTTCTTGCCTCGGCTGCCGCCTTTTTCCTGAAAAGTGCTGCACCCTTGGAAGCAGTTCCGGTAACAGGTCGGCTTGATTCATATGCAAGATATGCTGCCTGCGATACCTCATGCCCGCCTTCCACCTGTTCTGTTACTGCCCCGGCTGCAAGTGCACCTGTTCTTCCTGCAATGTGAAGATTAGTATTCTTGGTCTTGATGGAAGTGTTGGATTCTCTATAGTTTCGCTTAAATCTTGATAATCCCTTATTCTTCGGCTCTGACTGATGAATGGTACTCTTGCGATAGGACTTCTTTTTATCATCAGATACCTTTGCACCGATAGTTTTAGGACCTCTCTCTACTGTATAGATGTTGCTGCCTTTAATCTTGGCTCCCTTTGGTTCGTGGGCATGAATCTTGGCTTTCTCCTTGGTGTGAATGACCATCGGTTTGTCATCAACCTTTCTAATTTTCAATTTTCTCACCTCCCATAATAATCTTTGTTTTTCTCTTGTTAACTCGCTTTTTCTCACATTTTCATTTTTTCATAGAGATTGCTTCTAAGTCTATGTCATTCCCCTTGGCCATGAATCATGGATATACGGATGTTTAGGGTACACAAAACAAGACGTCGTCTTATTCTGTTATGATCGGCCTTTCTTTCCCCAACTCCTTACGGCAGCCTAACCTCCCATGTCATACGGGATCTCCTTTACTTCAGGGTCCTTAATTCCTTCGTTCTGCTTATCCATAAAGGGGCGTCATGATGCTCCTTCGCTGAGTCTCTGCTCTGATGGAAATAAATCTGACTTGGCTCTCTATGTTTATGAAATTCTTCTGTTCCTTTCAGCGCCTTACGGCGGACGTCTCCTGAATCTCACAGTTGGTCTTCTTACGCTACCTGCGGCTGCCTGTGAATGTCAGAAATCAACTTCTGTGCATCATAGGTCACTCCTTTTGCTAGGATGGCATAAAAGACTCTTATCAGCTTACAGCTGATGGCAATCACGGATTGTTTCTTCTTGAGCGGATTGTTCGCTCTTGTCGTGTAATACTCATGCAATGACTTAAACTCCGGATTCTTCGCTATCAGCGGAATTGCTGCATTGAACAGTACTGCCCGCAGCTTACTCCGACCTCTTTTGCTTATGGTCGTCTGTCCTTTGTGCTTTCCAGAGCTGTTCTCCCGTAATGAGAGTCCTGCCAGCTTTTGTATCTGTCTGGGTGATTCGAAACGCCTCACATCACCCACTTCTGCCAGAAATCCGGCTACCGTGATCACTCCTATACCTTTGATGGCAAGCATCTGCTCGCTTTCGGGTATCTTCCTGCACAGCTTTTCTATCTCCTCCATAACGGCGTCAAGCTGTGCCTTTTTGTATTCGTAATCCTCGAGCAACAGTTTCATTTCATACCGGGCAGCCGAAGAGCCTTTCTTTAAGCCGATGCTGCGTTTTGCTGTCTCACACAGGGTCGTTGCCCTTTTCATTCCTACAGCCCTAAGCTTTGCATCACGCCAGATTTGATTGATTTTCTCGGCTCCCAGTTCCACGATTGCTTCCGGAGTACAAACTTTCTTTAGAAGCAGCATACTGCTCTGTGCTTCATAGTCCCCAAACACATCTGTGTACTCGGGGAAATATATGGCGAACCATCTGGCAAATCTGTTTTTGATCTGGGTCATCTCCCTGATGAGTCTCTTACGATTGGCCACCATAATTCTTAAATCAGCATACACACCATCCGGTGTATATGGTGCAGAATACCGGCCCTCGGTAACCAGCTTTGCGATCACCTTCGGATCCTTCCTGTCATTCTTGCTTTGGCTGTTGTCATCCAGTTCCTTGGTCTGCTTTACCGCATAAGGGTTAACCATAACCAGGAGGATGCCCTCATCCTCAAGATAAGCGCCAAGGTCAAACCAGTAATGACCTGTCGGCTCGATACCTACGATTACATCTGACTTTCTGTACTTGTCCTGCAAATGCTGCATCCATGCTTTAAAGGCTTCAAAACCTTCTCTGCTGTTGCTGAACGTAAAGACTTTTCCGAGTTCAATGCCTCTCCAGTCAAATGCCCTGGCGTACTGTGTTGTGCTTCCGATATCAATTCCAACTACCAAAGTTGATTCTTTTACTTGATTGATTTTTTCATTCTGCTTATAATTCATTTGTGGGTGTCTCCTTTGAACGATGATTAATTAACCTGCCAGTTAACAATCATTATTCTATGGGTGGCACTCATTTTTTGCAAACCGGTTATTTGTTACTTAACAGGAATGCTCCTACTTTGAAAAATAAAATAAGCCGCTAGGGAGCAAAAATTACTCCTTAACGGCTATGTAAAATCATTCAATATTCAATTATTAAAAGCAACATGAAACTGGAAGTTTCACATTATCTATTACAATGTAAATAATGCTTTTTCGTAGTCCTTAACATAATACTTAATATTGGTTCTACCTTTTTGTATTACAGTATGTCCCTCATTCTCAAGCATCTCCTTTTGTGCCTCAACTCCTCCGGGATACTTTGCATTTAATTCCCCATTTGCTTTTAATGTTCTCCAATAAGGTGTTTTATCTTCTGCGCGCTGATAACTCGCCCATGCAACTATTGAAACAAAAATTCCAGCTGTGATTGGCTCTGTAAAATCAGCACCGCTTTGTTTAGCAAAGTAATCTCTTATTGTACCTACAGTAAGCAATTTACCACAAGGCACAAGTCGCATTACTTTGTCATAGTCAATAGGTGGGGCAAAGTACATTTTATCTCCACCATATTTTTCAATGCTCTTTTCATCTGTTATTATTTGAACTTTAGGCATATCCTTGCTATCCATAAGCATAGCATTAAAATCTTTTTTATCTTCATTTGCCATAAGTATCACCTCCAAGCCAATCATATCTCAATAAATATACTCATGCAATGAGACGGTTTTAAAATTTCTCTCAAAAATTCATATTCGTCTCTCCGTTAAACACACCGGCTTACTGGGATTTATCAGTTAATAAGTTTACTCGCCAGTTTGTATACTTGATTTATTTCTTTGCTTTCTAACTTCCAGTTATTGAGTTCATCTTTAATCAGCTCCGGAAATTTTTTACTAATATCTCTTAAAGCATTACCTACTGATTTCCTAACATATTCACTCGGATCTTCTTTTAAGGCTACAATCCGCCTAATTGCTTCATTCGGATTATCTTTGAAATATGGTCTACTTGTCCATATTCTTAATCCTTCCGTAACTGCTCTCCTCGTATTTGGATTATCATTTTCTAACCATTCATCAATGATCGGAAGTGCTTTTTCATATCCTGTATTTTTGCAAAATTCATCAAATGCCTTTGCTAATACTTCCTGAACTCTCCAATTATCATCTTTAGAAACTTCATCTCTCATAAATGTCAAAATATCATTTTGTTCTGATAAGTATCCAAAAAGAAATACACCGTACATTCTTACTTGATAGGTATTTGAGT
Source organism: Laedolimicola intestinihominis (assembly GCF_040096155.1). Classification (NCBI taxonomy): domain Bacteria; kingdom Bacillati; phylum Bacillota; class Clostridia; order Lachnospirales; family Lachnospiraceae; genus Laedolimicola; species Laedolimicola intestinihominis. The sequence continues at coordinate 156,633 of NZ_JBBMFE010000005.1, read as the reverse complement.
TATAAGCTAAAAACGCCAACTTCTTGACAAATTCTTTATCATTAGATCTATAATCGGATAAGGCTCTTTTTTCTTCCTCTTTAAAACCATTTTCTATCAAAGAAAATTCTTTTTCTAAACTCGCAATATAATTTTCCAAACAAAATCACCTTACTTTCAAATTCAAATCTTCTGTTGCTTTCAATCTCTCCGCAAGACAGAAAGTTTCTTTTTCTTGATAAATGGGGATTAGTTTTCCTTTTTTCCAATCAGCAATAACCACCTATGGTCAAAGCATATTTGTCCCTCCTTGATATAGGGATTAAAACCTGTTTTATCTCCACCATTCAAATCGTATTCCATTTTATCAATAATATCTTTTTGTATATCCTCTGGTGTACTTGTCAAATCCATCCAACTTTGTAGATTTACAGGAACAAGTGTTGTTTCTTCAAGCTGAAGCTCAAAAGCATCCTCAAACAATGCTTCAAATTCTTCTCTGCTAAGTATTCTTGTATGTGAGTTATCACGCATCGTTTCAATAGCGTCATTAGTTTCACGCAATTCTTCTGTAGTCGCTACCATATCCCAAATAACAAGTTTTCCATCTTTTTTCAAAACTCGTTGCATCTCCCGAAAAGGCTTTTCAGGCTCAACAAAATGGTGCAATGAAAGTCTTGTAATCACAAGGTCAAATGTTTCATCTTCAAAAGGTAAGCATTCCGCATTCCCCGATACAAATGATATGTTCTGAATACCTTCTTGCTTTGCCAGTTTTTTTCCCTGCTCCAACATTGCTTCTGTCAAATCCAAACAAGTAATGTCCTTAACATAAGGAGCCACTGCTCTTCCACATATACAGGTTCCAGCAGCAACCTCCAATGCATGTTCATTGCCCTTTGCCTGAATACTACGAATCAAATAATCGGTATATTCTGCCTTAGACATATGATATGAAGCAAATTTCTCTGCTTGTGTACCAAATGATTTTTTCACTTCATTATAGTTATTTATAAACTTTTACCTCGCTGTAAACTTCCGATTTTAATGTCTCTATTATACCATAATGATACATAGGAGTATCTTTTATAAATCTTGACACCAAATTACTAATATCCCCCAATAAAATAAGCACAGTTAAAGTTGTATCCGCAATATACGATATAAAAGCAAATCGTTTAAACTTTTTGTAAGACCATATAGCTACCGACAAAATCAACAATAGAATAGGAAATGAATAAATAAAAACAAAAAAACACATTAACTTTGTTGATGAACCTATTGCGTCCATTTATACTCCCCCTTTCCTCTAAATATAAAATATCTTTACTCTATTATTTTTAGAGCAATTTCTTGAGCAAGACTACTTGAAACTCGTTCTTTTTGCAAACTATCTTCAAGATATACAGCAAAATATTCTCTTTGTTGTCCCTTTTCAGTAAAACCTATAAACCATGCTTCTCCATTTGTGCCAGAACCCGTTTTCCCATATACTTTTTTCTCTTGCTCATCTTCAATTAACATAATTTTCTTTAATATTTCGACATTCTGACTATCATAGAAACTTTTACCTTCAAAAATTTTTGATAAAACCTCTACCTGTTCATATGGCGATATTTTTAAAGATGAACCTAGCCAAAATCCGTTTAATTCTTTGTATGGATTTATATTACTTCCTTCCCATGCAGAAACATCACAATTACCATACTCCAACTCACTTAGTTCTTTTTTTACTTCTTGTTCCCCCACATTATTTATAATCTGATGAAAATACCATATACAAGACGTCTGAAATGCTTTTTGCAAAGTCAAATTCTCGTTCCATTCCGGATTTGGATATTGAGTTCCATCATAGTTCATAGTGGAAGTTTCATCTTTAATAATATCGTTGTGTAGTCCTATTAATGTAGAGATAATTTTAAAAGTTGAATATGGGGATACTTCTTGTTCTGCCATATCTTTATTGTACAGAGAATACTTGTTTTCTGACGGACTATATAAAACTGCACAACCAGTAATACCATTAAAGTTGCCACTTAAATCAAGTGTTTCTTCCTCATTGCTCTCGCTCACTTTTTCTTCTGTTTTATCATCTGTTTTTGATTGTTCTAATTGATTTGTTTCTATCAACTCCACTTTTTCTTCTCTAGATGAACACCCCGATAACATTATAAAACATATTACTGAAATACAGGTAATCTTGAATAATCTTGACATACTTTCTCCTTACAACTTCAAATTTTCTTTTCCCTATTAATTACAAATATTCCTTGGAAATTGCTTCCACACCATACATTTCCATAAATGCATCCAGGTCCGCTGCATCCCCAATCAACATATTCTCGTCAAAGTGTACGATATGCATATCTTAAAATCCAGCCACATGTTCTCCGGTACAAATGATACATTTTAGAACTGCTTCCTTATTTATTTTTCATATCGAATCTTATATGCTTTTTTCTTAAAAATAGGGAATATCTATTTTATTATCATCAAGGTCGGATATTCATCCGACCTCTTGATTATACTATAGATTCTATAAAAATTCATCTGTTATCACTGCAGCATTGCTTCTTTTTTCTTCTGTTCTGCAATCTTCTCATGAATGTTAGTATTATACAGCCTGTACAAATCTGTATCCTTACTAATCTGATTATCAAACGGAATCACCACCGAGCCACACTTGATAAGTCCCATTCCCGATGCAGTATTGGTTACAAATCTAAGCTGTGCCTCTGATACTCCGATAACCTCTGCCATCTTGGAACTGTCTGTATTCGCCTGCTTTAAAAGTGCCACAAACTCTGAGTTTGCAAGCATTGTGGTTGCTGTGTAATTCTGCAACAGATCGACGACATTCTGCGTGATACCGGTACAAAGACCTCCCTGCTTTCTTACTTTCTTCCAAAGCTGCTGCAGATATTTTGCAGAATACTCCGAATTAAGCAGGACGTGGAATTCATCAATATAGAGCCATGTTGCCTTGCCTCTCTTGCCATTCTCAACAATCCTGTTCTGAATAGACTCCATCATGACAAGCATTGTGATAGGACTAAGCTCTGTACCTAAGTCCCTGATGCCATATACTGTGAATCTGTTATCCACATCCACATTTGTCTGGTGATTGAAGATGTTAAGTGAACCATTTACGAAAAGCTCTAGTGACAATGCAATGTCCTTTGCCTCGTCCTCCGGCTGCGCCATAAGGATATCGTAAAAGTCACTCATTACAGGGATATACTTCTCTTTGCTCCTTGCAATGTCGATATACAGTTTTCTCACACAGCGGTCGATGATTGACTTCTGTCTTGAATTTAAACTGTCCCCGATACACTGCTCACAAAGTCCAAGCATAAACTCGCCCTTCTCTCTAACCATTCCCTTGGAATCATTCGGATCAAGGCTCCATACATCCATCTCCAGCGGATTCACATAGTTATCCGTGTAGGTAGACATATTTACCACTGTTCCACCATAAGTATCAGCTATATCAAAGTACTCGTTCATTGGATCTATGACGATTATCTCATCATCTCCCGACAAGAATACGCTGCCCATCTCCATCTTGCAGAAGAAGGATTTACCGGAACCCGGCACACCAAATACAAAGCCATTTCCGTTGATAAGCTTCTTTCTGTTACCGATATTCACATTCTTGCTGATCTGGTTGATACCATAATAGTTGCCTGTGCTGTCATTAAGCTCCTGCACATTGAATGGCATAAGTACCGCAAGTGACTGGGTAAGAAGGGTACGCATTGTCTCCACCTGTCTTACACCAATCGGAAGTGCTGTGTTGAGAGCTTCCCTCTGCTTTAAGTAGTGTGTATCAATCGTGCAGCTGTTACGCTTTCCGATGGTCTCCACAGTCTCACATACACTCTCAAGCTCCTTCTTGCTTTCTGCCATAAGAATAATGGTTACTCCCACGAAGAAAAGGCACTGGTCATTCTCACGGACGTCATCCATGATTTCCTCAATTTCTTTTTTCTCCGTTCTCTTGGCATATGAAATTTCCGTAGAAAAATCGTTATTCTTATTACGAACTCTCTGCTGTTTGATAATATCCGACTCAATACCAAGGTATTTCTTCTGAAGCACCTTTGTTGTCAGATCCTTTGGAACAGGCACCACATCAATACTCGTGATAGAATGAACCGGAAGGGAAGTAATCTCATTGATGAATCTGTCTGACAAACTGCTCGGATACTTTTTGATAAAAAGTGCCTTGCAGAATTTACTCTCATCCTCAAAATGGTCCGGGAAATATTTCACCATGCCATTGCACAGATCATTTCTAAAATCTGCCCCGACCTTCTTAGCCTTTTTGATATCATAATCAAAGCTGCCCTCATCTCCAAGATGATAATAGTCATAGAGCACTTTCAGTCTCTCATTGCCATTAAGCGGCACAATCTCTGCCCCAAGCTCAATGAATGCCTTGTGTATCGTTGCCTCAAGGGTAGCAAACTGTGCCTTTGCCTCCTCGAAATTCTTTCTCTCAATCGTGATCGTCAGGTATCTCTCCTGCTCAATCCCCTGTCTGCCCTCAATAATCTTCTCTTCAATGATGTCATTGTAAATTCTTCTGTAATTATTGAAGCCATCATTTTTCTCAGCAATCAGTACCTTGTCACGGAGTTCATCCATGTTTTTGTTCTTATTATTGATCGTAATCTTATAATTACAGTCCAGCGAATTTAAGAACTTACAATATCTCTCGAAAATACCGATCTGCTCATCCTCCGTTGCTGTCGTGTAATTGATGTCCTGAAAGCGGTAGCATTTGGAATACTTATTTTTGCTCACTTCAAAAATGCCGTTTTCAGCCACCGCCATAATCTCTATGGTTTCCTGAATGGATTTAGGTGTCTTATACAAAGGCTCACTCGCCTTCTTTAATAACTTAAATCCGTCTGTAAATAAACCCATGTTTCTAACCTCGCTTTCTTATAATGAAAGCCCGCCGGGAACTTCACCCTGCGGGCTGTGTTCCCGACCTTGCGGTCAGACGCTATTCGTTTCTAATGCATTGCCTTATATGCTGCAATGCCTGCTGCTGCCGCCACAATGACTGCGACAAGTACAAGCAGCATGTTTCTCGTCTTTTTCTTCATTGCTTCAAACTCCTCCTGCTTCTTTACAGCTGAATCTGCTGTTACTGTCTCCGGTTCAGCCTTTCTGCCTTTCTTCTTTACCTGTTCATTCTGCTCTGCTTCTAACTGCTTTATTGCAGGCTCTCCCTCTGTTGATACATAGGTAAGTGCCCTGTTTCCAAACATAAAATGCAGTTTCTTTCCCATATACTCGTAGAAATTCATCCCGTTAAAGGAATAGAATCCGCCAAGTGCAATCGGTGCCACACAGGGAATTGCCACATAAGCAGAACCCGTAAGACCGATATACTTGTAAAGAAGAAGGACGATACCGCCACCGACTACTACGCTTGCAATAGAAAATATAAGCTGCCTTGCAGTAAGTCCCATCGCAACCGATTCCTGATAGCGGTCAATATCCTTGTTTACTTCGATTACCATTGTCCCTGCCTCCTATCTTGATAAATCCTTTGTCTCCGGCTTTCTTGTCATTCCAATATTCGCCTCATATTTATCCATTCCATCCGGACACAGTTCTCTAAGCTTATCTACATTGAACAGATAAAGCGGATATTCGCAGAAACCACTCCTTTGCGTGAATCCTGTAAACTCTCCGAGGTCGTTATCTGTAATAAACTTTTCAATATCCGGCATGTCATTCACATACAGATATCCGCTGTAATTTGGTGCTGCAACCGACAAATTCACAGTCACATCCCCAAAAGGCTCCTCATATCCATCTTCATTACACATAAGACCGATAAACATTGCCCTGTTATTCATATACTGCTGGATATCAAATGTCACCTGCGTTTCTCCGGTTATGCTTGAATTATAAGTAACCTGTTTCTTTTCATTATCCATTTCTGCCTCCTTCTATAATCCAAATGCCTTGCTTGTAAGTGTCTGTGCACCCTTCACACTTCCAACAGTCATTGCTATCGTAAATGTCATTTCACACAAATAAATAAGCGTCTGTGCCCAGTCAGCGTAACTTCCTGTAAATGCTGGAAGTCCTGCATTGATAAATGCATTACATACCACAATTGCAAGTGCCATCGTTACTGCCTCGAATACACACGAAAGAAAATATTTGCAGTAGGTAGCCATTGTATGACTGACCATTCTGTTTCCTGCCATTGTGGAGCATGCAATCGCACCAAGCGGCACAATAATCAGTATCTTTAAGAACCTGAAATACACTGTGTAGATGATAAAGAATCCACAGATAATAATGATGATTGCAAGCAAAGCTGTAAGTATCAGCATTACCAGACTTTCACCAAATCCGAGTCCTTTAATGATATCTGCCTGTGTACTGTCAATGGCAAGCTGCGTTGTTGTCCCGGCAGATATAAGTCCTACCAGATTTCCTATGGAAGTAAAAAATGCCTTCATAATCGTGACATTATTTGCAACAAACCATTCTGCAAGTCCCAATCGGATAAGCATACGAAATATAGACTCAAACCTCATCTCATCTTTTACATCTATGCTTTCCGAGCAGAAACCGATAACAAAGAACAGCACAACGAGGGATGAGCCGACCGCTACAAAGACCGGCTCAATACCCTCAATAACTGCCCAAGGACCTCCGCCCTTGAAACTGACCGGTGACTGTCCAAGCATTGCAAAGACTAGGGATATCTGATTGTTCCAAAATCCAAACACCGCCTCAAGAAGTGCAAGGATCTTGTCTCCAAGCTTAAAAATATCCATACTTGTTATTCACCTCTTTCCTTTTACTAAAAGGGAAACTCTTTTTCCCCATCTTAGAAGCCTAAGAATGTCAGAACTGTTGAAATACCAGCCATCATGACACCTGCTACAATTCCTTTCAGAGCGGAGTTCATGGTAGATGAATCCTGCTGCTGATAGGCTTGTGCGAACTCCATAACATTCTTTGCAAGAATGATGACACCGACCGCACCAATGACAGCAATAATAAGTGTCTTTAAGTTCTCAAGTGGCTGTGTTACTGCGGAAGTACCTGTACCTGCTGCAAAACAAGTAGTGCTCATAAGCATTACTCCCATAAGTGCTCCGGATAATGCCGGAACGAATCTCTTCTTAAAGTGAATGAATCTACTCTTCATACCTTTCTCCTCCATCTGATTGTTGTTGGTTGTAATAATCTGTTCTTTTCTCATGTTGTTTGTCTCCTTTTCGATAAAAAAATAAGCCAGCAGGGATAATCCCTAACTGGCTGTTAAAAGTAACTCTATATGATCAGGCAATTCCTGTTGTAATGATTAAATCGGGCTTTCCCCGATGTGGTGTGCTTCAACCACCTCCTTTCAAGGCGCAAAAAAAAGCACCTTAACCTTTATTGGCTAAAGTGCTTGTATTAGTTTAATATTAAATTGTTGTGAGTCAGACAAACTGGGAGTTGAAAGTTCCTATAATTTACAAATCATAATATATTCTTCATCATTTTCATCAATGATTTCAAATCCTACCTTCCAATACATACGGACAGCATAATTCATCTTTTGAACAGCTAATGATGCTTGTTTATATCCTTCTAGTTTTAATTTCACTAGCATCTGTTTCATTAATTCTGTTCCGATACCATAGTTTCTATACTCTTTAAGAAGTGAAATTGCAAAAGACGGTGATTCATTATCTATATGACCGTAATCATTCATAATCCGAACCCATACAGCACCAACAATTTCATCCGCAACTTGAGCAACCAAACATAAGTCTCCCTTGTTCTCACCAAAGTCCTTTACATATACCTGCAAATCTGGTTTGTTAATGATGTCTTTGGACGGTGCTGGAACACCTTCAGGAATAAAAATTGCCTCGTATAAAAAAGTATCTAATATCTTATTTTCATCTCGTTTTAATTCTCTTATTGAATAATTCATATAAACCTCCGATTTATTTTTATTTATAAATCAGTTGTCATTCCACACATAATGATTCCTCCGTTAAATATCGAATTGTGCAAAAGCCCAAGGGACTTTAATGCCCCTTATGCTTTTCTCTTTTCTTTTGCTGTTTCAACTCAAACATTCGCTGTTCTTCCGCCTCTTTTTTCTTGCGGCTTCTCTCTTTACGCACCTGTTTGTTCTGTTCCTGCTGTAATTTCAATGCCTGCTGTGATTTTGTGCCGATGCCTGTTTCCATCGTCTGCTTTTTCGCTTCTCGCTGCATCCGTTTCGGATTTCTTTTTATATCCTTTACAACAGTTTCAACAGCCGGACTGAATTTCAAACTGAAATAGTATTTTTGAATATATTCCTGCACTTCGTAATCCTTTGGTTCTGCACCAAATGTTACCTTCGCCACAGATAGTTTACCATCTTCAATACGTTCAAATACACCTACCCAAAATGGTTCTTCAAAATATACCGTCAGTTTTCCACTTGCTTTGTCCATAAGAATCCCTCCTAAAATGAATTGAACAAAGAATGGACAACCCGGAGGGGCAGGTTACTTACCCTATTTGCATAGGACGGCTGGGCTACCTACCAGCTCTAGTACATTTTTAATGTACATTGCGTTTTTATCTTTGTATTTATAATCAAGCCATATGGCACGATTAACTTATTCGGTCAATTCCGATTTGTAAAACACATTCTTTTTATATAGGCACAGTATACCACATTTCCTGTGCCTATGCGATATCATTTAATGCTTCTTCCGATATGAACTCATCTTCTCCACAGTAACCTCCGGATAGAAGTAAGTAAGAATCGTTGCTTTCGGAACTCCTGCGGCAAGTGCTTTCTTCACTTCTTCCTTTTGCTCCGGTGTATACGACCAGTGCAGCATTCGATTTGTGATGGTATCCTCCCATTTAGGCTTTTCCCTCTCAGGATTCCTTACAGGTTTAGCACCAGCACTTCCACTAGAAGCATTGGCACTTTCTGTTGCTTCCGACTTCTGCGATTCATCGACATACTCAAGCTCATTTGCCTGTTCCCTGTCAATCTTTGCTTTCTGCTCTGCTTCATCCTGCATGGAAAATCTTCTGCTTAATTCCGCATCACCAAGCATCATAAACTGCTCATAGGTAAGAGAATCAATATACACATTCTCGCCCTTATCCTTCAGTTTTTCATAATACTTAACCGCCTTGTCTGAAAGAATCTCAAATGGCGGACCGATAAGATTATCTGCTCCTCTTATCTGATGAACATAAGGCTCTCCCTTGCCATCTGCTGTCTGGTTAAACATCGGATGATTGAATGGTATGAACTTATTGTCCATGATAGGATCAAATCCACGGATAAAGATAATACACTTTTTGTTATCCAGCTTTCTGACTTCATCGGGTGTAAACAATTCTCTTCCTAATACATCATAATTTCTTGAAGAGCTTCCCTGTCTGCCCTTTGTCTCTCCGCTTGACTTCTTATCAATCGTACCTTTTCCAAGCAGCTCTGAGACGTACTTATGCGTTGACTGCTCGTTGCCGCCAAGGTAGATGAAAGTATCGCAGTTGCCTGGAATTGTCTCCCAGGTGTCCTTAAAAAGTGCCTTTAACTGGGCAAAGTTCTGTATGATGATAATACTTGAAATCTCTCTGCTTCGCATTGTCGATAACAATGAACAGTAGTCATCAGGCAATGCGACATTCGCAAATTCGTCTAACATAAAGGTCACATGAATTGGAAGTCTGCCGCCACAGTTAAAGTCCGCCTGATAGTACAGTTCCTGAAATATCTGCGTATAAAGTAGTCCAATAATAAAGTTATAGGATTTGTCACTATCCGGGATTACACAAAACAGTGCTGTCTTTGTCTCTCCATCCCCATTCACTCCAATACCGATATCTGACAGATTAAGCTCATCTTTTGAGAGTAATCGTAAAACCTGCTTATTCTCAAGAAATGCAAGTCTTGAGTTGGCACTGATGATAATGGAACGGACGGTATCTCCTGCACCTCTCATACATTTGTTGTACTGCTTTACTGCCGGATGATTAGCTCCAAGCGGAGAACTTTCCTCTAAAAACTTCATACGCACATCCAGCTTTGATGCTTTTCCCTGTTCTGTAACCTCTGCCTCTCCAAGAAGCTTCAGTACTGTCTCAAAGTTTCTCTTTGCCGGCTGTACCTCCAGCCACACATAATAAAAGATAGCCTGTAAGAACAATCCTTCCGCTTTTTCCCAGAACGGATCACTTGGTGTCGCTCCCTTTGGTGTCGTATTGCTGATAAGGTTTGTAATCAGCTTGACCACATCTGTTTCCTCTCTGATATAGGAAAATGGATTGTAACAGTCTGATTTATCCATCTCTAACAGATTAATGACTTTCAGGTTATATCCGTTATTTTTTAACATCTGCCCGCAGCTTCTAAGGATTTCTCCCTTTGGATCGGTACAGATAAAGGAACAGTTATGCGGCATCTGCATAAGATTCGGCTTTACTTCATAAAATGTTTTTCCTGCTCCGGAACCACCACAGATAAGGATATTTCCATTGAGCTTGAGTCTCCTGAAATCCAGCGACATCTTCACATTCTGGCTGAGTATCCGGTTGAAATTTTCATCCTTATCTGCAAGTATCTTGTTGACCTGCTTCGGATTTTCAAATCTTGCCGTACCAAATTCTTTGCCAGGCATATAGTTTCTCTGACTGGTGTAATACATGACAATAGCCATCGCATAGATACCTAATGCAATGGCTACTGCTTTTACTGTATTGGAATTGTAATAATTGGCAAAAGGAACAGCACATACTTCATTGAATCTGTCCATAAATTCATTAAAGGCAATCCCTTCCGTCCACGCACCATTTATCAGATAACCAAGATACCCTGCTAACACTGCACCCACAAGGATGAATATCAGTGACGGCTTTTTCTTTGTTGTCTGCATAGGCTGCTACCTCGCTTTCTTTGTGGTAACAGTTTTCTTCTGTGTGGTCTTTTTCTGCTGCTTCTGCACTTTCTCGTAACGCTCCCTGACAGATGACTCCACCTTGTCGTAGTGAGTATAAAGCTCGGTTCCTTTCTGGGTTGTCACCACACGATTCTGCTCATCGTAGAGCTTATAATCCTTGGTGGAATCAAGGAAGGTAAGCATTGTCTTTCCACCATGAATCTCCATGATGTTTTCCTTACGGAGCCATACATATCTTGCCTCTTCTCCCCATGTGCCGGGAACTCTGGTCTTAACAGCATGGTCATTTTCTTCGATAATCAGCTTCTTGCTGATTGTCACATCTGACAGGTTCGCATTTTTTGATGCTGCAACTGCCCTCATTCTCTCAGCAAGGTCCTGATAGCCTCTGACACGGTTGATAAATGCATCCTTGTCCATCATGACTGTATGGGTGCCATCCTCATTTTTCTTTCCAAGCACACCGATTGTCTCAAGCTGTTTGATAACACTTTCAGCCTGCTCACCATTGATACTGAAATTCTCCTTGACCTGATCCACACTGATAGCTTTCTTTTCCATTGCAAACATTCCGACCTTTTCGATCAGTCCGTCAATAGCGGTATTAACCCTATCCCCTTCTATCGTGTGGCTTTTCTCGTTTCCCTGCTGTTTCTTCAAAAAATCCATCAGCTTGCCAAGGGATTTTTCATCTCCATTCTTCAGATAATCGTCAAATGTGGCAATCTTACCAAACTTGAGCTTCTGTATCATCATATTCACACGGGGAACTGCCTCTGTATGAAAGATTACCTCACTCAGTCCATCTTTCCTGTTACAGTCTGGAAGTACCGAATACAGGATTCCATACTTCTTTGCCATCTTTTCAACCTTTTTCATATCTTCGGTATTAAACTGCAACACCTGTAAATCGCCACCTTTTAAGATCAGCTTTCTCATGGATGTCTTGCCAAGTGACTTTTCATAATCAAGCATCCCTTTTAAGAAATCTATTGCCTTCTGCATGGCAGCAATGCCGCCGCTTCCTACCTTCATGGCAATCTCAATGCCATCATAAGCTACACGGATGATCTGCACCGCTTCCTGAATCTCTTCTGCCATTATCGCACCTCCACTTTCTCTCTGACTGTTGTTTTAAGCGTTTCTGTCTCTGTAGTACGGATTTCCTCGGCTGATACATCAATACCATAAGCAGTCAAAATATCTGCCAGATGATTGATTGCTTTCTCCTCCTCGATACGATACATTTCAAGTGCCACAAGCAGGTTTTCCACCTGTTCCACCCATGCAGGCTTCATATCATATTTAGACCTGTATGTGACCATAATCTCGTCCGACTCAGCCTTATCCGCTGAATGTGCCAAAGCTTCAATAAGAGAAATCGTGTCTTCCTTGCTGCCACTTCTGAATGCGAACTGGACAACAAAGTTTTTCTCTTCCTCTGTAAACTGATGCTCCACACCATTCATCTCTGTTACTGCTTCATTTACTACTGCTAAATTCATAAGTTCCTCCTAATCTGCCATGCTGTTTTCAAGCACAGCAATCTCAATGATCTCCTTCATCTTTTCCGCTGAAATGTTGTTGTTTATGAGCTCTACAAGCTGTGACTCAGTAAGTCCCTTTTCTATTGCACTCTTAATCTGCACAAGCTGCGCCGGAACAAGGTCTCCCGATGCAACCAGCTTTACAATGTCTGCTCTTGACTTTTTCTTAAATGACAGTCTTGCAAAAAGACTTGCCACTCCGCTGTTGCTGCTCTTTCTCACACTTCGCTCAATCGGAAGTCTCTGCACCACATTTCCAGTACCATCAACTACCGGAATCTGATAATAGACCGGAATCCCGTTTGCCACAGCCTGCATATTCTGCGGAACTGCAACTGTATCAACCATCTTTTTTTCTGCCTGTGGTACGGACTGGCTTTCCTGCGGCTCTGCCTTACTTTCTGCCTCTTTCTTATTCTCTGTGGCAACACTTATGATCTTATCTTCCAATGACTCTATTCTGTCTCCCATACGCTTTATCTCCTTATCCTTTTTCTCAATATCATCCCTGAGTCTTGCAATCGTACTGCTTGCCTTATTCAGTTCATTCTGCTGACTGTTGATAAGAGCATCCTTATCCTGGTTCTCCTTGACCAGACGCTCCCTGACTTCCTCATCATCTTTGGAAGTTTCTATTTCAGAAAGCTTCTTATTCAGGGCATCATACCTTTCATTCTGGTGATTGATTTTTTCGACCACTTCATCCATCTGGGCTACAAGACTTTTCACATACTCTAAATCCTGTGGCACCTGCTCTTTAGCTTTATTAAGCTTATCTAATACGACATCAAACATCCTGCGCATGTTTACTGCTGTATCATCTTTTTGGACTACCTCTCTGATTGCATCAATCGGCACACCTTTTTCATAGTAATCCAATGCTGTCTGCATCTTAGGTGCTGCCATCCTGCTATCTTTCAGCAGCGTTAACAACTCTTCTGATACACCCTTATGCAGACATTTTGATAACACCTTCATCTGCTCAATGTCATAACTTTTGTTAAGATACAGACCGATTTCATCATCAGTCAGTCCATATTCATAATCGCTTTTGACAAGAGCAATAACCTCACTGTCCATATGCTTATTACGAAGAATCTGTATCTTTCTCTCAATCGCCATTTCACTTAATGGCTCTCTTTTTTCTTCCATATATGCCTCCTAACCACTAAAAAAACAGCCTAACGTACCGGCTGTTCTTTTCTGTCTCTTATTGTTTCTTTGTCATACTGCTTCTCTTCTGCCGAAGCTGATACAGTAAGTTCCTTCCATATTGATCTTCCAAGGCTAAGTTCCTTTGATACCGCCCGTTCTGCCTTACAGTCCTGTGCATACTTGCTCTCATATTTCTTTCTAAGACTCTCGACCTCTTCCACACTGTATCCCTGTGCTAAAAGTTCAGTGTTAAGCCTTTCCCATGCATTGTGCTCATCTTCAAAGAAGGTATCCCCACTCTGATAACACGATTCCGCATCATTAAGCTCCCGGATCTGTTCAGCCTTGTCAAAAATATCTTTGAATCTTTCCTTAGCCTTATAGGTCTTACTCTTTTCCTTTGATGCTTCTTTCTTCTTATCCGTCAGATTATCAAGTACCGACACAAGTTCTTCCGCACTCTCAATCTTATGCCTTACCAGAAATAGATACTGCTCCTGCAGCTTATGCATCTTTCGGATATCATCCCTATACTTCCATACCTGACTGTATGGCTTCTTTTTCAGCTTTCCAATCCGGTAAAGCTTTGCATAATATCTTTTCTGCAAGCCTGACATCTTCGCCCTGTGGTATCTTTTGACATAGCACTTTACTATCGCTGCCTGTTTTTCCTCATTCTGTGACTGGTAAAAAGATAAATCTTCCTTAGCAATACGCTCCACAATAGCTTCCTGTGAATAATTCTCGCCAAGAGTCTTACATCTTCTGAATCTTGTCATCCCCTGTGGTCTGACTGCCAGATACTTTCCCTGCTTGACCTCATATCCTTTTTCCGACAGCAGCTCCAGAAATCCACTGAAATCATTTGCCTGTAAAATGCAGGCATCCAAATCTCTTTTTATCATATCTGCCCACACAAAGCTGCCTTCACGATATTCGCTCCAATCCTTATAATTCTCATGCTTTTTCTCTTTGCTGCCATCCTCCACATCTATAATGGAAAGACCATACTCCTGACACAGCTTATTGGTAATCGGCTGGATATACTTTGCCCAGTCACCTTTCTCGTAGCGATACTTTTTCCCATCTACAAAGCTTACACTGTTAAATACAATGTGTGAATGAACATGGTCTGTATTATCATGAACCACAAATACCGCTTCATAGGCATCGCCAAGATATTCTGCTACAAACTTCTGTGTTATCTCAAAAGCCCTGTCCGGTTCCACCTCATCCTCTTTGAAGGAAAGAATGATGTGATACCCCTGTCGCTTGTCTGTTTTTCCAAACTGCTTCTTTGTATCCATCATCTGTTCAAAAGCCATATCTGCCTGACAGTTAACAGCTCCCACAAGTCTTCCTCCCTGCGTTTTCTCAGGATTCATCACATAATCCAGTGCCCGTTTCAAATGCCTTGCATGAAAAGAATTCCCGCTGTCCTTCATGTGAAGTATCTTACTAATTGCCAATCTTTACCACCGCCTCGCTGACAGACTGATTCAGCTTTTTCATATATGCCACAAGCTGTTCCTTATCTTTCTTGGAATACAGCTGTGCATTGCTGTTAAATACAATCTGATTGATGTTAATGCCGATTCGGTTTATCTCATTGATAAGCTCTTTAAGAAGTTTCCTTACTTCCGGATAATCATTTGGTTTCTGACTGATTAGAAGCCTGATATATTCGGCTTCATTCATTCCATTTGCCTTTGCCTTATCAGAAAGTACCTTCGCTTCCTGTGGCATAAGTCTTAGTGTTTTCCTTATACAATGAACTTTATCCGCCATAGAATCACCTTCCTCTCTTACCCGTACTGTATTCTCTTACTCCTTCTGCTACTGTTACAGCAGCTTTTTCCAGTTCTTTATTACCCAGCTGGGCAATAACCCTGTCTGCAAGCTCTGTAGCAACTTCTATAAGTTCCTTACCATAACAGGTTTTATCAAACAATCTGTCCAGTCTCTTTTCATCTGCTTTCAGACTTTCATACTTGCTCTGATACTCGTTATAGTCGTTAAAATCCTTTGGATCACTCCTGTGTGCTTCCGCATCAAGTATCAGTTCATAGTTCCATTCACAGACAATATCTATAACATCATCTATCGGGTATGGTTCAATTTCACCATTCTCCTCAGCTACATCCTGCCTGTACATCTTCCCATCTGAATCTATGCCAATGGCATAATCATGTCCTTCCATATAGTTAAGCAGAATTGCAGCATCTTCTATCGAAGGGTTTAGTAAGATATCAAATGTGTCTGCCCATGCAATAAGTTCCCCTGGTTCTGCGATTATTGTAAGTTCTTTATCCATTGCTTTCCTGCACCTCCCTTATCCGTGTTTTGTATATCTCTTCCACCCACACGCCTGTCTGAATCTCTTAGGTTTACGGCTAGATACGCATTAGAGACATCTCTGTCCTAATGCCATCTAGTTAGGGAGAAAATCTCCCTAAAACCCTCTGTTTATGAAAGTGGGGGCGCTTTTTGCCCCCACTTTGCTACTTTGGGGGCGCTTTCTGCCCCCATTTTGTTATTTTGGGGGCGCTTTCTGCCCCCACTTTTATTTTTACTTCAGTCCGGATTTTGTCGTGTCCAAATTGCGGGGGCACTTTTTGCCCCCACTTTGACATTTTGGGGGCGCTTTCTGCCCCCACTTTGCTGTTTTGGGGGCGCTTTCTGCCCCCACACATCAAAATCCGGTTTCTCATGCCCTGACTGGTTCATCTGCTCGCTTATTCATCCTGTTCAGATTAAGCTTTGCCGCTACAAGCCACTCGTTGTAATCCTTATATCCGGCTGGAGGCGGGCAGTCTTCTACCTCATATCCAAGCTCATAATACTTTCTCATAAGTTCAGCTGCCGCCTTCCGTCCCGGCTCATCTCCATCAAGGCAGAACCGGATGGAAGTAATCTGCGGATGTTCTCGAAGAAATGTCTCAAGCGGGGCATCTGCAAGCATTCCAAGTGCCAGCTTATTTGATTCATAATCCGTGAAGATATCAACATAACTCATAAGGTCGATTGCTGCCTCAAATACTACAAGCTCTGTACTGTTTTCATTTACCACATTAAATCCATAGTTCTTATCATTTCCTGTGACATCACACTTGAATGGCTTGCCCTGCTTATCAAACACTCCACGCATACTTGCAAATCTTGTCACTCCATTTTTATCATTTCCTTTGAAAACAACATTATGGTAATGCCTGCTCTCATAAATCAGTCCATCTTTTAAAAACAGATCTATGACTACTCTGCTGATTCCTCTCTCCTGATTCAGATAGGAAATAAGATAGGAATTATCTCCTGCCGGTTCCGGTAGGACAAATGGCTTTCTCTCCTCTGCCTGCTTCTGCGATACCTGATGAACAAGTGGCTGCTTTACAGGATTCTCGATTCTTCTGTATCCTGCGAAATCTAAAAGCCAGAACACAGCCTCTTTTACACTCATTCCACAAAATACCCGTAAGAAATCTATCTGTGAGCCGCCATTGTTGCCTTTGTCAAACTGCCTTGACCATCTGTACCAATGGCTTCTGTTATAGATACGGATGGAATCCATCTCCTTTAAAGTGTGGTATTTGCCAATCCTCTTTACTGTATACCCAAGGCTTTCAGCAACTGCACACAGGTCAACACTCTTTGCTATGGCAAGCTCTTCATCCGTAAATCTTCCATCCATGCTTTCACCTTGCCTTTCCCTGCTCTGCTACAAGCGGTGACTTGATGTCAAGTGTCCGGTAATCTGTGCTCAGGGTAATCTTAGGATTATCAATCATGCCTTTTTCCCTGAAACTGAAAAATTCACGGTTGTCTCCACCGACTATGATATGGTCAATGAGCGGTATTCCCATCAGTTCACACAGCTTGTTCATGCGGTCTGTCATCATCGTGTCTGCCTTGCTTGGGAATACATTCCCGGATGGATGACAATGGATTAACATCATGCTTGCAGCATTGCTTAAGATACTTGATTTAAACAGCTCTCTCGGATGTGCCATTGCCTCATTTAAAGAACCAACACTTGCAAAATGCACATTAATAGGTTTTAAATCTGACCTTAGATTGACCACACACACTACTTCCCTGTCAAACTGGCACATACAGTCTCCCATGACAGCAGCTATATCCGCCGGATTGTTAAAGGTGTGCTCCGAATAAATCGGAGCATCCTTTACAAGTCTTACCGAAACCACATCAAGCTTGAAGTCATTCTTCTTTGGCATCAGACACCGCCTCCTCTCCAGACTCGACACGGATAACAAAGTCACCTTTCTGGCTGTTTATGAGAGCAATGAGTTCTTCCATTGTAAGTTCCTGCTCCATAACTGCCTCCTATCTGGACTTTTCCTTCGCATCATATACAAGGGGAGGTTCTGCAACGATACCATCAAGTCTCTTGTTTGGTGTATCAGTTGCAAGGGTGAGTTTTCTTAAATCCTTATCATAGTGATATACCTGATTGGAAAGTCTCTCGTCCAAAGACACCTCCTGCATATTTACCTCGACTACCATCTGTGCTAGCATCTCAGGGCTTCCCATATCTGAAGATACTGCAATAACCTCATGCACGCTCGAAGGGAGAATATAAAGGTCACTCTCTAAACTCTCTGCCAGCTCATGAAGCTCATTCTCATAAAGCATGGATGCTGCGCCATTGATACCCTTTTCATTGGAAATCACCCACATCGTCTGCTCCGGTGGAATCTCAGCTATCATCATCTCTGCGATCTCCTGCGGCATCCCATCCCTTGCGAACATTTCTTTCATAATGTCATTCATGCTACGAACGACAGGTGGGAAGAGTCTTCTTGTGTTTTCCGCTGCACACTTAAAGAGCTGTTCCTCGCTCATTCCAAGTCTTTTCGCAAATTCATTTGTAATTTTTGAACTCTGCACCGCATCCTTATCTGCACTGATTATTACCTTATACACAATAGAAAGATCCTGGAACTCTCTGTGCGGCACCTGTTCCAAAAATGTTTTATTCTGCTCTGTATTGATGAGCTGGAATACAATCTTCTCGTTAGCATCCCTCATAATGCTGTCCACATCAACAACCGGAGTCTGCTCATATGCCCTTTCCATGAAGTCACATGCAGCCATAAGTGTTTCCTCAAGATCGCCACAGTCCTGATACTTCTTATACATGTCATTGATATAAATCGTGGGTGAAATGTTCCTGCCTTCTTCTCTTAAGATAATGCCATCAAGAGTCACATTCACCTTTTCCACTGGCTCTGCCACAAGCTCCATTCCTTTGAACTTTTCAGGCATATAATCCATAAACTTTTCTTTTACTACTTCCTTAAAAATCTCGTAATTCATCATATTACGGTTCCTCCTTAATCTAAATTGTCATATAAAATTCCTTCATCATCGGGATTATTGTGTTCTCTGTAACTGTTGTCTTCTTCGATTCCCATATCAAAAGTGGTATGAGATTTTCTTTTCTTTCTGTAATAATTCTTGAGAAACATGCACTTTCTACAGTCCTCACAGAATAATTCTTCCGACGGAATGCCAAGTGCCTTTGCAATCCTGTTCAACGTTCCCGTCCTTGGAACTCTTGAACCATTTTCGTATTGGGCAATTCTTACATCACCTCTATTTTCAAAACCACTTTTCTCGCCCAGTTCCCTGAGTGTCATTTTTTGTCGTTTTCTGTAATATCTGATTCTTTCTCCTACCACTGTTTGTCCTCCAAATCAAAAAAAGCAGGAAACATAAGTCACTGGCTTACATTCCCCGCAAGGTTAATTGTTACTGTTTATTCTTTTTCTTTCTTCCACGAAGTCCTACTCCAACACCTGTAATAAGTGCAAGTGCACCAATTCCAAGATAAAGAAGCGGATTTGCATTGTCGCCTGTCTGTGGAAGCTTAGGCTCTGTCGGTACATTGATAAGCTTAAGAGTTGTTACAACAACATCCGGTGCATTGTCATCGTATCGAAGAGTTACATCGTGAGCCGTTCCATCAAGGATATATCCGTCAGCTGCTTTAGTCTCAAGAACTGTATAATGGATATCTTCTTTGAATGATCCATCCTCATTGTAAGTACAGATAGGAAGCTCCTTGCTCTCTGCATGACCATTCTTGTCAGTAGTGAGTGTATCAAGCACCTTTCCGTCCTTATCCCTTACTTCAAATACAACACCCTCAATCGGCTTTCCGGTTACTTTGTCAGTTTTCTCAATGACAATCTTACCGACTGCCTGCTCATCCTTCATGGATACCTTCTGGATTTCTGCTGTCTCCTTTACTTCAAAGGTTACATCACTTGCCACCTTATATCCATATGGTGCAGATTCCTCTCTGAGTGTGTACTTTCCGACAGGAAGTCTCTCAATCATATGAGTCTTTCCTGCTTCTGATGTCCAGCTCTCAACAAGCTTTCCATCAGCATCAATAACTGAAAGCTTTGCTCCAGGTAATTCTTTCTCGCCTGTGATATCAGTCTTTGAAATCTCTACCTTGATCGGTGCATTTTCAAATGCTGCCTCAAACTCGATAACCTTTACCTTATCTCCCTGATATGAAGCATCCACATCAAAAATCTTATCAGACTTCACATAGCCCTTTGGTGCCTCAATCTCTTTGACATAATACTGTACAAGTGGAATGTCAGAGGTAAATGCTGCCCTTCCGTCCTTGCCTGTTACTGTTCTCTCAATCTGTGTATCAGCTTTTACGATTACCTTACCATCTTTGTTCACGATATCTTCTTTCGCAAATAAGCCGAATACTGCTCCTTCAAGTGCTTCCTTAGTCTCTGAATCAGTCTTGGTTACAGTAATCTGCACTTTCTGACGCTCATTTGTCACATCCGTTCCTGCAAATACAACCTTTGTGTTCTGGTCGATATAAGAAAGGTCTGCCTCAATCGGTGTATCATCTAATACAAATCCATCAATTGTCTTTGTCTCTACAAGATAATACTTGCCAAGAGGAAGGTCATCAATTCTGGCAATGCCCTTATCGTTTGTTACGATAGTTGCTACCTTTTCCCCAGCTTTATGGTAAATGCTTCCAAGTCCGTCTGCACTCACGATATCCTCTTTTGCATATACATCAAAGGTTACTCCTGCAAGACTGTCCTTGAAGTAATTGAAAATGAAATCATACCAGTGTCCCTTCATAAGAGTGGTATCTGTTACAAACTCACCATCCTTGTTGATCACGATAGAACCAGTCGGAACCTCATCCTTCATTTCTACATGCTGCACATCTCCTGTATCCTCTACAGTAAACTGAATATCGGTTGCTTTCAGATATCCGTATGGAGCAAACTCCTCACAAAGTGTGTAAGTCTCTCCTACGACAAGTTTCTTAATTACATGTGCTTCCTTGGCATCAGATGTCCAAGTGTCTACCACATTTCCATCCTTATCAAGTACAGTAAGTGTTGCACCTGTAAGCTCTGCACCACTTGTGATATCTGTCTTTGTAAACTCAAAGGTTGTAGGAGTGTTTTTATACTCGCTGTTATATACAGCAGTCTTAACATCCTGTCCCTTATACTTGGTATCAAAGGTTACTACCTCTTCGTTTGTCACATATCCGGCAGGCTTTTCAATCTCTTTTGCAACATACTTTGCAAACGGATAATCCTTAACAAAAGTAATCTTTCCGTTTTCATCAGAAGTTGCTTTCTCAAGTAAAGTACCCTTTTCGATGATTACCTTGCCATC
This sequence comes from Laedolimicola intestinihominis, assembly GCF_040096155.1. Taxonomy (NCBI): domain Bacteria; kingdom Bacillati; phylum Bacillota; class Clostridia; order Lachnospirales; family Lachnospiraceae; genus Laedolimicola; species Laedolimicola intestinihominis. Next base: position 135,302 of record NZ_JBBMFE010000005.1, on the reverse strand, counting down.
CACATTCTTGATGTCCTCATCTGCATAGAGTCCAAATACAGCACCTGCAATCGGTGTATTATCTTCTGCATCAAGCTTAGTCACTGACATATCAAGCTTCTGTCTGTCATCTGAGAAAGTAAGGCTTTCCTTGATAACAGGTGTCTTATCATCCACATATGTGAATGTCACTTTCTGCTCATTCGGATTTAATACATATCCGTATGGAGCTTCCACTTCCACAACTCTGTACTGTCCAAGAGGAAGATTCTTAGCTGTTGCCTTTCCATCCTTGCCAGTTGTAAGAGTTGTCACAAGGTCTCCCTTGCTGTAATACTTAATGCGGTTTCCGTCTGCATCCTTCTGGTTGTCTGCTGTGTAAATATCCTCGGCAGCATAAACTTTGAATTTTGCTCCGGCAAGTGAGCCTTCCTTATAAACAAACTCTTTCTCATATGAGCTTGCAAGAAGTCCACCCTTGAATCCGTCAAGTACCTCACCCTTCTTTTCTACAGTCATTTCTCCGACTGCAGGGGCATCGGAATATTCCACAGTAATGATTGCATCATTTGTATCACCATCTGTTTCAAATGCTGTATCAGTATCAACAGAGATGCTGACATACTTATCATTTACAACATATCCGTATGGTGCAGATACTTCCTCAATACGGTAGTTACCGATTTTAAGTGCTTCAGGTAAGATTAAATCTCCATCATCGTCAGTAAAGAATGAAGTATGCTCGACCTTTGACGGATAAGTTGTGTACTGCTTCACATATTCGTTCTTATCAATATTGAAGATCTTAAACTCTGCATTTGGTACAAGTACTGTCTGCTTTGTATCGGAATCCTTCTTGATTACACGAAGCTTTGCAGTAAACTCCCTGTCAAGGAATACTCTCCATGTCTGAGGCTTGTCAGGATGGTTCTCGCTGATTTTTACCTCAAATGGCTTGATCGTCTTCATGTTATGCGGAGTCTTTGACTCTACTACCACATAAGTTCCATAAGGAATTGCAATAGAAACTGCATGTCCCTTGTCATCGGATGTGATTGTTGTTGCTCCGTTTTCCCCGATTACTACCGGAGTTGCCTTGTCAAAGTCATAACTTCCATCTGCCTTTACAGGTAAAGATGATTTCAAATAAGCTGTGAACTCTGCACCTGCCAATAAGCCTGCTTCAGTATCATCGCCATTGTCAGATACCTTGATAAGCTGGAATGGCTGCTTGATGACCTGCTCTGCTGAGGTTGTGCTTCTTGATATCTCTGCTACAAGGTCTCCCTCATAGTCGCAAACTACATCGTGCTCCTCTTCGTCTAAAAGATACCCCTCTGATGGAGTGATTTCTTTCACATAATAGTTTCCAAGGTAAAGGTTATTGACCTCTGCCTCGCCATTCTTATCTGTTGTAAGTGTTGCTACAAGATCTCCTGTTTTGAATACAACTCCTGTTGCTCCGTCCGGATGCACGATATCGTTTCTCGCATAAAGACCATAAACTGCACCTTCAAGGCTTGCATCTCCCTGGGCTGCTGCCTTGCCTGATTCCTTGTCTACCTTGTAGATATGAACCTTTGCTGTGGTTCTGTCATTTACAAATGTGTGACTGAATGATGCCTTTGCCTGTGTTTCAGGTAATACATTGAAATTGAAGCTGTAAACATCTTTACTGTTTCTGATATACGCATATGGTGCCTGTGTCTCTGAGACATAATATCCGTTAGAGATTGGCAGATCCACGCTGTAGCTTGCCTTTCCGTCCTCACCTGTAGTTACTGTCTCAAGAGCTGTACCCTTTGTCACAATAACCTGTCCGGCATAGTTTTTGATGTCATTTCCGGCATAAAGTGTGTACTTGCCGCCATCAAGAGGGTTCTCTGTGTCAGAGTCCTTCTTTACGACAGATACATCCGCTTTCTGTCTTGTATTCTCAATCGTAGTTGATTCATACTGTACTGTCACAGTCTGGTCCTTATACTCAACTGCTACTGTCTGAGGTGTGGTATTGATTGTATACCCGTCAATGCTCTTAATCTCAGTTACCACATAAGTTCCAAGATGAAGGTCAGATAATACCACCTGTCCGTCAGTTCCTGTTGTAAGGCTTTCTGCCACTACATCGCCAGCATTGTAAACCTTAGTACCATCTGCCTTGTAGATATCTGCTCCAGCAGTTACCTTGAATGCTGCTCCGGAAAGCTTCTTTTTCTCATAAGTGAAATTGCTTCCATTCCATGAACTAAGCACCTCACCCTCTTTATAAATTGTGATTGCTCCAAGCTGCTCTTTATCTGTTGCAGAGATTCCCGTTGTCTGTCCTGCTTTTACAGTAAGTGTATGAACCTTACCGGAAAGGACATATCCCTTTGGTGCGGTAATCTCTTTTACATAATAAGTGCCTGCAACAAGTGCAGCTGACTTTGCATATCCGTTTCCATCTGTTGTCATGGTCTGTACTCTGTTTGTGCATCCGCTGTCAGAATAGATTCCATAGACTGCACCGGAAAGCTTCACTCCGCTTGACTCATCTGTCTTTGTAAGCTCACCATATCCGATATTCTCTGTCTTGACCTTGATATATGCTTTGATAGGATCTGCTGTCGGTCTTTCAGAAATAAACTCCTGATATCCGCTCTTTCCTGTAAGCCAGAATACACAGCTTGATGTGGTCTCAACCTTGCCAGCATTGGATGTGAATGTTCCTGTTGTAGCTGTAGTATTCACGCTCGTTGAAGAGATTGTAATACTGTTGCCATTCTTATCAACAGAATATCCGCTGATGCCAAAATCAAAATCCGATAAAACACCATTGCTGTCAGATAATGTTGTTTCAAATCTCTGACTTCCATCATTCCACTTTAATTCATAAGTTGGTGCCTCACTGGTTCTGCGTGATGCAAAACTTGGAAGTGTTGCATTGTAGGAGCTGCTGATATTGTCTCTGAGTCTCTCATAATAGCTGTATGAAGAATCAGGACTTGGTGCTGTGTTGCAGAGCTTTCTCGCTGCCGAATCACCACTTCCGGTTCCAAAGATATCTGCTACAATAACCCATACCATTGCCTGAGTTGCGATATACTCATCGCACTGACTGTTGCTTGGTGCCGCCTTTTGTGTACTGTTAAACCCATAATAAAGGCAGTAACTTAAAAGCTTTCTCTGCTGTGCTGACATTGATGTGCTCGCATCATCGTAGCTGTTCATAAGCTGACCGCCATCTGCTCTTAATCCGAAATTCATACAATATGCAGAATTTCCGTCAAGAATTGAATACAGAATCTTGCCATGATTATATCCGGGCTTCAGCTCACTTACTTCTCCGGAATTTTTGACTGACGCATTCCAGAACGCAATATTTGCCTGCGGACTGGCTGCAAATGCTGTTGTTCCATTCGTAAAGAGTGTTCCAACCAGTGTGAGCATAGCCATAAACCCTGCCATAAAACGCTTTAGTTTCTGTTTCATGTGCTCTTTCCTCCTTAATTTACGCATAAAAAAAAGAAAGACATAAGTTTATGGCTTACATCTTTCTTCCTTCTGCTTCTATTCGTTTTTATTTATCTGTGACATCGAAACTCGTAATAGTCTGTGCCGCCTGTCGTGTAAACTCCATCATAACTGATGTAGAATACCGGATCTGTTTCCAAAAGTAACATACTTGCAATATATTCTGCGATTGCATCCTCAGATGATAACCGCTGTCCATCAATGGTACTTGCTTTGTTGAGGTCTGTTTCTACAAACACACTATAATAAGAGCCTTCCATACCATCGTAAGGATAATACTCATTGTACTCTTCCTGCGTGATACTGCCGTCATTCAAATGATTCTGTAAATTCTGCTGTGTGGTAATCATCCCTCCTGCCTGACACTTTGCTGTTGCAAGTGACACAACATTCTGTGGACTGTACGCCACGGATGCAGGCTGTGGATTGCTCACATTGTCTTTCGGACTGTCTGTAGTCTGACCACCATTACCTGCATTACTCTGATTTCCACCAGCTTCCTTATTACCACTTGCAGGAGCTTTCTGTTCCGGCTCGTCATCCTGCTCTGACTTTTCTTTCTGCTTTGAAGCAGTTTCATTATCAGCAGACTGGTTATCTTCCTTATCAGTCTTCTCTTCTGAATCTTTAACCTCGGCAATATCTTTCTCTGTCTCTTCACTTCCAGCTTCGGTTGTGACCTCTGTGACAGCTTCCGTTGCCATTGCTACTTCTTCAGTTGGCTTTACGCTTTCCGTCTGTTTCTCTGTCTGATTATCAGCCTTTTCCTTACCACCATTACAGGCAGCCATTGAAAAGACCAATACTGCGGATAGTAAGATAATACTTATCTTCTTCATAGTCATCACCCATCCCTTCTCCGCAAGAGGGACGAGCTTTGTGTTCCGTGCCATCCACCCTTGCGGTGAACTATTTATCTGTAATGCACGGGACACATAGGACTGTCCCGTATTCTGTGCATCTTAAACTCCTTTCATTATACCAGCTCTCTTATTTTAAAGAAATACTGCATAAGTCGTCTGTTTTTCTTATAATTCAAGAATAAACCCTTTGCCTGCATATATGCTCACCTCCTCTCAAAATGTGCCCATTCTTACGAATGAAAGAAATACCCTTGCCACCATAGCGAATAGAAGAAGAATTATTTTGGCAAGTCCTAAGACCAGCTTCAAAGCTCCAAGAATTATCCTTAATATCCACTTGAGTATCTCTAAAATTACTGTTCCTACGGCTCCCATAACTCTTCTCATAATAATCAGTCTCCTTTCGACATCCATCCCATTGCAAGTCCTGCAACATCTGCATCGTCCATAACATCTTCTGTAGGTTCTTGTGCTTCACTATTGGCTGCCTGCATTATTACCGGCTGACCAACATTCATCCCGGATATCACTCCGCCTAACAGCTTTATTACCTCTTTTCTAGCCTCATTGGTTGCTGCTTCAATGACCTCTTCCTTAATGTCATCAATATCTTCTGACCGGATATATTCAGCCCTCTCTTTTTCCTTCTTCTTGATAACAAAAGTTTCTTTTCCATAATTATCAATGTAGAACTGAATCGCATCTATAATGAACTGGTTCTTAGATTTGAAAATCTTCGGATCAAGGTTCTGAATCACATCATTGATTTTCACATGCTGAGGATTGCTCATGTTGAGGCGGACAGAAGTTTTTACTTCATATTCAAGTCTTCTTCCCATCATCTGCCTCCTTATGATAATCGCTTAGTGCTTTTAAGTCCCATTGTGGCAAGCTGCTCATATCCTCTTGCATTTGCCTTTACATCAAGGTTATAGGAAATGTTCTTAGCATCATGACTACCAAAATTCTTCATCACAACTGCCCCGCCACCGACAAATACAATCGGTGTAGTCTTTAAGTTATACCCAAACTCACGGATTGAGTTATATACCTTATCAACAAAATCCTCTATCTCTGCCTTGATAATGGCAAAGTATTCATCATCAATATCTGACCTGCCATATCGCATGATATTCTGTATCTCTGACTCGTCTACCTCTCCGTTAAGTTGTCTTACACACTGTTCATTGATAGAACGCATACAGGTAATAAGACCTTTTGGTATCGTCACACACTTTGATTCATCCGGTGACTTGTTGATTACCGGCATAATGTCGATTGTCCAGCTACCGATATCTACTATCAGCGTTTTCTTTGCCATTGTAGGAATCTTGTCCACTACTGCTGCATAACACTGAGGGAATACTGCCACATCATCCATTTCAATATAATACGGCTCATTCTCATATTTGAAGCTTACACGCTTATTCTTTGTCAGGTACTTGATAAAATCATTCTTCTCTGCTCCAAACCTTGTAAGTGGTAGTCCTACGGCAAGGAATACCTTTGCCTCTGCAAGACCTCTTCTTTTAAGTTCCTTAGCAACTGCTGCAAGAGTGAGAAGATAAAAGCTGTCATCTTCGACCTTTGTATCCTTTACTTCCTGCCTCACAGTTCCAACCTTATAGAACTTTCCTTCATACTCAAGTACATCGCCGAAAAGTGCCGGAGTTGTTGTAATCTCCTTAACTCCTGTGACAAATACCTGAGAAATTGTTTTCATCATTGACCAGCCATGATCAATGCCGATTACTTCTAACTTGTTATTCATATGTTTTGCACATCCTTTCTTCTTAAACAGCCACTTGAACATCTTAACCACCTACTTTCCTATCAGCTTTCGCATACAAGGAAAACAATAACCATTCCCTTGATAATATGGACATCCGACACATTCCGCTGGAAGCTTCTGTTCTTTTTTCTTAGATGGTTTACAACATGTTCCATTGGCACATCTGTTGTTATGTCCCCAGAAGAATCTACAATGCATACAATCTTTTAATTCTCTTTCAAGCTTTTCTTCTGGAGATACAAATCTGCGTTTCTTATGCTTATCTCTTTTTTCAACTGTTCCCACCAGAGCTCTCCTCCCTTCCAAGGAGTGATTGCTCTCTTATATTTTCCAATATCCTGTCCGACTCACCTGCTGTCCTTGCTAATGAATACAATACAATAAGAACAATAATTATAAATGCTATGCTAAATCCCATCATCACTTTATCCTCCTTCAAATTAGTTGCCATATAGACAAAATTTGAATTTGGAAGTGATATAGTCTACATGGCTATGCTTAATGCTAAGCATGTAGGTACACGCCAGTCTTCTAGACTCCTATATCGCCCCGTGTACAAAGAGGTGTTCTCACCTCCGGGAGTTACAGACGAGCCACAAAATGTGTTTCACGACGCCCTTCTGAATTATCAGAAGCACTATCTCCTCTTTTAGCCTTTTGAGGATAAGGACAAACTTCTCGCCCTCTGTGGTTGATTATCCTTACGCAACATGCCGAATCCTTTTTCCAGATTTCCATCCAACTTCTCACCCTTCATCTTTCGATCCATCAGGCTACTAATATGATAGCTGTGACTTTCATCTTCCAGGTACATGCCCCGTAAATTTACTACCTACAGATACTCTGCAGTGCAAACTACTTTGCAAATCTGTAACTGATTATTAAATTGTTCATCCCAAGTTTTTCTTGGAATGTCCATATATTACATTAGTTTCTATAATGCCGAAAGTGACAATCACGGGTCTTTTTTATCAAAACAGGTACTATTGTGGTCTTTTTTATCTTCGCTTGACAATTTATTCCAAATATGTTTGGGCAATGGTCTTGTTGGTTCCTTAAATTTCTCCAAATACATTTCAAAAATATCTGTATTAATCAATGCTGAATTTCCAACCTTATATACTGCCCCTGCTTCTGAAGCCAAAACCATAATCCTTGATTTACTTATGCCATAAATAATGGCTCCCTCAGTAGCATTTACATATTTTTTCATAATGTCTTTTGTATCTGAATAGAACTTATATGAGTTACTCATTCAATTCACCTTCTTCCTGTCCGTATAACGGCTCTTTCAAAGGTCTTACAGGTTGTCTGAATTGCTCCATGTAATTATCAAATATTTCTAAATTAACCAGTACAGTCCCTCCTGTCCCCTCATTTATTTTATATGTAGCACCTGCTGCTCTAGCCAGCTCGATAAACCTATGCCTTCCAATACTGTATATAATTGAAGCTTCTCCAATTCTCGCAAACTTTTTGATTATCTGCTTATTTGTTCCCGGCACTTTATATATGTGTTTCATAAACTCATCAAACCTTTCCTTTTTTACCAAATGAATACGGGTAAGCTTGTATAAAGAACTTGCAGCCTTAGCTATATATTCAGTTTCCTCAACACTAAATCCATATTCATGAGCCACCTCTTCGACCCTTATGTATCTTTTTATTACCTCCCCACCATGAAGATAAGCCCTAACATCCGGCTGTAATTGTGTTACCATCCTTTTCACCTACTTATAAAATTCATCATCAACTATATGGAATGTCTCAATGTACTCATCAAATATTTTTAAATTCACAAGTACTAACTGTCCTAACTTATAGATTGCTTTGGCATCCTTAGCCATTTGCATAAACTTTGATACGCTCATATGATACATTTCTGCTCCTTCGCTATATCTTACAAACTTTGTATTACCATTCTTCTTAAATTCCTGATATGCCTTTGTGTGTTCCATGCTATTCTCCTTTCGGTATTTCAATTGTTCCTATAACGCAAAAAGAGGACATCTTCTAAATTTCTTTAGAAAATGTCCTCTAAGTAATACAATCTTTAATTTTTCAGACTAAGCAATCTGTACTAACCTGTACTAATCTTTTTTTGACTATGCCAAAAATTGGTCAAATCTTGGTCAAAACCCCTTGACCAACTATATATTTTAGTACATCCACGCTCTGAAACCCTTGATTTTCCTGCATTCCTACTTATCAATAGACTTCATCGTCGGGAACAGCAGCACGTCGCGGATAGCTGCGGAGTCTGTCAGCAGCATACACATACGGTCGATACCGAAACCGATTCCGCCTGTGGGCGGCATACCGATCTCCAGGGCGTTCAGAAAGTCCTCGTCGGTGGTGTTCGCTTCGTCGTCGCCCTGTGCCAGCAGCTCTTCCTGAGCCTTAAAACGCTCGCGCTGGTCGATGGGGTCATTCAGCTCGGAGTAAGCGTTGGCCATCTCCCAGCCGTTCATGAAGAACTCGAATCGCTCTACGTATTCCGGATTCTCCGGCTTCTTCTTGGTCAGCGGAGAGATCTCAATCGGATGATCCATAACGAAGGTCGGCTGAAGCAGATGCTCCTCTACGAACTCCTCGAAGAACAGATTCAGGATATCGCCCTTCTTATGGCGCTCCTCGAACTCTACGTTGTGCTCCTTCGCTGCGGCGCGGGCCTCCTCCAGCGTGTGAATCTCGTTCCAGTCTACGCCGGAATATTTCTTGACAGCATCTACCATGGTAATCCGCTCAAAGGGCTTGCCCAGATCCATCTCAATGCCATTGTATACAATCTTTGTGGTTCCCAGCACATCCTGTGCTACGGTACGGTACAGGTTCTCAGTCAGATCCATCATGCCATGATAATCGGTATATGCCTGATAGAGCTCCATCAAAGTGAACTCCGGATTGTGACGGGTATCGCAGCCCTCGTTACGGAATACACGGCCAATCTCGTATACACGCTCCAGACCACCCACGATCAGACGCTTCAGGTACAGCTCCAGGGAAATACGAAGCTTGAAGTCCTCATCCAGCGCATTGGAATGTGTGATGAAGGGACGCGCTGCCGCGCCGCCTGCATTGGCCACCAGAAGCGGAGTCTCCACCTCCATGAAGCCCTGTCCGTCCAGATAACGGCGGATGCTGCTGATAATTCTGGAACGTTTGATAAAGGTATCCTTCACTTCGCTGTTCATGATCAGGTCGGTGTAACGCTGACGATAACGCACGTCGGTGTTAGTCAGTCCATGGAACTTCTCCGGAAGAATCTGAAGGCTCTTGCTGAGCAGTGTCACATTGGCCACATGGATAGAGATCTCGCCGGTCTTAGTGCGGAATACTTCGCCGGTGATGCCAACGATATCACCGATATCATATTTCTTGAAATCCTTATACTCTTCCTCGCCCACGTTGTCTCTGGCCACGTAGCACTGGATATTGCCCTTCAGATCCTGCACGTTGCAGAAGGAAGCCTTACCCATGACACGCTTGGACATCATACGTCCGGCGATGGTTACGGTCTTGCCCTCCAGAGCTTCAAAGTCATCCTTGATCTCCTGGCTGTGATGTGTCACGTCAAATTTTGTAATCCGGAACGGATCCTTTCCGCGCTCCTGCAGGTCTGCCAGCTTCTCACGGCGTACCTTTAAGAGCTGATTGATATCCTGCTCCTGTCCGTTCTGATTCTTCTGTTCTCCCATTCCTGTACTCCTCTCGTATGCCGATTACTTGGATCTCTGGATCTCAAGTACCTTGTATTCAATCTCTCCTGCCTGTGTCTCAACCTTGATGGTATCGCCTACGCGCGCGCCAATCAGAGCCTTTCCTACCGGAGACTCATTGGAAATCTTACCGTTCAGGCTGTTTGCCTCAGAGGAACCTACCAGCTTGAACTCCTCTTCCTCGTCGTATTCCACATCCAGAACCTTTACCACGCAGCCTACGCTGATCTTGTCCAGATCTACCTCGTCCTCTACGACAACCTCTGCATTTTTCAAAATTTTCTCGATCTGCTCGATTCTGGCCTCGATGTCACGCTGCTCGTCCTTGGCTGCGTCGTACTCGGCGTTCTCAGACAGGTCGCCCTGCTCTCTTGCCTCTTTGATCTTCTGTGCGATCTCTTTTCTCTGCACTACCTTCAGATCCTGGAGCTCGTCCTCCAGCTTTTTCAGTCCCTCATAAGTCAGTAAATTTTTCTTCTCGCTCATTTTTTACATCCTTCCTGGTTCTTATCTATTCCATTATATCTTTTTCTGTCGCATTTATTCCTGTCGATGCTCTGGAAAATGGGACAAACGGCACTGACCCACCTTCAGAATATCCACGATATTATACACTCAAAGACGCTGATTGTCAATCGCTTTCCGTGGCTGCTTATGGCTTTTTCCTTACAACTTTTCCCTTACATTTCCTGTAAAAGCTCTTCCATTTCCTGAAGACTCTCTACGCTGTTAATCTTTCCCCTGAGCTTTGCGGAACCGGGCAGTCCTGTAGTGTACCAGGAAATGTGTTTCCGCATCTCCCGGATGCCCGTGTAATCGCCCTTGCATGCTACCTGCATCCGCGCGTGGCGGAGCATCATGGCTTTGATCTCTTCCCCGGATGGTTTGTCCAGGAGCTTTCCGGTCTCCAGATACTCTGCCACCCGATGAAACAGCCAGGGATTGCCTCTGGCAGCCCGGCCAATCATGACGCCGTCGCAGCCGGTGCTATCAAGCAGTGCCTTTGCCTTCTCCGGGCTGTCCACATCCCCATTTCCGATAACGGGAATGGATACGGCCTCTTTCACCTGTCGGATAATCTCCCAGTCCGCCGTTCCCGAGTAGAATTGCTCCCGCGTGCGGCCATGGACCGCCACTGCCGCCGCGCCGCTGGCCTCGGCGATCTTCGCGATCTCCACCGCATTCACATGATCGTCGTCGAAACCCTTCCGGAATTTCACGGTCAGGGGCTTTTTGATCGCCCGGGACACCTTCGTGATAATCTCCTCGATAAGCTTCGGGTTTTTCATCAGAGCCGATCCCTCTCCGTTACCCACGATTTTCGGCACCGGACAGCCCATATTGATGTCCAGAATGTCGAAGGGCTTGTCCTCAATCTGCGCGGCAATCTCCGCCATCAGGTCCGGCTCGGAGCCGAAAAGCTGTAAGGACACCGGATGCTCCCGGTCATTGATTTCCATCAGCCTCTCGGTGTTGCGATTGTGATAGGCGATAGCCTTGGCGCTGACCATTTCCATGCACACCAGTCCCGCGCCCTGTTCCCGGCATAACAGACGAAAAGGCAGGTCACTTACCCCTGCCATCGGCGCCAGTATCACCGGATTCGGAAGTTCCACGCTTCCTATCTTTAGCTTTCCCATGAAAAAATTTCCTTTTTATAAAATAAAATCCTGCCCGACGGGCTTCTGTCTTACACCCGGCGCTTTTTCTCATGCCCGCGCTTATTTTTGCGGGTATAGGCCGCCTCCTGCTTCCGAAGCTTCCAGAAAAATACGCCGCTGACCGCCAGACAAATGATAATAGCGCCTATCCACAGCACATACACTACCTTCATAAACGACAGTCCCGTCACAAAGCTCTCGCCTGCAAATTCATCCAGATACCAGTGCCAGTCCGCCGCAATCAGTGCCAGCAGCACACCAATATACAGGAAGGTCTGGGCACGCTTCTCACTTTTACTCATCCTGCTTTTTCACCTCAGTGGGCACAGCCGCTTTCTTTTTGCTTAAGCCAAAGAAAAAGACCGCTCCAAACACAAACATAAATATGGCAATAAACTGGGACGTGGACAGTACGCCCACGCTTCCCCTCTCCAGATCTCCCCGGAAATACTCCAGCACAAAACGACCGGCGCTGTAAAGCATAAAGAAAAGTCCCGTCACCTGCCCGTCATGTTTCTTCCATTTTTTTACAAAGTAAAGTAAAATGAAAAAATGAAGGAAATCCAGTCCGCTGGAAATAATCTGGGTCGGGATCAACGGCACACCGTTGGGGGCGTAAGCGGAATTGTGGAAGGTAATCGCGAACGCGCTGTCCGTCTCCTGCCCGTAGCAGCAGCCTGCCAGCAGGCATCCGATGCGGCCAAATCCCTGGGCCAGTGCCACGGAAGGCAGCGCCAGATCCAGATACGACAGCAGATTCATTTTCCAGATATGGCAGTAAAGCACGATGCCGATAAAGCCGCCGATGAGCGCGCCGTAAATCACAAAGCCCTCCAGCAAATCCCGGTATAAAAGGCTCGGATCCGCGAAAATCTGAGGTAAAATCGTAATATAATACAAAATCTTACCGCCCAGAATTCCGCCGATAACCGCCCAGATAGTCATGCCGAAGACCCTCTCGTCGTTAAGGCCTATTTTCCGTGCCCGGTATTCCGCCAGGCAGTAGGCTGAGAAAATACCGATGGCAATCATCAGGCCGTAGCCGTACACTGTAAACGGTCCGATTTTCAAAAGTTCGTTATGCATGTTCTGTCTCCTCATTTAAAAAGAATACGCGGTAAAACATTTCCAGAGAAGCCAGAAGCTCTTCCTTGTCTCTCCGCAGTTCCTTGATTTGCAGGCTGCTTCCGATCTCATCGAAGAAGAAATCGTCCTCATGGCTGGATACCCGGAAGACCAGCGTGCCGTCCGGAGCGAATTCCAGAAGCAGGATGCCGCCCACCTGGTTTACAAAAAGCACACACATGATTTTCAGCTCGTCCTTGATGGTCGCAGGCAACGCCGCAAACTGCTCGTTAAAAAAGTATTTTTCCTCGTAGGAATTGGCTCCGCAGAGGACTGTATTTTCCTGTTCCATATTTTCTCCCATTTTATACATACCCATACACGCCGCGCACTGATACCTCACCGGCATAAATCTCATCCACCCGGCCGTTCTCCCGGCGCACCAGAAGTTCGCCCTGGTTGTTTATGCCCAGAGCCAGTCCCGTATATTCATTGCCTGGTTCCAGCACCCGCACTTCCCGGTTCCGGTTGACCAGCAGCCGGTTATATTCGTCAATCAGAAGGCTCAGGTCCTCCGTCCGCTCAAAAAGCGCGTAATATTTTTCAAAATATTTCATACAAAGGGCGATCAGCTCCGCACGCCGAAAATTATGGCCTGCTGCCAGTCTCAGAGACGTCGCCTGATCCAGTTCTTTTGGAAATTTCTGGGTGTTCACATTGATGCCCGTACCGATGACTACATAATGGATGCAGTCCATCTCCGTACTCATTTCCGTCAGGGTTCCGGAGACCTTTTTGCCTTTCAGCACCACATCGTTGGGCCATTTAATCCCGGCTGATTCGCCGCCCATCAGCTCATTGATGGCATCTGCCACCGCCATACCCATGACCAGCGTCAGCATGGACGCATGCTCCGGATGGATATCCGGTCGCAGTAAAAGGCTCATATAGATGGCCTCTCCCGGCGGGGAATCCCAGGCACGTCCCCGGCGCCCCCGACCCTTCGTCTGCTGATCTGAGCAGACCAATGTCCCGTCGGGTGCATTCTGCTCTGCCAGCAGCTTCGCCTGAATATTCGTGGAATCCGTATCTGCGAAGCAAACCAGGCTCTTCCCCATCTTCTCCGTATGGAGATAACTGCGAATCTCCGCCTCGGTCATGGCGTCCGGCGACGTCAGAAGACAGTACCCCCGATTCGGCACACTGTCAATCTCATAGCCCTCTTCTTTTAATTTGCTGACTGCCTTCCAGATGGCAGTCCGGGACACGGAAAACCGGTCGCACAACTCCTGCCCGGATACATAGCCGCCTCTCTCCCGAAGTGCAGCCAAAACCTCGTCCTTTATCATAAAAACCACATCCAGATGATATTGAATATCAGTGCCACGGCCATCAGCCCCGCGAAAATCGAGCAGATGTAGCCGGTCACCTTTTTATTTTTTGCCAGTTCCATAATGCCCGTCACCGCCGACATAACTGCTCCCAACAGAAAGGCGAGGGGAATCAGCATTCCCCCCTTACTGCCAAATAAAATCAGGATAGCCAGAATCAGCACCGCGCAGGCCAGGACCATGGAAATCATTTTCCAGTAATAATAAGGGTCCCTGCTCACATGGCTTGCTTTTTTCATGCTTAAGCCCCCAGTGTAGCTGCCATAACCGCCTTGATGGTGTGCATACGGTTTTCCGCCTCGTCAAAGACTACGGACCGGGCGGACTCGAATACCTCGTCGGTACACTCCATCTCGGTGATGCCGAATTTCTCCTGAATCTGCTTGCCAATCTTTGTCTTCAAATCGTGGAACGCCGGCAGGCAATGAGTGAAGATAGCCTGGGCTCCCGCATTGTCCATGACCTTTTTATTGACCTGATAGGGCATCAGCTCGTGGATGCGGCTCTCCCATACCTCGTCGGGCTCTCCCATGGATACCCATACATCGGTATAAATGACGTCGGCGCCCTTTGTACCGCTCATAACGTCCTCGGTCAGGGTAATGGTCGCTCCGGTCTCTTTTGCCACGCCTTCACAGTAAGCTACAAGCTCCGCATTCGGGAAATAATTCTTCGGCGCGCAGGCGGTAAAGTGCATACCCATCTTTGCACAGGCGATCATCAGGGAATTGCCCATATTGTAGCGGGCATCTCCCATATATACCAGCTTTACGCCCTTCAGATGGCCCAGATGCTCCTTGACTGTCAACAGGGTTGCCAGCATCTGTGTGGGATGATATTCGTTGGTCAGGCCGTTCCATACCGGTACGTCAGAGTATTTCGCCAGCTCCTCTACGATCTCCTGTCCGAAACCGCGGTACTCGATGCCGTCAAACATGCGGCTTAAGACCCGCGCGGTATCCGCGATGCTTTCTTTCTTGCCAATCTGAGAACCTGACGGATCCAGATAGGTGGTTCCCATGCCCATATCGTGAGCCGCCACTTCAAAGGCACAGCGGGTACGGGTGCTGGTCTTCTCGAAAATCAGCGCCACGTTTTTGCCGCGCATATCGCGCTCTACAATACCGGCCTTCTTGCGGGTCTTCAGGCTGGCCGCCAAATCCACCAGATACTCAATCTCCTCCGGAGTAAAATCCTTCAATGTCAGAAAATCGCGTCCTTTTAAATCCATTTCTTTTGTCCTCCACCAACGTCTGTATTCATACTTATTTTACTGTTCACATTCACTATTCCGAGAAGTTCCTGTGAACAAAGTGAACAACAACAATCAGGCTGCTGGCCCAAAATATTCGGACCGCAGCCTTTTATTCTTCGTAAAAATCAGTTTTCCTTTGCTACCTCTGCCACAGCCTTCACCATACCGGCCAGTCCCTGAATATCGGACGGGATGATAATCTTGGTAGCCTGGCCGTCTGCCGCCTTGGCAAATGCCTCCAGGCTCTTCAGCTGCAGTACCGCGCTGTCTGCAGATGCCTCTTTGAGCATCTTCAGGCCGTCCGCGTTCGCCTGCTGTACTTTCAGGATAGCCTGCGCCTGACCTTCCGCCTCACGGATGGTCGCTTCCTTCTTCGCCTCTGCCCGAAGGATGGCTGCCTGCTTCTCTGCCTCTGCATCCAGGATCGCGGATTCCTTCTGTCCTTCTGCTACCAGAATCGTAGACTTTTTCTCACCTTCAGCGCGAAGGATCGCCTCACGGCGCTCTCGCTCTGCCTTCATCTGTTTCTCCATAGCGTCCTGGATAGCAGCCGGCGGGATGATGTTCTTAAGCTCTACTCTGTTTACCTTGATGCCCCAGGGGTCTGTGGCGATGTCCAGAGACGCGCGCATCTTGGTATTGATAACCTCGCGGGACGTCAGAGTCTGATCCAGCTCCAGGTCTCCGATGATATTACGAAGGGTAGTCGCTGTCAGATTTTCGATAGCCATAATCGGATTCTCCACGCCGTAGGCGAACAGCTTCGGATCGGTAATCTGGAAAAATACAACTGTATCGATTCGCATGGTTACGTTATCCTTGGTGATAACAGGCTGGGGAGCAAAGTCTACTACCTGCTCCTTTAAGGTCACGCGCTTCGCCACACGGTCAATGAACGGCGCCTTGAAATGAATTCCCACACCCCAGGTTCCCATGTACGCGCCCAGACGTTCGATAACCAGCGCCTGCGCCTGGGGAACAATCTTGATGCAGGAAGCAATAATCATCAGAATAAATAATACAAGTACCAGTACTAAAATAGTTCCTACAAAATTTGGCATAATCAGCCCTCCTTCTTCTTTCTCACAATCAGCTTCACGCCCTCTACGGCTATGATTTCCACAGGGACATCCCCGGAAATGACTTCGGAATCATTTTCTGCCCGTGCCGTCCAGGTCAGGCCATTTACAAGAACCTCTCCACGCCCTTCCAGATTGTGAATTTCAGCTGTTACCACAGCGGTTTTTCCAATCAGGCTGTCCACATTGGTCTTCTCCTGTTTCTGGCTGTTGAAAAACCGGAGCGCCCAGGGTCTGGTTCCGAACAGCAGCACCAGAGACACCACGCAGAACACTGCCCACTGGATCACAGGCGGGACGTCCAGCATTGCGAGAACAAACGCTGCCAGCGCCCCTCCGGCAAACCAGATGGTGGTCAGGCCCAGCGTAATAATCTCAACCACAACCAGTACAATCAGTAATATCAGCCAATACATGGCATCCATCGCTTCGCACTCCCCTTTCTGTTGCGATTTGTAACCCCGAAAACTGCTTTCCTGCGGGGTTTACTTATTGCTTATCATACTATAGTTTTCCCTTTTGCACAAGAAAAATTATTATTAAGAATTCTGAAAGGGGCCGCCGCGTTTCCCGCGGCAGCCCCTGCCTGATTTTTCTTATCCTTTAGTAGAATACGTGATTTCCGATCACAATATGATCGCCGCTGACCGGAGAAGCCGCGTTCTTGAAATGCGTAAAGCTTCCCACCGTGGTGTAACCGTTGATAGCTTCCTGCGCCGCCTGACGACAGCTGGCCTTCGGATTGCTTAAGTATCTTCCTATGCTTCCGTTGCTGACCACGCCAAACTGACCCGGCGCGTAAATAGCTGCCAGAATACTGCTGTAGCGGCCGCTGCGCACACGGTTCATAACCACCGCGCCTACGGCTACCTGGCCTTCATAGGGCTGATTGCCGGCCTCCGCCTGAATCAGGGCTGCCAGAAGGGTAACCTCGTCGCCATTGGCCTGCATGGCAGTGAGCTGCTGCTTCAGCTTCTCCCGCTTCTCCTCAGCCTCTTTCTTCTCGATCTCTTCCATGGTCATGGCTTCGCCCAACTCATAATTCACATCCACAAACTCTGCGGAAACGAAACCTGTCTTATCCTCCGCGTACTGCACCTGTACCCATTCGTCCTGCTGCTCGATAACCGTAAGCTTCGCGCCCTCTTCCACGTTTTTCAGAATCTTCGCTTCCGTGCTTGCCTCGGAACGAATCCGAAGTCCGCCGGTCAGGGAAGTCGCTGTCAGTGTGGCAGCCTCCTGGGATGCCTCGTAGGCATCCTGGCCGAAATGCAGGTATTCATTGCTCACATAGCCTTCCACGTTACCGGACTTCACTTTCGTCCAGCCGTCCTCTGTCTGCTCGATGATCATGCCGCCGTCACCCTTAAACATCCGGCCAATGGCCTTGGAATCCGCATTTGGCTCCTGACGGACCGTCACATAATCCTCTACATTGGCGAGAACCTTTTCTCCCCACTCATCCTCTATCTGCAGTGCTTCAAAATCTTCGCTTGTCAGATCCGCCATAACGGACTCGATACCTGCTGATGTCTCAACCTCCAGGTTATCAAAGCCGCAGCCCAGAACCCAGACGAAAACTAATGCCAAAAACAGAGGTATCTTTTTGCTGATTGCGTTCATAAAAACCTCCTGTAAGTCTTAATTGCAATGATGCGAGCTGTTGATATTTAACATTTTTATGTCACATATTACAATTATTATTACAAATGTTACATTTCTGTTACGAGAGGTATTGTAGCAGAGCAAACCGCATTTGTCAATAATTTAGCCAATTCTAACCGAAAACCGACTATGATTCCCCTCATCCAAAAGAATGAAATTGCGTGCAGTCATTCAAGTGTCACCCATTTTTCCGAATTAGCATATGTTATATTGTTTTGTATAGGAATATACGACGGTGAAGGCGAAGCTTTTGAAATAGGACGGACGAAGGTTCGGGCAGCCGGGGCGGCAAAAATTTTCCAGACTCATCCCAAACTAGGGATTCGCTTAGGAAAGTTTTTGCCGCCCCGGCTGCCCGAACCTTCTGGTTTTTTATTTATCGTCTCTGACGATAGGCTTCGTACATGAGGATGGCCGACGCTACGCCTGCGTTCAGGGATTCCAGTTGGCCCTCCATGGGGATTCGGATTAGCGTATCTGCCTTTTCCGTCAGCTCCTCTGTGAGCCCGTTTCCCTCGTTTCCGATGAGGAAGGCGGTACCGCTCTGATAGTTCTCCTGGTCGTAGAAGTTCGCACCCTTCAGGTGCGCTGCGTAGGAGCGGATTCCATGCTTTTTCAATACTTCCACTGTCTGGCACAGATCTTCTGTATACAAGGTCGGAACCCGATATACGGAACCCATCGTAGACCGGATCGTCTTCGGATTATACAGATCCACGCAGCCCTTGCTTAAGATCACGCCGGTCACGCCCGCGCCCTCTGCCGTCCTGAGAATTGTTCCCAGATTGCCGGGATCCTGCAGGTTCTCAAGGAGCAGTAACAACGGCTTTTCCGCCTTCAAAAATGCATCAAGCGAGCTTTCCTGCTGCCGCACGATACAGAGCACGCCCTGGGGCGTCTGGGTATCGCTGACGGTCTTGAATACATGGTCGTCCAGAATCTCATAATCCAGCTTTTCCGACTGAATCCGTCTGGCAAGCGCTTCTCTATGCTTTTCATAGAAGCTTTCTGAAAAATAGACTTTCTCAAGCCGCTCCCTTGGAGCCTCCCGGAACATTTTCGGGCCCTCTACAAGGAATACACCCCGCTCGTCCCGGAGTTTTCTTTTTTTATTCAACTGAACCAGCAGTTTTACCTGCTGGTTCGCCGTACTTGTTATCATATAGTTAATATCTCCTAACAGTGCTTGGACAGGTCTTTTGCCACCTGATACTGGTACGGATCGATGCCCTTTACCATGGCAAGCGCCTCGTCGATATCGAAATCCTGGAAACGTCCGTGCTGGTACCCTACTACGCGGTTGGTCTTGCCCTCGCAGAGCAGGTCTGCTGCCATGGCTCCCATCATGGATGCGTAAACACGATCTTTGCAGGTGGGGCTTCCGCCTCGCTGCATGTGGCCCAGAATGGTGGCTCTGGTCTCGATGCCGGTGGCCGCTTCAATGCGGCGGGCCATACTGGTGGAATGTCCGACGCCCTCGGCATTTACAATGATGTGATGCTTTTTGCCGCGCTTCCGGTTGGCGATAATGTTGTTGATAATCTTCTGCTCGTCGTAGTCGTAATTCTCCGGAAGCAGAATATCCTCAGCGCCGTTGGCGATGCCGCACCACAGGGCGATATAGCCTGCGTTACGTCCCATAACCTCGATGATGCTGCAGCGCTCATGGGATGTAGAGGTATCACGTACCTTATCAATGGCTTCCATGGCTGTATTCACTGCTGTATCGAAGCCGATGGTGTACTCGGTACAGGAGATATCCAGGTCGATGGTGCCCGGTACGCCGATGGTATTGATGCCTAAGGCCGCCAGCTTCTGGGCTCCACGGAAGGAACCGTCTCCGCCGATGACTACGATGCCGTCGATGCCGTGCTTCCGGCAGATCTCCGCGCCGCGCTTCTGGCCTTCCTCGGTCATGAATTCCTTACAGCGGGAAGTGAACAGCATTGTACCGCCGCGCTCAATGGTGTTGGATACATCATTTGCGGACATATCTATAATCTCTTCGTCCAGAAGTCCGGTATAGCCTTTGAGAATTCCTTTTACCTGTTTGCCGTTTACCAGTGCTTTACGTACTACAGCGCGGACTGCCGCGTTCATACCCGGCGCATCGCCGCCGCTTGTCAGTACTCCGATGGTTTTAATCTCTTTTGCCATAATGATTCCTCCTCGCGTCCGTCCGGGTTCTCATCTCCTGGACTGTTACTGCCAATCATTTTATAACATCCTTGAATGTGATTTTACTTCATCCGCCTTATATTTTCAATACGTTTCTCTACAACTTTTACATTTCCTTTACCGAAACTTTTTTCCAATTTTCCAATCAACTCCGGATCTGCGTTTACATTTCGTCCTGCAGGAAGACGCTTCACGCTCTTCTCTGCCGCCGCGTAAAGCACCACCGGATCTTTTCCGTCGCTGTCGGCAAGCATCGTCAGCAGCTCCTGCTCCCGTTCCAGACAGGACGCCTGATTCGGGAACTGAATCCACAGCTCTTTTCTGCCTGCGTCAAAAGGAATGATCCGGTCGCAGATAAGCTTACCCGCCCGGTCGTCGCCCACGTCCGCATGGCCGCTGATGAAGATCTTCGCATCCTCCTGCAGTACCTCGCCGCTTCGCTCATACACATTCGGAAATACGACTACTTCCACCGTACCCAGCAGATCCTCGATCTGCAGGAAGGCCATGACCTTATTGTTCTTGGTGTATTTGATGGTTTTGCCGGTAATCATGCCGCCGATGACGACGGATTCCCCGTCATGCACCTTCGCAGCTCCGCTCTCCTCATCCAGGGCAAAATCCGTGGTCACCGCTGTAATGTTCTTCTTCCAGCGATCCATATATTCCTCCAGCGGATGGCCGCTGACATAGACGCCCAGCACCTCTTTTTCAAAGGAAAGCATGAGCTCCTTGGGGTACTCGTCCACATCGGGCAGTTTGGCCTGGAAGCTCTCCTTTTCCTCCTCGCCCACCAGGTCAAAAAGGGAAAGCTGGCCGGTCATCATGGTCTTCTGGCTCTGGGCCACGCCATCCATGATCCCTGCGTAGGCTATCATAAACTGCTGCCGGTTGCCGCCGAGGCTGTCTAAAGCGCCCGCCTTAATCAGGTTCTCCACTACACGCTTATTCACATCCTTGCCGCCCATGCGCTCAATGAAATCTGTCAGGCTCTTAAAACGTCCGCCAAGCTTCCGCTCCTCAATGATGGATTCCACCACCGGACGGCCAATGCTCTTGATCGCGCATAGCGCAAAACGGATCGCGCCGTCGGACACGGAAAAACGGGCCTCCCCCTCGTTGATATCCGGGGGCAGAATATCGATGCCCATCTGGCGGCAGGTCAGGATGTATTCGGATACCTTTCCCGAGTTATCAATGACAGAGGTCATCAATGCCGCCATGAATTCCACCGGATAATAATATTTCAGCCAGGCCGTCTGATAGGCCACCACCGCATAAGCTGCCGCGTGGGACTTGTTGAAGGCATACTTGGCAAAATCAATCATTTCATCATAAATCTTCTGGGCTGTCTGCTCTGGAATGCCGTTTGCGATACAGCCCGGCACGCCCTCCTCCGGATTTCCGAAGACGAAATTCTGCCGTTCTTTCTCCATGACGGAAGCCTTTTTCTTGGACATGGCACGACGTACCAGGTCGCTTCGTCCCAGGGTATAACCTGCCAGCTTCTGTACGATCTGCATAACCTGCTCCTGGTAGACAATGCAGCCGTACGTGGGCTTTAAGATCTCCTCCAACTGAGGGCAGTCGTAGGTGATGCTCTCCGGGTGATCCTTACCCTTGATGTACTGGGGAATGAAGTCCATGGGTCCCGGACGGTACAGGGAAATTCCGGCAATGACGTCCTCCATGCTCTTTGGCTTCAGTTCCTTCATGAATCCCTTCATGCCGCTGCTTTCCAGCTGGAACACGCCGTCGGTCTTACCGGTTCCAAGGGAAGCGTAAACCGCCGG
The DNA here is from genome assembly GCF_040096155.1 of Laedolimicola intestinihominis. NCBI lineage: Bacteria > Bacillati > Bacillota > Clostridia > Lachnospirales > Lachnospiraceae > Laedolimicola > Laedolimicola intestinihominis. Next base: position 113,349 of record NZ_JBBMFE010000005.1, on the reverse strand, counting down.
GTCGTCATAATCTATTTTATCAATGTCTATCGTCTGTCCGGTTCGCTCGGACGCCATACGGGCCGCGTCCTGAATGACCGTCAGGGTACGCAGGCCCAGAAAATCCATTTTCAGAAGGCCCAGCTCTTCCAGGGTAGTCATGACAAACTGAGTGGTGATGGAACCGTCGGAGGCCCGGGACAGGGGTACATATTCGTCCACGGATTTCTGGCTGATGACGACGCCCGCCGCGTGCATGGATGTGTGTCTCGGAAGTCCCTCCAGACGCATGGACATGTCGATGAGCTCCTGCACCTGCGGGTCATTTTCGTAGCTCTTCCGAAGCTCCGGATTCATTTTCAGGGCTTTTTCCAGAGTGATATTCAGCTCCTGGGGCACCATTTTCGCGATGGAATCCACAAAATTGTACGGCAGATCCATAACACGGCCCACGTCCCGGATGACGCCCCGGGCCGCCATGGTACCAAAGGTTACGATCTGTACTACCCGGTCCTTGCCGTATTTGCGGACCACATAGTCGATGACCTCCTGACGACGCTCAAAGCAGAAATCCACGTCGATATCAGGCATGGACACACGCTCCGGATTCAGAAAACGCTCGAACAGCAGCTGATAGCGCATGGGGTCGATGTTGGTGATTCCCATGGTATAGGAAACGATGCTTCCGGCTGCGGATCCCCGCCCCGGGCCTACCGCTATGCCGTGCTCTCTGGCATAATGGATGAAGTCCCAGACGATCAGGAAATAATCTACATAGCCCATCTTCTGAATGACGCCAAGCTCGTAGGTCAAACGGTCGCGCATGGTGCCGTCGTCATTGGGATAGCGCTCTGACAGGCCGTCGAAGCACAGCTTGTTCAGGTATTCCCAGGAAGTGTAGCCCTCGGGCACATCGTATTTCGGCAGCTTGGTGACGCCGAACTCGATTTCCACATTGCAGCGCTCGGCAATTTTACCCGTATTCTCCAATGCATCCTTCGCATAAGGAAACAGAGCATCCATCTCCTCGGGAGACTTCACATAATACTGGCCGCCCTCGTAGCGCATACGATCCTCGTCCGCCAGCTTTTTGCCGGTCTGGATACAGAGCAGAATGTCGTGGGGCTTCACGTCCCGGGCATAGGTATAGTGGCAGTCGTTGGTGGCTACCAACGGAATATCCAGCTCCCGGCTCATGCGAAGCAGCGCCTGATTGACCGTCTTCTGCTCAGGAATGCCGTGATCCTGCAACTCCAGGAAATAATTTCCTTTTCCGAAAACTGCTTCATACTTTAATGCGGATTTTTTTGCCTCGTCGTAGAGTCCCTTCTGGATGTACCGGGGTACTTCGCCTGCCAGGCAGGCAGACAGGGCGATGATTCCCTCGTGGAACTCCTGCAGTACCTCCATGTCCACACGGGGCTTATAATAGAAGCCTTCCACGTAACCCCGGGACACGATTTTCATCAGGTTGGCGTAGCCCTGGTTGTTCTCGGCCAGCAGCACCAGATGATAATAGCGGTCGTCGCCGCCGGTGGTCTCCTTGTCGAACCGGGAGTTGGGAGCTACGTAGACCTCGCAGCCCAGGATGGGCTTGATCCCCTCCGCCCGGGCCGCCCGATAGAAGTCGATGACGCCGAACATGGCTCCGTGGTCGGTAATAGCTGCGGCAGTCATGCCCAGCTTCTTCACCTGGGCCACGTATTCTTTTATTTTATTGGAGCCGTCCAGAAGGCTGTATTCTGTATGGGTGTGTAAATGTACAAATGACATGGAGTCTCCTTATCCCAGTTTTTTACAGATCTCGTTTAAAATCTCATGGGCAGTTTCTTCTTTCGAAAGCAGCGGAAGCTCCCGCTCCCCGTCTTTCGTCAGCACGGTCACGCAGTTCGTATCCCCACCGAAGCCCGCGCCTGCCTTTCTGAGACTGTTGGCGCAGATGAGATCACAGTTCTTACTCTCCAGCTTCTTCTTCGCGTTCTGAAGCAGATCTTCCGTCTCCATGGCGAAGCCGCAGAGCACCTGGCTTTCCCGCTTGTGCCCGCCCAGATATTTCAGAATATCCCGGGTTCTGGTCAGCTCAATGGAAAGTCCGCCCTCGGCCTTCTTGATTTTATGGTCTGCGGTCGTCACCGGCGTATAATCCGCCACGGCAGCGGCCTTGATAATCACGTCGGATTCTTCCGCGCGCTCTTTCACGGCCTCAAACATATCCTGTGCCGAAGTCACACGCACTACGTTCACCAGAAGGGGGACTTCTGCCTCGGTGTGTCCGGCTACGACGGTCACATCAGCACCACGCAGCATGGCCGCATGAGCCAGCGCAAAGCCCATTTTCCCGGTGGAATGGTTGGTGATAAAACGCACCGGGTCGATGGCTTCCCGGGTCGCCCCCGCGGTTACCAGCACCTTTTTTCCCGCCAGATCCTTCTCACAGGCGATTTCCTTTAAAATATATTCCAGCAGCAGTCTTTCATCGGGCATCCGACCGTCGCCGCTGTCGCCGTTGGCCAGCATACCGGTCTCCGGCGGGATGATTTCGTAGCCGAAGCGGGCCAGCTTTTCGATATTATCCTGGACGATGGGGTTGTGGTACATGTTGTGATTCATGGCCGGAGAAATGATTTTCTTACAGGGGCAGGCCATGACTGTGGTGGTCAGCATGTCGTCGGCAATGCCGTTCGCGATTTTGCCGATCACATTGGCGGAAGCCGGAGCCACCAGCACCACGTCCGCCTGCTTAGCCAACGCCACATGCTCCACATTATACTGGAAATTCCGGTCGAAGGTGTCGATCAGGCACTTATTGCCGGTGAGTTGCTCGAAGGTCAGCGGCGTGATAAATTCCGTGGCGTTCTTCGTCATCAAAACCTGTACGTTGGCGCCCAGTTTTTTCAGCATACGCGCCAGATTTACAATTTTATACGCAGCGATACTGCCGGTCACGGCCAGCACCGCGGTCTTTCCTTTTAAGGTTTTATTATCAAATGTCATCGTATTTCCTCCCAGTTTATCCCCCTTGATTATATGGGAATTTCGCATTTTTTTCAATACAAAGGCCCCTGAACTTTTTATTTGCTTGAATCCGCTCATTTCCTATGCTATCATTAGCCCGTAATTGTATTGTATCCCCGCTTGGGGAATAATAACAAGGAGGAAAACTGAATATGAAAACATCTACCAAAACACGGCAGCTAACCGTTCTCGGACTGCTGACCGGCATCTTACTTCTGATGGCTTATACGCCTCTGGGATACCTGAACATCGGGCCTCTGGCTATCTCGTTCAACGTGATCCCTGTCGCACTGGCTGCCATTACCCTGGGACCTGCAGGCGGAGCTGCCGCGGGAGCCGTATTCGGACTGACCAGCTTCTTACAGTGCATCGGTGTGGGCGGAGTGAGCTCCATGGGAGTCGTCCTTTTCGGAATTAACCCTGTACTGGCTTTTATCCAGCGCTTTGTACCCCGTCTTCTGGACGGTCTGCTGCTGGGATATATCTTCCGCGGTGTAAAGAAGGCTTCGAACGCGCGTCTTAGCTGCTTCGTTACCGGCTTCTTTTCCGCATTTTTAAATACGCTGTTTTTCATGACCGCACTTGTGGTTCTCTTCGGTAATACCGAATACATGCAGGGCCTCATCGGCGGCAAGAATATCATTCTTTTCGTATGCGGCTTTGTAGGAATCAATGCTGTCTGCGAGATGGTTTCATCTACAATTATTACCGGAGCGGTGGGCTTCGCACTTTTGAAGGCTGGCCTGGTTAACCGCGACTAATTTTCGGAAAATGATTTATTTACGGAGGAAAACATGATTCTGACCATTGATATTGGAAATACGAATATTGTCATGGGCTGTTTTCTTAAGGATCAGCTTCTCTTTCTGGAGCGTTTTTCCACGGAGCAGGATTCCACGGCCCTGGAATATGCCACCATTATCCGGGAAATGCTGGATCTGCATGAAATAAAGCCTTTCCAAATCAAAGGCGGCATCATTTCCTCCGTCGTTCCTTCTGTCACCAATACGCTGAAGGAAGCGGCCGAGAAATTCACCGGTGCCCGCATGCTGGTGGTTGGACCCGGCATCAAAACCGGCATTAAGCTGGCGGTGGACGACCCTGCCCAGCAGGGCAGCGACCTGATCGTGGGTGCTGTAGCAGGCGTACACAGCTATCCGGTACCCCAGATCATCATTGACATGGGAACTGCCACCACGGTCTCTGTCATCAATAAGGACAAAGCTTATATCGGGAAAATGATTTTACCCGGCGTGGCTGTCTCCCTGAACGCCCTGTCCGGCAAGGCGGCACAGCTGCCTTATATCTCGCTGGAAAAGCCAAAGCGGCTCATCGGAAGTAACACCGTTGATTCCATGAAAAGCGGTATCCTCTATGGAAATGCCGGAGCCATGGACGGGCTGATTGATCGAATCAACGAGGAGCTAGGTGAGGAGTGCACCGTAGTAGCCACCGGCGGGCTGGCCGGGGTGATTACACCGCTGTGCAGGCATGAGATTATACTGGATGACGATCTGCTTCTGAAGGGGCTGCTGATTCTGTATTATAAGAACTGTCCGGCGTAGAAATCGGCACATCCTTTTCCCCGCCTGTCCAAAGCAGTCTGCTACAGATATCAGATAAAAAGGAGCGAATGCTGCATAGATGAGTAATCACCTATCTGGCATTCGCTCCTTTTTCTCGTTTTTTCTGATTTTTGGGCAGAAAAAACGAGGTATCCGTTCCCGCAGGAACACGTACCCCGTTCTTAATTAACCATTGATCATAAATGAAACTAATCTGTCGATGTCTTCCTTCTCGTACGCGATGATCTCAAGCTCCGGAATCTCTCCGTTGGAGAAGATGTTCGCCATAGATACATACTGGGAAAGCTTTGACTTCAGGTTCAGTCTGTCGCCCTCACCTGTAACCAGCTCAACCTTACCCTTGCAGCTGTCTACTACCTTGAAGAATTTATCGATGTCGGTAATGTTCTGTACTTTCATTCTAATTCACCCCTTTCTTCTCTTTCCCTATTATAACCGCAAAGTCCGGCTTTGGAAAGCACTATTTTTCAATTTTCATAAAATTTAACATTTTTTATACTTTTCGGCGGATACTCTTCTCGGTTATCTCTATTTTGCCCTCTTTTAAGAGTCTTCCCACCGCTCTTTTGAACGCATTTTTGCTTAAATGCAGCTCCCGTTCAATCACTTCCGGCGACGCTTTGTCTGTAAAGGGCAGAACGCCGTCAAATTCGTCGATGACAGCCAGCACAGCTTCCGCGTCTGAGTCCATCTGCAGGTAGGCTTTTTCCCGGAGACTTAAGTTCAGCTTGCCGTCCTCATGGACGCCGGTAACCCGGGCCTCCACAATGTCGCCTATTTTCGCTCCGCCATGGAAATCCTTTCGGGGCACCAGTCCGGAGTAGCGGTTATCAACAGCCACAAACGCGCCGAACTCCTCGCTTATCTCGTAGACGGTTCCTTTGACGCGGTCGTCCTTTTTATAAGGAGACTGAAGCTCCAGATACTCGTACACGTTCATGGTCGCGCAGAGGCGGCTGCTCTTGTCGATATAGAGGGCCACCAGGACCTCCTGGCCCTCATGCACCCGGCGGGTCTGTTCCCGGAAGGGCAGCAGCAGATCCTTCTCCAGCCCCCAGTCCAGAAAAGCACCGATTTTGCCCACCTGAGCCACCTTCAGGACGGCCAGGCCGCCCAACTCCAGCTTTGGTTCATTTGTAGTGGAAATCAGGCGGTCTTTGGAATCCTTGTACACAAAGACTGTCAGCTTCGAACCAATCTCCGTCCCCTCCGGCACCTGCTTCTTCGGCAACAGCACGCGCTCCTCCGCGCCCTCCTGCTCACCTAAGTAAACGCCGAATTCCACCCTTTTTATTACGGTTAATTCCTGTTTTTTTCCTAATTCAATCATTTTTAGTGTTTCCGTCTCCTGTTCTTTTCGTTCCTTCCGCTATTTCAAAACGCCTCGCGGGCCAGTGTTACTTAAATAATACTTACGATAGTTCTATGACCGCATAAGGCCGTCCCAGCTCATCACACAGTCCCACCGTATACCGCTCGTCCTCCAGCGCCACCACCGGGTAAATCATGTCGCCCAGCAGCGCTGATTTCTTATACTCGGCCCTCATCTGGTGAATAGGGAAATCCTCCGGTACGTATTCCCGGGCCATCTGAATATACTGGCCGTTGTTCACGTGGTGATTCGTGTCCAGATGATGCTTCTGCACCGCAAAGGGCTTCTTCATGCCGCCATTCTTCGGCATCGGCACCTTCCGGGAAGCGTACTTCATGTCCAGTTTTTCTTCCAGCACATAAGCCTGTTCAATATCCGCCGGCACCCGGGTCGGAAGTCCCGTATCCGTGTCCAGAAAGCTCCAGAGGCTGTTGGCGTAGGCTATCAGCTTTCCCTCTTTATCCCGCATGATAAAGTTACGGTAGCCTGCGAAATTCTTAAAATAATAGGGCCAGGTTCCTATTTCAATCTCCTCACAGAGCTTCGGATACCGTTCAATCACTATCTGCCAGGAAGAAAGCACCCAGACTCGATGCAGCTCCTCCAGGCGCTCCACACCGTTATTCAGCAGCTCTGACTGAAAGGTACTGCAATCCTGAAAATAGTTAATAATGCTGTTCAACGACAGCTTCTTATCCTCGCCCACCTCGCTGTAGCGGACGCGGCTTTTAAATGAATACATAAGATGTCCTCCTTATCCGCCTGCGTTTCGCCTCTATTATACAGAAACCTTTGCGAAAACACAAGTAAATCCGCCTTTTTCTCTCTAATCGATTCCTTGCAAATATTGACATTTTCCCTCTTTTTCGTTACACTTTTGTGTAGAAAAGGTATTTTTTACGATGGGGATCGATACATATGAAATCAGAAAATTATGGTTCTGTGGTGCAGAAAGCAGTGGAGCAGATCAAGCAGTTTCTCTTCACCTCAGACTTAAAAAAGGGCGAGCATCTTCCGACGGAGAAGGAGCTGTGCCAGCAGTTGGGCGTGGGGCGTAACAGCCTCCGGGAGGCCTTGCGAATTCTCGCTTCCACCGGCTACATTACCCTGGAACCCGGGCGGGGCGCTTTCGTCCGCCGCACCGGGGAAATTCAGGACGAGGAGGACGTTATCTTCTGGTTCAACCAAAATCAGGTGGAGGTCCGGGACTATCTGGAGATTCGTTCCGTCTGTGAGCCTCTGGCGGCCAAGCTGGCCATCGAGCGCTGTTCCCAGAAGGATCTGGCCCGACTACATTCCATTCACAATGCCTTTGTGAAAGCCACCCAGGAACATGATATGCAATCCATCCTGCTTCAGGAGGGTAATTTTCACGACTCCATCATCGAGCTGTCCCAAAATCAGCTCTTAATCAATATTTTCCGGTTTTTCCAAAGCCGGACCCAGGATTTCCGCTACCAGAGTCTGCGTCTGCCCAATGGCCCCCAGGAAGCGATTCTGCCCCATTTCAAGATTCTCAGGGCCTTTGACCTGCATGACCCGGAACTGGGCGAAACAGCCATGCGGGAACATGTGAAGCTGGGTATGCAGAATTACCAGCTGGCTATGATCGATGCGGAATACGAGCGGATGCAGAAAAAAAAGGAAGAGACGGAAGCTCCCCAGTAACGAGACACGAAGCGATACAAAAAACCGGAAGGCTTAAAAGCTTTCCGGTTTTTTGTATTTTACAGTTTTTACCAGGCCGTCCATCCGCCGTCCATAATCAGGTTGGAACCTGTCATATAACGGGAAGCATCGGAGGCCAGAAAAATGATAGCCCCGTTATACTCGTCTTCTTTGGCCATCCGTCCAATCGGAATCCGACTGCAGTAGTTGGCCTGGAAATACTCGTCCTGGGTGTCACGCCATACGCCGGAGGGCGTAAAGGTATTGACACGGATATTTTTCTTTCCCCAGTAGGTCGCCAGATAACGGGTCAGGTTGTAGATACCGGATTTGGCCGCGGAATACGCCACCGGTTTGACGAAGGGAATTCCTGTCATCTTCTCCTTGTAGGCGTAGATATCCTGCACCGGGGAAACCATGCCGTAGATGGAACCCACATTGATGATAGAACCCGGCTTTCCGGCCTTGACCATGCGCGCACCTACGGCCTGACAGGTCAGGAAGGTACCCACCAGATTCACATCTACTACCTCCCGGAACACCTCCTCCGGGAAGTTCTCGAAAGGTCCGGATACCTCGGGCGGAGCACTGGGCTGCGTATCAATTCCGGCATTATTTACCAGTACATCCGGAGTTCCCCAAGCTTCTTCCATCTGATCCAGAGCCTTATTCAGATCACTCTTACTGGTGATGTCTACCTGGAAAAATTTCAGGTTCGGGCTCTCATACTCGTCCTTCTCAAACACCTTCTGTACTTTGTCCTCGCCCACATGTCTGCCAAATACGGCTACCTTCGCGCCGCGGCTCAGGAACGCCTTCACATACTGGGCCCCCAGCTGACCCATACCACCGGTAATTACACAGATTTTATCTCTTACGCTAAACAGTTTGTCTTCCATACACTATCACTCTCCGTAATTTGTCTTATAATAGGAAATCCATTCTGCAATCTTCTTTTTGTCGTCCTCTGAAACCGGAATATAGGGCTTCGTAAACGCGGCGCTCATAATCCCCATCTGGGCCAGCGCCTCTTTCCGCCAGATATTCGGACTCATCCAGCTGTCAGAGAACCGGTTCAGCTTATTCATCTCATCCACCAGGTCACAGTGCTTCTTGCATGCCTCCCAGTCGCCCTCTCGGGACGCCTTCCAAGCCGCCGCCAGCACCTTCGGAAATGGGTTCGCCAGGGACGGAACCAGACCGTCCGCGCCATTTTTCAGGCCGAAATAATTCAATTCCTCGGCGCCCACGAAGATCTTCAGCTTCTCGCCGTAGCGTTCCTTCAGCTTCAGAAAATTCTCTGCCTTTCCGCTGCTGTCCTTGATACCATACAGGTTATCAATGTCGCAGACGTGATCCAACAGTTCCTCGTTCAGAGAATAGCCTGTCACCGGCGGAATATTATACAGAAGCACCGGAAGCTTCGTGCTGGCTGTCACATCCTCGGTGAATTCGATCTGTTCCCGGATACTGGTGGTCGGGAAATAATAAGGCATGGTGGTCACAATGGCGTCTGCTCCCGCCTCCTCAGCCCGCTTGATATTCTCAATGACCAGACGGGTACCGCACTCGCTGACGCCGGCCAGAACCGCCACTCTGCCCTTTGCGGCTTTGGCCACGGTACTCACCAGCTCCTGGTGGGATTTCTGGGAAAATCTGGCAAATTCGCCCGTTGTTCCATTTACAAAAATGGCGTTTACGCCGCCCTCCGCCACATAGTCGGTGAGGGCCGCCAGCTGCTCATGGTTGATTTCCTCCACCTCATTAATCGGTGTCAGAATCGGAACCGCGATTCCTTCGATTTTATTCGACATGTTCTATCTCCCCTTACACTCCTTGATATAATCCATGTTCAACTCCAGGCCGAGACCCGGCTTCTCGGGAATAGTCATAATACCGTTTACCGGCTCCGGCGCATTCAGGTATACGCTCTTTACAACCTCGTCGAACATAAACAACTTCTCCAGATATACGCCGTTGGGTGCAGCCGCAACCAGATGCATATGCATATGCTCCATGCCATGAGGCGCGAATGCCTTATTAAAGGCCTGGCTCAAAGCCATGATACGGAGCATCTCGGTGTAGCCGCCCACACGGGTGGCGTCGCACTGCAGGATATCTACCGCATGATTCAGAAACAGGTCGCGCACGCCGTAACGGGTATACTCATGCTCGCCGGTAGCCAGCGGAATGTCGGTGCCACGCTTAAATTCTGCCAGTCCCGGAATATCGTCTGCAAATACCGGCTCCTCGAAGAACTCAATGTTGTACTCGCGAATCTTATTAGCAAACTGGATGGCAGTCGCCGCGCGCCACACATTGTTGGCATCCAGCATAAAGCCAATGTCCGGGCCGATAGCCTCGCGGACTGCAGCCACACGTCTTACGTCCTCATCCGGGTTGTTGCCGCCCTCTACGCCGACCTTCAGCTTAATCTTCTTGTAGCCCTTGGAAACCATCATTTTCGCTTCCGCTACCAGTTCCTCTGTGGAATAGCTGGTCCATCCGCCGGACGCGTAAATCGGTACTTCCGGATTGGTGCCGCCAAGCAGACGGAACAGAGGCATACCCAGAGCCTTGCCCTTCAGATCCCAAAGCGCGATATCCACAGCGCTGTAGGCGCAGAAGGCCAGTCCCTTACGGCCAACGCCGCGCATATAGTGGAAGTTCTCCTCATACAGCACTTCCGTCTCGAAGGGGCTTCTTCCAATCATCTTGGGTTCAATCGCATATTTAATGAAATCACGGATGGCCTCGCCGCCTACCTCATGGTAGGTAACACCAATGCCGTGCAGACCCTGGTCTGTACTCACGTCTACCACTGCAAAGCCGATAGTCTCCACATTTCGGGTGGAATCCGCAAAATTTCCTTTTACTCTTGTCTCACAAAGCGTTACGTCAATGCCTGTAATTTTTAAATCATTCATAGTTGTCACCTCATATTATGAAAAATAGATTTTTGTCATTTTATATTATGAAAATAAATTCGGAATAAAGGTTGTCAGGGCCGGTACCCAGGTAATCAGCACAAGTACTGCCAGGCCAACCAGTACAAAGGGTATGATTTGTTTGAACAAATCGGTCAGTTTTACCTTCGCCACATTTGCCGTTACGAACAGCGTCATGCCGATTGGCGGGGAAATCAGGCCTACGGTCAGGTTGAAGCAGCACAGTACGCCAAAGTGAACCGGGTCGATGCCGTATTTCATGGCGATGGGAAGCAGAATCGGGGTCATCATCAGCAGCGCCGGGCTCTGATCCAGCACGCAGCCCAGAATCAGCAGAATGAGATTCACCAGAAGCAGGAATACTGCCGGGCTGTTTACATACTTCATGCAGACTTCTACCATGGCCTGGGGAATACGCAGTACGGTGATAGCGTAGCTCATAGCTGACGCGATGGAGATAATCAGCATAACGTTCGCTGTGGTTTTCGCCGTATTCTTGCAGCATTCCACCAGACTCTTCCAGGTAATTTGACGCTTGCAAATGGCTACAATTAACGCATAGAATACTGCTACCGCACTGGACTCTGTGGCGGTAAATACGCCGCTCACGATACCGCCCAGAATGATAATCGGCAGGCCAAGGGCCGGAAGAGAACGCTTGAAGGAATGCAAAACCTCTCTTGCAGAAGAACGTCTTGCTCTGCAGGGATGATTGTATTTCCGTGCGAAATAGTAGCAGAGCAGCATCTCAGCCAAGCCCAGCACGATACCGGGCATAATGCCTCCCAGGAACATGGCCGATACAGATACGTTGGACGCGCACACTGCGTAAATAATCATAATATTACTGGGCGGGATAATCGGTCCGATGATGGCGCTGGCCGCCGTAACCGCCGCGGAATACTCCTTGGTATATCCAGCTTTGGTCATCATTTCCATCTCGATACGACCCAATCCCGAAGCATCCGCCGTAGCGGATCCGGAGATTCCCGCAAACAGCATACTTGCCAGAATATTGACGTGTGCCAGACCGCCCCGTATATGTCCCACCAGGGTATCGCAGAATTTTACGATGCTCATGGTCAGTCCGCAGCGGCTCATGATCTCGCTGGCCAAAATGAACAGCGGGATACACATATAGGTGAAATTGTATACACCTGAAAACATTTTCTGAGGGATGATAACCATGGCTCCATTTCCGATGGTGAACGCCGAAATGGTCATAAAGCCCATGGCGAAGCTAATCGGAACGCCTACAATTACAACCAGCAGAAAAATAATCAGTAAAACGGCTGCTAACATGATTTCTCATCTCCCTTCTATTCACCCTCGATGGAGCGAAGTTCTTCTTTCTCCTGTTCGGTCAGTTCTATCTCCTCTTCCTTCGGCGGACGGCCCACAAAAGGAAGTAATTCTCCACATAATACGCCCAGTGTCTCGGTCACTGCCTCATATCCCATAAGAATACAGCCCAGGAACGGCGCGCTGTAAAGGAGATATCCCGGCAGATGCAGACTGGTGGAACTCCAGGTCAGCATGGAAATAATTGCGTCCCAGCCATATTTCAGTCCCATAACCAGGAAGATGAATACAATGACTCTGGTAATACAGTACAGTACTACCTTTCCCTTTTTTCCAAGTTTGTCATAAATTACATTGACAGAAGCCATGCTTCCCTCTTTATAACAGATGCCTACCATCAGATAAGTAATCCAAATCAGGGCGTCCTGCGCGTACTCTGTGGTCCATGAACAGGACCAGCTTACAAAATTGACCAGAATGAATCGATATGTAACCTGCAAAAGCAGGTCCGCGGCACAGCTCAATACCAGCAGTACCACAACAGCTTCCAGAATTTTCTGTATCACGCCGGATATCTTGTTCATGCCGTTATAAATTCCACATACAGCTTTTTTCATTCTCCTCCTGCACCTCTCTTTCTTCTTTAATAAAGCTGCCTGTCTGAATATTTTACATATACAAACAGGCAGCTTTTCAGTTTCCTAATTTATTTCTTTTTAGTTTGCCTGCTCAATTGCTGTCAAAAGTCCGTTTACTACATCCTCGCCTACCTGACCGGTTACGTAGTCAATACAGGGCTGTCTCATAGCGGAGTGCCAGTCTTCCAGCTCAGCCTCGGTCGGTGTGTAAACTTCCATGCCGTACTCTTCCAGCTTTGCCACGCCTTCGTCGTTCAGCTTTTTGCAAACTTCAGAAGCCTCCGGAGTAACAGTTTCTGCCGCGTCGGTTACAACCTTCTGCAGATCCTCCGGCAGAGAATCCAGGAACTTCTCGCTGATAGCGAAGGTTACGATGGAAGCGATGTGCTTGTCCAGAACCATGTATTTCTGTACTTCATAAGTCTTGTCGTTCAGAATATTTACAGGCGGGTTCTCCTGTCCATCTACAGTACCGTTCTGAAGCGCTGTATACATCTCGCTGCCTGCCATGGGAACCGGGTTCGCGCCGATTGCGGATACCATCTTCTCGCAAACCTCGCTCTGCATGACACGGAAGGTGATGCCCTTTGCACTGTCTACGGTAGTCAGCGGAGTCTTTGTGGTGGTGAAACAACGCATACCGTTACAGAAGGCTGCCAGTACATGGATACCGGATTCCTCGCCGATCTTGCCGAAGAATTCCTGTCCCCACTCGCCGGACAGAACCGCGTCGCACTGTGCCTCGTCCTTGAACAGAGCCGGGCAGCTTAAAGCCATGGTGTCAGCATAAATGTTGTTCAGGGAGTTTACATTTGCTACCGTCATCTCCAGAGAACCGTTCAGAAGTCCCGCCAGGTTCTCCTCTACACTTCCCAGCTGTCCGGAGGGATAAATCTCTACGCTGATCTGTCCGTTACTGTTCTTTTCTACCTCTTCCTTAAACCGCTCAGTCCAGGTTACCTCCGCGCTTTCCTCTCTCGGAACATCGCCCTGGGTCATACCCAGCTTAATCACGTAGCTCGCGTCTCCGGTGGAGGCGGTATCTGCGGCGTCTGCCGCTGTGTCCTCGGTGGTGTCTGCTGCCGGTGCGTCTGCGGTCGCATCCTTGGAACCGCCGCATGCGGTCATTCCGACTACCATCGTTGCTGCCAGAAGCGCTGCCAAAACTTTCTTTTTCATAGTTATCCTCCTTTTTAATGTTTTCCGTATTTGTAGGACAATTTCTACTGTATCTTTATTATATCCTCTGTTTATTTGTTTGTAAATGTTGTTTTTCGCCAATATATTTATGATGATTTTATGCATTTTGTCTATTTATTCACATTATTGTCCTACAATTATTTTGTTTTGACAGAACAAATCCTTTTGGAAACATTTCCTATGCATGTACAGGCAAAAGGGACTGCCGCTCCATCACCTGTTATCGATGATGAAGCGGCAGTCCCTTCTGGTAGTTCCCACATTTCCCCTGTATTCTGCGTTCTATTTACTTGTTATATTTTTTTCTGCTGCCGATCACTGCGCCAAATGCCGCACCGGCACTGAGGAGCAGCAGAACCAGCCATAAGGAAATGACGTTTGTATCGCCGGTTTCCGGGCTCTTGCCATTTGTTTTCGGACTGGAAGCTGTTGATTTACTATGGCTTGTTTTGGTGCCGGACGATTTCGTGTCGGTCGGCTTTGTGTCAGCCGGCTTTTCCGTAAGCTTCGCTATGATCGTCGCGTCCTTTGTAATTTCCTTTGTGGCGGCCTCGTCGCTGTAATATTTGCCGCAGCCGTCGCAGTACCAGTACTCAATATTGCCCTCGGCGGTCTTGGTCGCCGCCTTTGCCGGAACATGTTGAAGGTGGATATGATTCTGCATATTCAGGCTGCCATATTCCTTTCCGCAGCCGCTGCAGACCGCCTTGTCCTTGCAGGTGGCCTCCCCGCCGTGATGCCGTGCCGCCAGCCTCTGCCATGCCAGTACCGGGAGTTCTGTCGTATCCTCTGCCGCATCGGTCAGGGGCTTGCAGCCCTCGGTGTCCCAGGGATTCTCATCTCCGGTGCGGTTGGCAATCAACAGATTCAGCACGGTGCCGTTGGCAAAGTCGGCTGCTTCATAGGCTGTCGGTGCCACAACCTCGCTTTCGCTGGTATTGTCGTTTGCTCCGATGCCCTTTTCTGCTGTGCCGTTCAGATAATAGCAGTTCTTTATTTTGCCGCCATAGTGCTCATCATCGTAATCATCCCCATAGACATAACCCACAATCGCTCCATATTTGCTTTCACCGCCTGTAGCGCTAACAGTACCCATATTATAACAGGATTCCATTTCCCCTCTATGATGTCCTGCCACACCGCCTGTATGACTGTTACCTGTTACTTTACCCAGATTATAACAATCCTGTATGCCTCCTGCTTCCGGGGTTTCTCCTGCGATACCGCCGATATCGTCATCACCGCTCACCTCACCGGTATTATAGCAATTTTCAACGACTCCACTGTCATTGATATCTCCTACGATACCACCGATATCGTCATCGCCGCTCACGGTACCGGTATTGCTGCAATTTCGGACGATAACATTATCATAGATAACACCTGCAATACCGCCGATATCATCGTCGTCACTGGTAATCGCGCCTGTATTGTGACAATTCTCGATAATTGTATTGTCATTGGCATCTCCTACGATGCCGCTGATATCTCCGTCTCCACGGATCTCACCCGCATTATAGCAATCACGGATGACAACGCTATCATAGCTCTCTCCCACAATACCGCCAATATTATCATCACCTTTTATCGTGCATTCACTCCTGCAGCTTGAAATACTGGTGGTACCTATCGCTTCTCCCGCGATGGCGCCGACATAATCATACCCTTCTATATATCCCGTTACTGTCAGAGCTTTCACTGTGGCATTCTCCAGCTTTGCGAAAAGACCCTGATAGTCATCACTACTATTGGTATACAATCCCCGAATTGTATGACCGGCACCATCAAATGTACCTGTGTAGGGCGCTTCATAAGTTCCAATTGGCGTCCACTCTACCGCTGTCCCATCGGAATAATTACCGTCCGCATCGAAGGTTCCCTCATTGAGTACGATATCATTCATCAGCCTCCCGCAGAGACCAGCTTCTCCATATCACTTTTCCTCCGGTCTTTTTATTAATTAATCGTTTAGTTATACAATATCATAATATAGCTCCGTATACAAGCATCTCTGTGAAAAGATAAAAAAAATAGTGCCTGACCTGACGGCCAGACACCACTTATCCACCATGTGATTCTCTATTCTGCTTTTTTTACCATATTACCTTTATATTTTTCCATAAACATCACGACGCTCTGCTTCAGTACCTCCAGCTGGCTCTTCAGATAATATTCATCCTCAAACATTGCGTAATGCACGCTGGCTCGAATCAGAATAAAGATCAGCGGCGTCAGCACCTCACAGGGAATCCCAAGCTTCGCCTCCAGGCTTATGGCATACTCCATATAACGCCTGCTTACTCCTTTGAAGAACTGCTTGCCGTGTTCGATATACTTCGGATGCGTGTAGACCTGGTACATCAGCCGGTACTTCTTCCCGTGCTTTTTTGCTGTCCAGTAGGGAATCTCATCGATGAAATGCATCAACTCCATCGGATCGGTGGGCGCTTTCGCCATGAAATCATCCTCCACCTTCGCCATACAGTATCCGGTAGACTGTATAATCAGATCGTCCAGATTCTCAAAATACTGATACAGCGTAGCGGAATTACATCCGCAGGCCTCCGCTACTGTCTTGATTCCCACACCTGTCAGGCCATTTTCCGCATAACAGTCGTAGGCCTTTTCCATCAATTCTATTTTTCTCGCCCGCCGGGCCTCTTCGTTTACTGTACGCAAAGCTTTCTTCCGCCTTTATATAAAATAATGGACTGATGATATACTTCAGATTTTCATTTTATCATAGCTTTTTTTATATCGCAATCTCTTCGTAGAGTAAGAAAGAATCCTGCGAAGCAGGATTCTCCGCCTGCGGCGGGTCGCATAAGCGACATGATTCCATTCCGCCGCAGTGCGATCTCCCGGAGGGGCTTTTTGCTCTATAGGAATCATGGCTTTCACACTTTAATGTAACACGGTATTTCCTATAGAGCAAAAAAGGGAATCTCTCACGAGATTCCCTCAGCAGGGCTACAAGGATTCGAACCTTGAAATGACGGAGTCAGAGTCCGTTGCCTTACCGTTTGGCGATAGCCCTATGTCTTAGCGACGAATATTATGATACCATAGTATTTTGTAGAATGCAAGCACTTTTTTCATTTTTTTCGATTTTTTTTCAGCCTTTTGCCGAACGCCGGAAATCGGGCGGCGGATGGACTATTCCTCCGCCACGAAACCACTGTCAAATGTAATGACGCAATGGTAGCGTTCGTCCAGGGATCTCACTTCTTCTTCGATAGCTTCCCGAAGCTTTGGCCGATCATTTTCCCCATAGGAAAAAGGGACAACCACGTCAAAGATCAGATTAATCCACTTTTCTCCATCCACCATACGAAAATCATGCAGGCTCAGACGTTCATCCATCTGATGAAGCACTTCCTGCACCTCTGCCTTCACTTCTGCCACCTGCGCGTCCGCAGTTTCCACCGGATCCATATGAATCACCAGAAAGATTCCCAGCTTCTTTGCCGCGTCCCGCTCGATCCGGTCAATGATCTCATGGGATGTCTCGATATCCACATTGTTCGGCACCTCCGCATGGATGGATGCCAGACTTTTCGTCGGGCCATAATTGTGTACAATCAGATCATGGCTGCCCAGAATGCCGTCATAGCTTTCCACAAATTCTGAAATCTCCCGGTACAGCTTTGGATCCACCGACTGGCCAATCAGCGGCTCCAGCGTATCCTTCGCAATACCGACGCCGGCCCACATGACAAGCAGGGATACCGCCAGGCCCACATAACCATCGATATTAATCTTTGTAAAATAAAAGAAAAGGATCGAACCCATCGTCGCCAGCGTTGTCACCACATCCCCCAACGCGTCTGTGGCTGTCGCCTGCATCACAGTGGAGTTGATCCGTTTCCCCAGCTTCTTATTAAAAAAGCTGAGCCAAAGCTTCACAGCCACGGACGCCAGCAGAATGCCCATGGAAATCAGATTGAAGCTTAATTCCTCCGGCGTCCGGATTTTCGCAATGGCGTTTTTGAAGAAAGTAAAGCCTACCTCAATGACCAAAAATGATACAATCAGCGCCGCAATATATTCGATGCGGCCATGGCCGAATGGATGCTCCTCATCCGCAGGCTTCTCTGCCATTTTTACACCGATGAAACCGATGACGGATGAAGCAGCGTCGGACAGGTTATTGAAGGCGTCCGCCATAACGGACACACTGTGAAGCACCAGTCCCACAGCCAGCTTTCCCCCAAACAGAAGCAGGTTGCAGACGATGCCAACCAGACTGGCCAGCACACCGTAGGCCGTCCGAACCTTCGCTTCCTCTGTATTTTGATAATCTTTTACAAATGTTTTTACCAGTAATTCAGTCATATTTCATTGCCCCCATTTTTCGAACGGCTGTTGCCGATCACTAACTCTCCATATACCGCAATAGCACCAGAAGGCAGCTTTCGCTGCTCTCTGATGCTATTCTCTCTATCATATATTATTTCTACGAAAAATGGAAGTGGATCTTGTTATTTTTTTGTAAATGTGCTATCTTGATAACATCTAATTTAATGACAAGACAGTTGTCCGTTCATTAAACGGCGCTGTCCGGAACTGCGAAGGAGCGCAAATTTATTATGAGTACGATGAAACTGACTCTGCTGACCGACCTCTATGAGCTGACCATGATGCAGGGATATTTCAAGAATCACACCAATGAAACGGTTATTTTCGATGCCTTTTACCGGAAAAATCCCTCTGGAAACGGATTTGCCATTGCGGCTGGTCTTGACCAGGTTATTGATTACATTAAGAATCTGACCTTTGATAAGGATGATATTGCCTATCTGAGAAGCCTGAAGCTTTTTGATGAGGATTTTCTGGATTATCTGAGCAATTTCCATTTCTCCGGCGATATCTACGCGATTCCCGAGGGAACGGTTGTATTTCCGCGTGAGCCGCTGGTAAAGGTTATCGCCCCGATTATGGAAGCACAGTTAGTGGAGACTGCTATTCTGAATATCATCAACCACCAGAGCCTGATTGCTACCAAGTGCGCCCGGGTCGTATACGCGGCTAAGGGCGACGGTATCATGGAGTTTGGTCTTCGCCGGGCACAGGGTCCGGACGCCGGTATCTACGGAGCCCGCGCTGCCATGATCGGCGGCTGTATCGGCACCTCCAATGTGCTGACCGGACAGCTTTTCGACGTGCCGGTTAAGGGTACCCACGCGCACAGCTGGATTATGAGCTTCCCGGATGAGTATACCGCATTTAAGAAGTATTCCGAGCTGTATCCGGATGCCTGCATTCTTCTGGTGGATACCTACGACACTCTAAAATCCGGCGTCCCCAACGCTATCCGCGTATTTACAGAGATGCGCGAAGCCGGTATTCCGCTTACCTTCTACGGTATCCGTCTGGACAGCGGTGACCTGGCTTATATGTCCAAGAAAGCCCGCAAGATGCTGGACGAGGCCGGTTTCCCGGATGCGGTTATTTCCGCTTCCAGCGATCTGGATGAGTACCTGATCAACAGCCTGAAGGATCAGGGCGCAGCCATCACCTCCTGGGGTGTCGGCACCAATATGATTACCTCCAGCGACTGCCCCGCTTTCGGCGGCGTATACAAGCTGGCGGCTGTACAGGATGAAAATGGAGAGTTTATTCCGAAGATTAAGCTTTCCGAAAATTCTGAGAAGATTACGAACCCGGGCAATAAGACGGTGTTCCGTCTCTATGACAATGAGACCGGCAAGATTCGCGCGGATCTGATTGCGCTGGCTGATGAGTCTTATGACGCGGACAAGGATCTGCTGATCTTCGATTCCATAGAAACCTGGAAGAAGACCACCTTAAAAGGCGGCACCTACCATGTACGGGAGCTGCTGGTTCCGGTGTTCCTGAAGGGCGAGTGTGTGTACACTTCTCCCAGCGTTATGGAAATCCGGGATTACTGTAAGAAGGAGCAGGAGACGCTCTGGGATGAGACAAGAAGACTTACCAATCCCCATCAGGTTTATGTGGATCTGTCGGATAAGCTGTTTCGGATTAAGACGGGGCTGCTGGATCAGATGAGCCAGGGTAAGTAGTATACAACGGACGAAAAACCAGGGTGTGACCCTGGTTTTTCTGACTTTTGATTTCGCAAGGGGTGGAGCTACCTGGGGCAGACTCCGCCCCGTTTTAGATTTGAGGGACCGGAGTGGTGGTGTGTTTCAGAAATTCCTCCATGGCCCGCGTCCGGTATCTTCCCGCTTTCCAGTAGAAGCTCAGGTTCCGGCTGCGCCTGTCCTCCGGCAGCTTGAAATAGGCCACGTCGCTGCGGGCGGGAACCTCGCGGATCAGCGTATCGCTGACAAAGGCTATCCCCAGGCCGGAACAGACTACGTGATAGGAGGTCAGCTGCTGATCCAGCTCCAGGGAAATCTCCGGGCTGATTCCGGCCCGTTCCAGAATCTCCACCGCGCGCTTCCGGGTATCATTTTCCGGCTTCAGCATTACAAAGGGCGCTTCCGTAAAGAACTTTAAGGGAACCGGCTTTACCGATTTTTCTTTCCATTTCCCCGTTTCAATCATCTCTTTGCTCAGAATATAAGCCGCCGCCTGCTCCGCAGCCGGAAACTGCCTGGGAACGGCCAGAAACAGAGTTTCTTCTCGATAGACGGCGTGATCGAAAAGTCGGGGATCCAGTCTGCAGTTGTCCAGCATCATGTCAATTCGGCCCTGCTGCAGAAGGCGGGCCAGCTCGGCGGTGCTCTCCTCTATCAACTCCACATGTACCTTAGGGTAACGGACGGAAAATCGACCGATGAGGCCGGGCAATACCCAGGATGCAAAGAGGCTGCTGCCACCCAGCACCAGATTACCGGTTTTCAGGTCGCCCCAATCGTTTACGTAATCGGAGAATTCATTTTCAATGGCCATGATCTGCTCCACGGAGCGGATGTATCGCTCGCCGCATTCGGTCAGGGACAGGGGCTTGGTGCTCCGATCGAAAAGCGGATATCCCACTTTTCCTTCAATTCTTTTAATATTGGCACTTAGGGACGGCTGGGAAATACACAGGCGCTCAGCCGCCCGGGAGATACTTTTTTCCTGATAAACTGCATAGACGTATTCCATTCCGCGGAACATGATTTTCCTCCCCATAACATAATTTTAAAGTTATATAGATTATAGAAATATATGTATTTGCTTATATTGTAGCAGGTTGCTATAATAAGCTCAACAATGAAATTTGAAAAGCGCGCAAAAATCAGGTTTAAAAATTACGTTATTTACTGAAGGAGAATTGTTATGAGCGACAAGACAGAATATAGAGTTGAAAAAGACTCCATCGGTACCAAAGACGTCCCCGAAGACGTGTACTACGGCGTCCAGTCCCTGCGTGCCGCAGAAAATTTCCATATCACCGGACTGAATATGCATCCGGAGATTATCAACAGCCTGGCTTATATTAAGAAGGCCGCTGCCATCACCAACTGCGAGATTAACCTGTTGGATAAGAAGCGGGCAGACGCCATCGTGAAGGCCTGCGACGAGATTCTGGCCGGTCAGCATCACGAGGACTTCATCGTTGACCCGATTCAGGGCGGCGCCGGAACCTCTATCAATATGAATGCAAATGAAGTCATCGCCAACCGCGCCATCGAGCTTCTGGGCGGCCAGAAGGGCGATTACTCCATCGTACACCCCAACGACCATGTAAACTGCGGCCAGTCCACCAACGACGTCATCCCCACTGCAGGTAAGATGACTTCCCTGCGGCTGTTGCAGAATCTGAAGAAAGAGCTTCTTCGTCTTCACGACGCGTTTTCCGTAAAGTCAGAGGAATTTGACCATGTCATCAAGATGGGACGTACCCAGATGCAGGACGCGGTTCCCATCCGTCTTGGACAGGAATTCAAGGCATACTCTGTCGCAGTTATGCGTGATATCCGCCGTATGGACATCGCCATGGACGAGATGCGTTCCCTGAACATGGGCGGTACTGCCATCGGTACCGGTATCAACGCAGACGAAGCTTACTTAAAGCGTATCGTTCCGAATCTGTCTGAGGTATCCGGTATGGACTTTATCCAGGCCTTCGACCTGATTGATTCCACCCAGAACCTTGACCCGTTCGTATCCGTATCCGGCGCTATCAAGGCCTGCGCCGTTACCTTATCCAAGATTGCCAATGACCTTCGTCTCATGTCCTCCGGTCCCCGCGCAGGCTTCCATGAGATTAACCTTCCGGCAAAGCAGAATGGTTCTTCCATCATGCCGGGCAAGGTAAACCCGGTTATTCCTGAGGTAGTGAACCAGGTTGCCTTCAATGTCATCGGAAATGACATGACCATCACCATGGCTGCTGAGGCAGGCCAGCTGGAACTGAACGCTTTCGAGCCGATCATCTTCTACTGCCTGTTCCAGTCCATCGATACCCTGGCTTACGCCGTAGAGACCTTCGTAGACAACTGCGTCGTTGGAATCACTGCCAACGAGGAGCGCTGCCGTTACCTGGTAGAAAACAGCGTGGGTATCATTACTGCCATCTGCCCCCATGTAGGCTACCAGAAGGCCGCCGATATCGCCAAGAGAGCCATGAAATCCGGCGATTCCGTCCGTGAGCTGATTCTGAAGGAGAAGCTTCTGACAGAGGCAGAGCTTGACGAGATTCTGAATCCGGTACAGATGACTGAGCCGGGTATCTCCGGTAAGGAGCTGCTGAAGAAGGACTGATTGAAAACATTTTTCTATGACAATTTCCTAATTACAATCGTTCAAAAAGACCACCGCCTGCGTTTCTGCCATCTTCGCAGGCGGTGATCTTTTATTGCTTTTCCCTGTCCTATGTGTTACACTTAAACTCTGTATGACATATCAAAATGGGGGGGATTTTACAAATGAATTCACACAATCACAAAAGAAGCTCTTTTTCGGGAAAACTGGGCTTCGTACTCTCCGCAGCCGGCGCCTCCGTAGGCCTGGGCAACATCTGGCGTTTTCCGTATCTGGCGGCCAAATACGGCGGCGGTATTTTTCTGCTGGTCTACATCATTCTGGCGCTGACCTTCGGTTATACCATGATCGTGGCGGAGACTGCCATTGGCCGCATGACGAAAAAAAGTCCGGTGGGCGCTTATCACACCTTTGGCAAATCTAAATGGCTGTCCTTCGGCGGTTGGATCAACGCGATTATTCCGATTCTGATCGTTCCTTACTATTCCGTCATCGGCGGCTGGGTAATCAAATACCTAGTGGAATATCTCACAGGACACGGACATGCCCTGGCTGCGGACGGTTATTTCTCCGCCTTTATTTCCAATGGCGTCTCCACAGAGCTTTGCTTCATCGTATTTTCTCTGTGTACCCTGCTGATTATCTACGCAGGCGTCCGCAATGGAATTGAGCGGGTATCCAAGATTATGATGCCGATTCTGGTGGTATTATCCGTCATCATTGCCGTTTACTCCATAACCAGACCGGGGGCTCTGGCTGGCGTGAAGTATTTCCTGGTACCGAATCTGGAGAATTTTTCCTGGATGACCGTAGTAGCGGCCATGGGACAGATGTTTTACTCCCTGTCCATCGCCATGGGTATTCTGGTGACCTTCGGCTCCTACATGAAGAAAGATGTTTCCATTGAAGAGTCCACGAAAAATGTGGAGATTTTCGATACAGCCATCGCGATTATGGCGGGCCTGATGATTATTCCGGCAGTATTCGCCTTCTCCGGCGGAGATCCGGATACGCTGCAGGCCGGACCGGCGCTGATGTTCATCACCATCCCAAGGGTCTTCGACAGCATGGGGATGGGAACTGTCGTGGGTGTCCTGTTCTTCCTGCTGGTACTCTTCGCAGCTATGACCAGCTCCATCGCCCTGACCGAAAGCGCGGTGTCCACCTTCGAGGACGAGCTTGGCTGGGGCCGCAAAAAGGCCACTGTCATGATCGGTATCATTATGCTCGCTCTGGGAACCCTGTCCTCCCTGGGCTACGGTCCCCTGGCTGCTGTGAAAATCATCGGTATGCAGTTTCTGGATTTCTTTGATTTCCTGACCAACTCTGTAATGATGCCCATCGCGGCAGTCGCTACCTGCCTTCTGGTGTCCAGAGTCATCGGCGTAAAGGGAATTGAAGAAGAAGTGCTCCACGGGGAACAGTCTTTTAAGAGAAAGAAGATTTTCCGCGTCATGATCCAGTATCTCGGACCGGTCTTTGCAGTCATTATCCTGCTCAGCTCCGTGTCAAACGCCTTTGGGTGGATTTCCATGTAGTCCTATCCGATATCTTAGAAGAGGTGTTACAAATAGTCAAAACAGGCTATTTGTGACACCTCTTTTTCTATTTGCGCAGGCAAATTCCGCCTTTCTTTTATATATCTCAGCAAATAAATTCTCTCTGCTATTTATAGAACTTTTTGTCGTCATTCCATCTTTTATTTCTTGAATATGTTCATCCATTTATGTATAATATATTATATGATTTTACTTATTTTATTCATTTTTAGATAATATATTATCTATTATAAAAGGGGTTCTTTCATGAACGAATACATCTGGGAAACCGCCGAGGAACTGGACAAAAAAATTGCCGATCGGGTGCGCCTTATCCGAAAGCGCCGCTCTATCTCTCAGGAAAAACTGGCGCAGATCAGCGGCGTCAGCTTCGGCTCTGTGAAACGCTTTGAAACCACCGGACAAATCTCACTTCTCTCATTGACCAGGATTGCCATGGCACTGGATATGGCAGACGATTTGAGACAGCTTTTTACCGAGGTTCCCTATCGGAACATTCAGGAGGTTATCAATGAAAACAAATAAAGTCATTCAGGTACTTTATGACGAAAGGCTGGTAGGCACCCTTGCCCTGACAAGCGCACATAAGGCCGCATTTGAATATTCTGAGGAATGGCTGGAGACCGGCTTTCCCGTCAGTCCCTTTTCGCTTCCGCTGAAGCGCCAGGTTTTTCTTCCATCCAAAGATTATTTTGGTGGACTATTCGGCGTATTTGCCGACAGCCTGCCGGACGCCTGGGGGCGCCTTCTGCTCCAGCGTTTATTAAAACAACAGGAGGAAAATGCGGATCGTCTCACGGTTCTCGACCGTCTCGCTATTGTAGGTTCTTCCGGAATGGGCGCGCTTACCTATCAGCCGCAGTATGATCTTTGCGCGGAACCGGAACTGGATAACCTGGACGTTCTGGCCCGGCAATGTCAGAAGATCCTGAATACCGAATTTTCCGATAAGCTGGATGAATTATACCGTCTGGGCGGAACCAGCGGCGGCGCACGGCCTAAAATCATGACGCAAATCGACGGTGAATCCTGGATTATCAAGTTTCCCTCCCATGTGGACGGCCCGGACGCCGGATTTATGGAATATCAGTACGCTCTGTGCGCGAAGCAATGCGGCATTACCGTAAGTCCGTTCCGCTTATTTTCTTCTGATGTATGTAAAGGCTATTTCGGGACGAAACGCTTTGATCGCGTCATGACTTTCTCCGGTGAAAAACGTATCCATATGCTGACAGCTGCTGCTCTTCTGGAACTGGATTTTGAGCAGCCAAGCCTTGATTACCACAGTCTGATGAAGCTGACGAAGATTTTGACCCGTGATAATCCTCAGGATCTGGAAAATATGTATCGCCGCATGTGCTTCAATGTCTTCGCCCACAACCGGGACGATCATTCAAAGAATTTTACCTATCTTTACGACGATACCACCGATTCCTGGCGGCTGAGTCCGGCCTACGACCTGACCTACAGTAATACTTACTACGGCGAGCACACTACGACCGTCGATGGCAACGGGCGAAATCCCGGCCTGAAAGAATTGGTTGCTGTCGGAACTGCTGCCGGTCTGAAAGCTGATTTGTGTAAAACCATTGCATCTGAAATTGATACCTGCGTAAAAGAAATGCTTGGGGCATATGTTTTGTAAATAATTGGATACAAAAACAGGACACAGCGTTTGCCATGTCCCGTTTTTTACATCCGTATCATCTGTACTTTTTTATTTTTCCAACCGCCCACAGGCTTCCATCTTCTCTCGAAGTTCTGCAGCCAGCTCTGGCGTAAAGCTTCCCTCTTTCGCTCTCCAGCGCCAGTTTTCGCCCACCGTGGATGGCGTATTCATGCGGGCTTCGCTTCCCAGTCCCAGGATATCCTGCGCCTGGACGATGGCAAGCTCTGCCCGGCTGTTCCAGATGGCAGCGAGCATAGCCCGGGCCGTTGCCTCATCCTCTGTCTCA
This sequence comes from Laedolimicola intestinihominis, assembly GCF_040096155.1. NCBI lineage: Bacteria > Bacillati > Bacillota > Clostridia > Lachnospirales > Lachnospiraceae > Laedolimicola > Laedolimicola intestinihominis. The sequence goes on along the minus strand of NZ_JBBMFE010000005.1, from coordinate 87,448 downwards.
TGGAGATATTCCTTGGCGTAGGCCACATCCTCTGCCGGAGCTGTTTTCATCCAGCCCAGCGCCGTATCGTTGTCATGGGTTCCCACATAGGCCACGCAATGCTCCGGATAATTCTCCGGCAGATAGGCGTTGCCGCCTCCGTCCCGGCTGTCAAAGGCAAATTCCAATACCTTCATTCCCGGAAAGCCGCTGTCCTTCAGAAGCTGGTGGACCGATTCAGTCAGATAACCCAGATCCTCCGCAATGATCCGCTGCGGCCCAATCTGTTCCTCTACTGCCCGGAACAGAGCGATTCCCGGTCCCTGCTTCCAACGCCCGCCCCGGGCCGTTGTGTTTCCATAGGGAATCGCATAGTAGGAATCAAAGCCCCGGAAATGATCGATCCGCAGGATGTCATAAACCTTACAGAGATACTGAATCCGTCTGACCCACCAGTCATAATCGTTCCTTTCCATATATTTCCAGTCAAACAGAGGATTTCCCCAGAGCTGTCCGTCTGCGGAAAAGCCGTCCGGCGGACAGCCGGCCACTTCTTTCGGATTTCGGTTCTCGTCCAGCTGGAATAGCTCCGGATGTGCCCACACATCCACGCTGTCCAGGGACACATAGATGGGCAGATCGCCAATCAGACGGATTCCCTGCTCATTGGCATAAGCACGAAGCTCCTTCCACTGCCGGAAAAACAGATACTGGAGCACCTTCCAGAAGCGGATCTCCTCCGCGTACCGAAGCTCAATTTCCTCAGCCGAAAGGGCTTCCCACTCCTGCCAGGGCGCTCCCCCATGAGCATGCTTCATGGCCATAAACCGGGCGTAATCTCCTAGCCAGTAATCATTTTTCTCGCAGAATTCCGGATAGTCCGAAGGAATCCGCGTAAGGAACCGCTCTGCGGCCTTCCGCAGAATCGGGTAACGCTTTTCGTACAGGACGCCGTAATTGACCCTATCCGGCGCGCTCTCCCAATCCACCTCTCCATACTCCTGCCATTCCAGAAGTCCGTCTGCCTCAAGCAGCTCCAGATCGATAAAGTAAGGATTGCCCGCGTAGGTAGAAAAGGACTGGTAGGGAGAATCCCCGTAGCTGGTGGGACAGATGGGAAGCAGCTGCCAGTAGCCCTGGCCCGCCGCCTTCAGAAAATCAATGAATTCCCGCGCCGGTTTTCCCATGCTGCCGATTCCGTAAGGACTCGGCAGGGAAGAAAGGTGCATCAAAATTCCACTGCTTCTCACCGGCCATCACGCTCCTTTTTCCACAAGATAGGGTTTCAGATCCTCCTGAAGCTTTTCATCCCCGTCCGTATAGGCACAGAGATCCAGCGGGTGGGTCAAATCCAGGGAAAAGATACCCATAATGGATTTGGCGTCAATGGTATAGCGTCCCGACACCAGATCAAAATCATAGGGATAGCGGGTAATGGTATTTACAAAGTTTTTTATTTTTTCAATGCTGTTCAATAAAACGGTATATTTCGTCATCGTGATTTTCCTCCTGACTGCCCGATTTTTAATCCTAATGACAGATGATAGCTTCCGTCTCCGCGTCAAAAACATGAATTTTGTTCACATCCAGAGCCAGCTTCGCCACGTCCTCCGCGCGGATTCCGGTACGGGACGGCACTCTGGCCACCAGCTTCTGTCCGAAGCAGGTCAGATACAGATAAATCTCAGATCCCATCATTTCCGCCAGGTCTACCTTCGCCTCGATATTGGAAGCGTCGGAGATAGACAGGAAGGATTCCTCCGCGTGAATGTCCTCCGGGCGGATGCCCATGATAACCTCTTTGCCCACATAAGCCTGGAGCTCCGGCTTGTTTACCGGAATCCGGTAATCGCCAAATACCAGTACGGTTCCGGCTGCATCCTTCTCCACCTTCACGTTCACAAAATTCATCTGGGGAGAACCGATAAAGCCTGCCACAAACTTGTTGCAGGGATAATTGTACAGGTTCTGGGGCGTGTCTACCTGCTGGATGATACCGTCCTTCATGACTACGATACGGTCGCCCATGGTCATAGCCTCGGTCTGATCGTGGGTTACATATACGAAGGTGGTCTGCAGACGCTTATGTAACGCGGCGATCTGGCTTCTCATCTCGGTACGGAGCTTGGCGTCCAGGTTGGACAGGGGCTCGTCAAGCAGGAATACCGCAGGGTTCCGCACCATGGCGCGACCCAGTGCCACACGCTGTCTCTGTCCGCCGGACAGAGCCTTGGGCTTCCGGTCCAGGTACTCTGTCAGGCCCAGAATTTCGGCTGCCTCGCGTACCTTTTTGTCAATCTCGTCCTTGGGCGTGCCATGAAGCTCCAGGGCAAAGGACATATTTTTGTATACGGTCATATGGGGATACAGGGCATAGCTCTGGAATACCATCGCGATATCCCGATCCTTGGGCGCCACATCGTTCACTCTTCTGTCGCCGATGTACAGGTCGCCTTCACTGATCTCCTCCAGACCCGCGATCATGCGGAGGGTCGTGGACTTTCCGCAGCCGGACGGACCGACCAGCACGATAAATTCCTTGTCGTGAATTTCCAGATTCAAATCCGGAACCACTGTATTTTTATTGTCATAGGTTTTCACCACATGCTTAAATGTAATATCTGCCATTTTTCTTCCTCCTTACCATGTCCGCCTGAGGCGTACACCGTAATTATTCCATATCTTCACCGTTACCTATCTTCTGTTCTGTCTTAGCGGGCGATTTTCGCCGCGCTCTCTCCCTCCACGATATCAAAGGGAAGAAGCTCATGCACCGCCGGACGCTCCCCCGCAATGTCCGAGAGCAGAATTTCCAGGCTCCGGTCGGCAATCCTTTCTCTGGCCTGGCGCACCGTGGTGAGCCGCGGAGAAAGATAATTTCCCAGTTCAATTCCATCAAAGCCTATCACGGAAACGTCCTCCGGCACCCGCAGTCCCCGGTCCCGGATGGCGCGGATAGCGCCCACTGCCAGCACGTCTGCCATGGCAAATACCGCTGTCAGATCCGGCATCTGATCAAACAGCTGCTCCATGGCGTGATAGCCCTCCTCCATGGAAAAGAACGCCGAACGGTACTGCCGACCGGGCTCCAGCTTTATACCTTGCTCCGCAAAGGCCTTTTCACAGCCCTTGTACCGGGTATGGGCCGCATGGGACTTCTCCATATAGCCGCCCAGGATACCGATGTTCCGGTGACCCAGCTTTAGAAGATGCGCTACCGCTGCCTGAGCGCCTGCCTCGTCGTCTGTACTGACACTGGAGAGATTGTCAAAGCCCAGCTCCGCCGCCGAGTTGGTAACCAGCACGCAGGGAATCTCCAGCCGGTCAAACCGCTCTTTGAAGAACTCCAGGTCGCTTCCCAGAAAGAGAATCCCCAAGGGATGCCGCTCCAGGCATACCCTTTCAGCCCGCTCCACCTCATTTTCCTCCTCACCGATATAGTAGATGAAGGAAGCGTACTTTTTCTCACTTATAAGCCGCTGCAGCCGCTCCACAATGGAAGCGAACAGCATATTCTGGGAACCCTTTACGATAATCGCGATTCCGCTGCTGGCCTGCTGCTTCAGGTGCTTGGCGTTGCTGTTTAGTTTGAAATGGTGCTTTTCTACCACCGCCATAATGGTCTTTCGCGCTTTTTCCGATACGTCCGGATGATTATTGAGCACACGGGACACCGTGCCTACCGCGTATCCGGACTCCTTCGCAATGTCTTTGATTGTCATCTGTATGTTTATCCCTTAACTGCTCCCGCAGCCACTCCTTTGATAATGTGTTTCTGGCCCAGCAGATATACGATAACAATAGGAATTACGGTTAACATAATACTTGCCATCATGGGGCCCATCTCTACTTTACCATAACTTCCGCGGAAATACTGGATCAACATAGGAATGGTCTTATAATTCTTAATATCCAGTACCAGGGTCGGCAGAAGGTAATCGTTCCATACCCACATGGCTTCCAAGATTCCTACGGATACCAGGGTCGGCTTCAGCATGGGAAGTACAATCAGGAAGAAGGTCTGCAGCGGATTGCAGCCGTCGATCATGGACGCTTCCTCTACCTCCAGGGGAATGGATTTCATAAAGCCCGCGAACATGAAAACTGCCAGGCCCGCTCCGAAGCCCAGGTAGATAATCCAGATATTCCAGGGCTTGTTAAGGTTTAAGGAATCCGCTGTCTGGGACAGGGTAAACATCACCATCTGGAAGGGTACTACCATGGAAAATACAAACAGGTAATACAGAATCTTTGACAGCTTTCCCTTTACCCGGGTGATGTACCAGGCGCACATGGAGCAGCAGATAAGAATCGCCGCCACAGAAGTGATGGTAATCAGAAGGCTGTAGCCTAAGCTCTGTAAAAAGCCCTTGGAGGCAATCGCGTTGGCGTAGTTCGCCAGGCCTGCGAAGGTGTCCGCCGTCGGCAGGGTGAACGCGCCGGAGGTGGTAATCGCCGTCTCCCTCTTTACAGAGTTAAAGAGAATCATGACGATCGGATAGACGTACAACAGCGCCAGAATGCTCAGAAACACTATCATGACGGTATCCTGTATCTGTTTCTTCTTTCTCATCTTACTGCTGCACCTCCCTCTTACGTGTAGCCCGCAGCTGGAGCACGGAAATTACGATAACCAGCAGGCAGAACAGTACAGCCTTGGCCTGGCCGAGACCCTTCCACTGGGCTCCTGCCCTTGCGTAGAAGGTCTGATAAATGTTCAGCGCCAGCATCTCTGTCATATGGTTCGGATCTCCTCCGGTCAGTGCCAGGTTCTGATCAAAGAGCTTGAAGGAGTTGGTCAGCGTCAGGAATACACAGATGGTAATGGACGGCATAACCATAGGAAGCTTCACCTTCCATAAAGTCTGCCAGGGCGTCGCTCCGTCGATCTGGGCTGCCTCCAGCAGGTCATCGGAGACATTCTGCAGTCCCGCGATATAGATGATCATCATGTAACCAATCTGCTGCCAGCACATAAGAATAATCAGTCCCCAGTAGCCTGCGGAGCTGTTCAGTGCCAAAAGCGGCTGTCCTACAATGGAAAGCACACAGTTGATCAGAATCTGCCAGATATATCCCAGCACGATACCGCCGATCAGGTTCGGCATAAAGAAGATCGTACGGAAAATATTGGTACCCTTAAGCTTCCGTGTCAGAAGAAGCGCCAGTGCAAAGGCAATGACGTTTATCAGCACAATGGAGGCCACCGCGAAGAGCACGGTAAACTTAAAGGAGCTTAAAAATGTAAGGTCGGAAAAGATTTTCTTATAATTTCCAAAGCCTGTGAATTTCGCGTTTTTTACTGTCGTGAACTGGCAGAAGGACAGATACAGTCCCTCAAAGAAGGGAATGATAAATCCAATCGTAAAAGCCAGAAGCGTGGGCAGTACAAAAAGGGGCGACCAGCGTTTGATCGCTTTTTCCATGATTCTGCACTCCTTTCTGAGTTAAAATTGAGTAGAAAAAGGGCAGGCAAGTATGAACTGCCCGCCCCTTAAAATAGTCTCTTTCTTTTACTGGCCGTTTGCCATCTGGTACTCGGTTGCCCATCCGTCAACGAATGCGGATACAACACCTGCCCAGTTTGCGTCGGTCTGGTCTGCTGCGTATGCGGTCAGAGCCTGGCCTACGCCGTTCTTCCACTCCTCAGAGGGCATGGTAGTGAAGTTCCAGGATACCGGAGTCTTGCCTTCTGCGGTGTACTCTGCGTCCTGCTTTACAAACAGGTTCTTGGATTCCTGCGCGCCCTTGAACGGAATAACGAAGCCCATCTCATCAGCCATGGTCTTGGTTCCCAGCTCAGAGGTTACACACCAGTTCATGAAGTCCAGAGTTGCCTGGATATCTGCCTCGTCTGCCTGGTTGTTCACACACCAGTAGTTCTCTGTACCGGTGCAGAGACCCTGATTTGCCTCGTCGCCAGCGCCGATATAAATCGGAATCATAGCCAGGTCGTCATCGGTATAAGCGCCGTCTGCTGTCAGGTTCGCGTACTCCCAGGAACCATTCTGGAAGAAGACTGCGTCGCCTGCCAGGAACTCGTTTCTGGAGTCGTCACCGGTCTTAGCGGAAAGCTCCTTCGGGTCGCAGGTGCTGTTGTTGATGTACAGGTCCCACATATCGCGGTAGTTGTCCAAGTAGGTTCCCTTGATAGCGTCTGTGCTGCTGATACCATCGGTCTGATACTCAAAGTAAATCGGCAGGTTTGCCAGATGGGTCTTGAATCTCCAGTCAGAGGAGCCGTCCATACCTGCAGAGGTAAATGCCGCAAAGCCAAGCTCAGAGGAGCGTGCTGTGATATCCTCGGCTACCTTTTTCAGATCCGCGAAGGACTGGATATCGTCGATGGTGTAGCCTGCCTTCTCCAGCAGTGTCTTATTTACAATCAGTCCGTAGGACTCGATTACATATGCGATGCCGTATACGGTGTCGTCTTCCTTCAGCGCGTAGTTATCGCTGGTCAGCTGTCCGTAGATATCGGATCCTGCCAGGTCATAGCAGTAATCCTTCCAGTTTGCCAGACCCACCGGTCCGTTTACCTGGAACAGGGTCGGAGCGCCGCTCTTGCCCATCTCACTCATCAGAGTGGTCTCATAGTTACCGGATGCTGCCGTTACAACGGTTACCGGAACGCCGGTCTCGTCGGTATAAGCCTTTGCCAGGTCCTGCCACTGCTGATCCTGCTCCGGTTTGAAGTTCAGATAGTATACAGAGCCTTCTGCTCCGCTTGCTTCTGTGGTATCTGCCTTCGTGTCTGTAGATGTAGAGGTGTCTCCTCCGTTGGAAGATCCGCCGCAGCCTGCCAGCATGGAAACTGCCAGAGCGCCGCTCAATGTAAGAGCTAAAAGTTTCTTGTTCATAATGATTTCCTCCCGTTCATGGTGGAATTCCTTGTTGGAATCCGTTTTGGAAACGTTTCATTGGAAACGTTTCCAGTTCTTATGCTTCTATCATAGTCTCTTTCACGAAAAAAAGCAAGAAGTTTTTTCCACTCCTTGCTTTTTTCGTCAGTTTTACAGATTATTAGGTCTGCTTTTTGTGCATTTTTTCACTAGATCCACTCACAATCACCGCCGGTGACTGCCAGGCTTAAGAGTCCATCCATTCTTTCTATCTCTTCCTCACCCTCCAGCTTATCGATCAGCTCTGCCGTATCCATCATGTCTTCCATAGATTCGTCCGGCCCAATCTCATAATCGATATCCATCGCGCAGTCCGGACATGGGATCCGCTGCATGGTCTGCAGGGATAAAAAGCGGTTGCCACATTTTTTACATTCATAGAAGCCGCATTCTTTGGTTCCTTCCGGTACATAGTACATATTTATCTGCCTCCCTGTCTCTAATGTCTCATATTGTAACCAGAAATTCCCGTAACGTCAATTATTTTAAAGAAATTTGCCGGAGGTCTTTTTTGAGGGGGACAGCGAATTCCATCAGATTTTTTTATTCCAAAAGAAAGGATATCACAGTTTCCTGCAATATCCTCTCTTTCGCAATTCAGATTTAACTATTTGATAATATCCTGCAGGGTCTCCAGCGCGCACTGCACCATATGCTGTCCCAGCTCCATGCTGGTTTCCACGGAATTCTTCGCAAACCACTGTGTATTTCTCTTTGTGCGTTCCAGATCTACATGCTCCGGATACAGCGCGTACATCAGGCTGGATTCAAACTTTCCGGCATGGTCGAAGCCTCCGCATTTGTGCTGGGCTTCTGCAGACAACAACGGAATTACCTTGATATAGGAAAATGGATCGTCTCCGGTTCCCAGATTTTCATAATAATCCGCATAATCATTGCTGCCCCACCAGCCCTTGCCACGGGTATCCTCCATATACTCCATAATCAGCTTTTTCGCTGCCTTATGGCATGCCAGTGTCATCGGCATAAGTCCTGCTTCTTCGGTCTGATGATGCGCTACGCAATATATATTCTTTACCCCACCATAAATCAGGGATTTTAGAATGCAGTAAATATAATTTTCATAGGCATCCACATCCACCTGAATGGTTCCGCTCTCCGGTCCTGCCACTGCGTAGCTTGCCACGCCGTACCAGATAGGCGGGCAGACAACCATTTCCTTTGTCTTTTCCAGCTCGCGCATTACTCCTGTGATGACCATAGTGTCAGTTCCACAGCTTGCATGATAACCATGGTATTCGATCGTTCCAATCGGTATCACAAATGGTACTTTTCTTTTCTTGGCGTCTTCCAGTTCCTCATAAAACATATCTACCATCTGCATAGCGCTTATTCTCCTTCCTAGAACTCAAGCTCGTATAAGGTTCCAATCTCCGGGGACAGAACATCGCAGCCATTCTCGGTTACCGCGATTCCCTTCTCCCAGCGTACGCCAAAGGTATCGGATGAAATAAAGGTATCAATCTGATAGCACATATTCGGCTGCAGCTTGTAGTTAGAGCTGGTCTCTACCCAGGGAGCCTCTACCTCAATCATACCGGTTCCATGGAGCGGTCCGTATACGAAATTGTCCTTATATCCGTTCTCTTCATAGAATTTATAGAAATTCTGTGCAATATCAGATGCTAAAACGCCGGCCTTAACCTGCTTCTGGGTCCACTTGTGGGCTTCCAGACCAAACATTACCACATCACGTCTTCTGCCTTCCAGTTTTCCAAGAACAATCGGGTAACCGATTGCTGCGGAATAACCGTCAATCTTTGCGGACAGATTCAATTGTACGATATCGCCCTTCTCGAATTTGCGGTAGCTGGAACGGGAGATCGCATGACGGGTAGACGCCTCTGAGAATACATACATCGGAAGTCCCTCATACTCTGCTCCGTTCTCATAAACCACTCTCTGTGCCACGCCAACCATCTGAAGCTCCGTCATGCCGGGACGAATCTCCTTAATAACCTGCTGGGTAGCCAGTTCAGCGATCCGGTAACCCTCTCTCAGACAGTTAATCTCATTGACAGACTTGATGGAGCGAAGCTCTACCATAATATGATCTGCTCTTACGATCTCTGCCTCCGGGAATGCGTCCCTGATAGCTTCCATAATGATTACTGAGGTGTCCAGATAGCTTGCCACGCCAATGCGAAGCTTCTTACCTTTGATTCCAAGCGCGTTAAATACGTCCTGATAGGTGTCAGCCTGAAGCTCCGGATATGCCGGGTCTGCGCCCTCTCTGTACGCCTTTAACACAAATACCTTATCCAGCTTGCAGCGGTCTGCGCCGAATTCACGGCTCTCCGGTCCTACCATCAGCGCTGCGTCGCCTGCCGGTGAAATTGCTACGCCGCATCTCTCGAACAGCGGCCAGAAGCCTGAGAAATAACGGGCATTTGCGTAATCCGCCTCGTTGGAGTTTACAATCAGCGCGTCCAGTCCTTCTCTCTGCAAAATTTTTGCTGCTCTCTGCACTCTCTGCTTGTACTCCTCGTCCGGAATTCTGATGGTTCCATGTTCTGCCATATCGCTTCTCCTCCTTAAATTTTATTCTTTGTTCCTATCTCGCTATTACATCTCATAATAACCAGGTGTTGTATAGAAGGCCACTTCCCTTGTCTCTGCCCGTCCATACTGTGCCACTACCGGCACATCGCTCTCCAGAAGGATCGCGTACTGCTCGCCTACAACCGGGATATGACTTCCAAAATCCTTTTCCTCATTTGTACGGAGACAGCGAACCCGCTCCGCTCCCACAACCACTTCAATATCCCGTACCGGATCTCTGTCTGTATAAATCAGAGTTATTTTTACATGGGCGTCTTCTTTTCCCGTATTGGTAATGATAACCGATTCATGTCCGGGAATCACATTTACGCCCTCAGGCGGAAGCTCTGCATCCGGAAATACCCATACTTTCTTTCCATATCCCATTTTCGAATTCTCCTTACTCCATATAGAAGATTTGCTGCATGTCATGATAAAATTCACTTTTTTCATCTACCGCGTAGGTTTCAAAGCAGGGATGCGTATGTGTCCACCACTGTTGTGTCACCGGATCGGCCTCCATCCGTTTCATGTCCTCATCGTAGTTCTCTCCCGTATATTCAAAATACGCGAAAACCCATTCGCCCTGAAGGAAGATGGAATAATTACACAGGTGACATTCCTCTATCATCTGCTTGACATCCGGCCACACTGCCGCATGCAGCTTTTTATATTCTTCTATCTTATCCTTTTTCAGTTTTCCTACCTGACCAAAAATCCTTTTCCTCACAGATTCCTCCACATCAGTCTTTCTTGGAATATGAGTCAATCAGTACAACGACTACCAGGATAATACCCTTTACGACCCACTGCCAGTAGGTATTGATTCCCATCAGAACCATGATATTGGAAATGACCTGAAGGAACAGTGCTCCGATAACGATTCCCACAACTCTTCCGCGTCCGCCGGTCAAGGAGGTTCCGCCCAGTACACAGATGGTCATGACATCAAACAGCAGCGCGTCACCCAGCGTAACGTTTCCGGACTGGGTCTTGGAGGTCAGTCCCAGAGCTCCGATGGTGGAAAGCACGCCTGACATAATAAATGCCAGAATCGCCACAAAATTCACATTCAGACCGGAAAGCTTCGATGCCTCTTTGTTGCCGCCTACCGCGAAAAAGCTTCGTCCAATGGCCGTATGCGCTGTAAATATGTACAGAATAACCGCCACTACAATCATCAGAATAACCGCGACTGGGATAATTCCTACCTTACCCAGCGCCAGCTGCCCAAAGCTGTTGGGAAGTCCCGAAATCGGAAGTCCGTCAGAGTAAATGTAGTTAATACCCTTCAGCATATTCATGATAACCAATGTGGCAATAAAGGAAGGCATTTTTCCATATACCACCAGACAACCGTTTAAAACACCTATAACGACAGACATCAGCAATACAATTACGATAGCCAGCCAGATAGGCATCCCGTTGTTCACCACAAAACCGGCAAAGAAGATCGAAACCATACCGATAATGGATGTGATAGACATATCCATTTCTCCTATCAGAATAACGAAGAACTCACCCATGGCAATGATGGCCACAAAGGAAGCCTGACGCAATACATTCATGATATTGTTGGTGGTTCGGAAGTTACTGTTCAGGCAGCACAATGCAAAAAGTGCCACAAACAGAAACGCAATCATCCAGTCACTTAGCAGGGCTTTCATTCCACCGCTGTATTTTTTTGATTTTGTCTTGTAATCATTCATTCTGCATTCACTCCTAACAAACTATTAATGATAACTTCCTGCGTCTTTCTTTCACCTTCCACCTCATCCATAATGGCTCCCTCATACATAATGTAAATGCGGTTGCACAATCCGATAAGCTCTTCCATCTCCGGTGAAACCAGGATAACTGCCTTATTCTGCGCCGTAAGTTCATGAATCAGGTTATAAATCTCAAATTTTGCTCCGATATCGATGCCTCGTGTGGGCTCATCCAGAAGAAAAATTTCCGTATCCCGCAGCATCCATTTCGCGATTACAATCTTCTGCTGATTTCCTCCGGACAGCTTCTTTACATTCTGCCACAGAGAATAATAACTCAGATTCATCTTTTCATTAATATCATATGCAGCCTTAGCTTCTCCCTCATGATCCTGGAAGATTCCCAGCTTCCGGAACAGCTTCATAGAGGGAAGTGTTGTGTTGTCCTTAATATCGAATTTCATATTCAGGCCCAGGGTCCGTCGCTCATCCGGAACCAGTCCCATGCCAAGATGAATCGCCTGATAGGGCTTTTTAATATTAACCGGCTTACCCTTAACCAACACCTCACCGCTGACAATCTTATGATTTCCGAAGATAGCCTGTACCAGCTCTGTCTTGCCTGCTCCCAGAAGTCCTGCCAGTCCTACCACCTCGCCTGCCCGTACCTGGATATTGATATCACGGAACGCCTTCGGCGCCGTCAGATGCTTTACTTCAAGAATCACATCTCCCAGGTTTTCATTGATAGGCGGATACACGTTTGCCAGCTCACGGCCAATGATCATCTTCACCAGCTTGCCATTATCAATATCCTCTACTTTGCCGGAATTGATGTAGCGCCCGTCGCAAAGCACTGTATAGGAATCACAGCAGGAAAATACCTCGTCCAGACGATGGGAAATATAGATAATTCCAATTCCCTTCGCCTTAAGGATGTCAATAATCCGGAAAATATTCTGAATATCTTTTTCCTGTAATACAGCTGTCAGCTCGTCAAAAATTACAATCTGCGGATCATCCAGAAGCGCTTTTGCCAACTGAATCAACTGCCGCTCCGCCGTTCTCAGATGTTTGACCGGCACGTGCAGATTTACGTCGCACTGGAGGAAATCCATCAGCTCCTGTGCCCTTTTATCCAGTGCCTTCCAATCAATGAAGCCGTGTTTTTTCTCATAACGTCCTACGAAAATATTTTCTACGCCAGTCATATCGCTCATCAGCGTAAACTCCTGATGAACAATGGCGATTCCCCTGCTCTGAGATTCCCGTACCCCATAGGAAGATATTTTAATCGGTTCACCCTTGACAAAAAGTTCACCCTTTGTCATACGATTTTCACCGGTAATGCACTTGGACAAGGTGGATTTTCCCGCGCCGTTTTCACCTACCAGAGCATGACACTCACCCGGCATCAGGGTAAAATTTACATTATCCAGCGCTTTAACCCCCGGAAACTCCATTGTACAGTTTCGAATCTCAATCAGAGGAGTTACCCCTGTCTTTTTGTCTTCCATTTCGGTCGCTCCTTCCCTTATAGCCACAGCCAGCCAAGAGCCTCCACGCCTGAACAGATAATATTATCGTCCGGTGCTTCCGGATGTCTGATATTATGAATCAGCCGCTTCATCTCATGATAGGGGAACATACAGCTGCTCACTCCTGTTTCACTTACTGGATTGATATCAAAAAACATTTCTTTTGCAATATCAAAATCTTTCTCATTGTAATATAAAATCTTGTCCAGAAGCTTATCCTTTTTCTCCGGATCCTCTTCCCTCTCGTAATCCAGCGCAGTCAGTACCAAATCGTAAATAACCGCGTTTCTGCGCTCCGCATTAGACCATTTATCAAAATGTGTCAGCCACGGTCTCAGCTTCGGATCGTCGTAAGCCTTCTGCTGCAGCATTTCGATCTTATCCATCAGATTCTGATGATTTGCTTTTGCTGCCATAATAGCCGGAATATCGGCGTCTGTAATCTTATTCTTCTGGAACGGGAAAGGTGTCGTATACAATGGAATCTGGCTTTCATGAATTGTTATCATGTTCTTCATGATATAAAGCACCGTCTCTCCCAATTCCCCAAAATTCAGTTCACAGGCTCTGTGATAGAATTCTTCCTCGTCCATCATGGAACCCCAGCCATAATTGCCGTGTGCGAACAGATGCATGAACAGGCCATACCACTCGAACATAAAGCCGTTGATTCCATGAACACCCATTTTTACGCTACCCTTATGCTGACGGATATCCGTCTCAATCACCTGCTCATTGGTTTCGTCCTCGTACCGAATCATGTTCGATTTAAATGTCCGATACAGGCGTCCCATCGTAGATGTAATGGAATTGGATTCCGTATCACGGGCCCAGATACGATCTGTTCCAAAGGCTTCACACCACTTGGGGAATTCCGTCTCAGGAACATACAGTCCCGGAGCCCAGAACAGCATAATGTCCTTCGGCATAGAGTCTACGCATTCCTTCAAGAATGCCGGCTCCTTCTCCAGCGGCGGCTGACGGAATGCCCGGATTCCGATGACTGCTTCCGGATTAATCTCGCGGACCGCGTCGTAAATCTTCTTCAGCAGCCACATATTTGCCTTATGCTTTGCTTCACCCGGAGTCTTGGAAATTGCGTGCCAGCGCTTCTTACATTCCTCGCATTCACAGAACCAGAAGCCCTCCTCACTTTCCTCCAGTGTATAACCGTCGAAGCCAAGCTTCGCAATCTGCTGCATGGATTCGATGATATAATCCGCATTTCCCGGATAACTCAGACACAGAGAATCAAAATCATTCAGGAAACCGCTGGATTTCGGCGGCTTCATTCTTGCCTCCGGATGCTTAATGGTATAAGCGCCGTTGTAGGAATTCAATCCTACATACGCGAAAATTTTAACGCCGAACCGATGGGCCAGCTTAATGAATTTGTCCATAAAGGGCTCTTCCAGATTCGGATGTGTATAATGTACAGTCAGCCATCTGCGGTTTTCCGCGTTCCAGATTTTAATCGGCACATCCCGGAATACGGTTTCCGGATGATTCGGCAAATCAAAGGGCCAGTAGCCGTACATAACCAGGTTGAACTGGTTGATGCGGTTATCCAGACAGATATTCAAATACTGTACCCAGTCCTCATATCCCCACAGCTGACTGTCAAAGCCAAATCTTCCATAGCCTGCATACCAGGAAAAGGTCTGCGCAATAGCTCGTACCGGAATGGACGGATAATCCGTAATATGGCAAAGCGGTAAGGTGAAGCCATTTTCCTCTGTTCCCTTCAGAAGTAGCTTCAGGGAGGTGACGCCGTTTACAAAGCCCACGCTGCTCTCATATCTTAAGACAGCCTCGCTCTCTCCAATCTCCAGATCATACCCCTGCTCCTTCAGCAAATCCGGTTTATCCGCCGTTATTCCTTCCAGGGATGGGCAAATTGTCACTACATATCCATCGCTTCCCTTTCCGGCCGTTATACCGATTTCCGGATAATTCCAAAATCGCAGCTGCATTAAATCAAGCAGCTCTTCCAGATTTTTTTCCTTCTCCTCATCATTCAGAAAGATTCTGGTAAAATGGTTTGACATTCCGCCCTTTTCTTCTAATTTTTTCGGTTCCGGCAATAAATTAATCATGGAATATGTACCCCCTTATCCCTGTATAAAATCCGGCGGGCTGTTGTGCCCGCCGGACTATGTAAGTTTTATTTCCTGTCAGCCAAGCCAGCCCCAATTCTGCCAGTCATAATCTTTGATATTGTCTTTGGTAATTGCTTCCGGCTCAGGCAGGTCGTATTTCTCAGGAAGCTCTTCCTTCAATACCAGAACCTTGTACATTGCGTCTGTTGCCTGATATCCCAGTACCACCGGATCCTGAAGTACCTCTGCAAGCCACATCTCGTTGCCGTCTGCAAGCCATCCAAGAACATCGATATCACCGGCGATACCGATAAACTTAATTTCCTTACGTCCCTGTGCTACTGCTGCATTGTAAGCGCCTACAACCTCTGCGTCGTTGTGTCCGCAAACCACGTCAATCGTTGCTTCTCTCTGTAATACGTTTTCCATCAGGGTCTGCGCGGAATCTCTGTTACCTGCTCCCGTATCGCCTTCCTCTACGATCTTTGCCTTCGGATATGCTGCCAGAACAGTTTCCTTAAATCCGTTGAAACGGTCGGAAGATACCTGACCGGATGTGGGACGGGTAATGAACAGACACACCGGATCGTCCTTTCCCAGAGTATCCAGATACTTCACTGCTTCCTCGCCTGCTTTTGCTCCCAGAGCCTTCATGTCATGTCCTACGAAGGTAGACCATACCACGTCGTCCGGAGAAGCTGCTTCCTGAGCGTAATCACCGATAATAAAGGGAGTTCCGTTCGCAACTGCTTCCTTCATGGTCGGAATTGCGGAAGAAGCGTCTGCCGGGAATAAGATGATACCGTCACATTTTGCGGAAATCATGTTTTCCACGTTGGTCAGCATGGTCTGAACATCGGAGCGGGAATCCTCGAAATCAAATTCAAAATTCACCTTGTCTGCCGCGCCATTGTCGGCCATCCACTGCTTACATCCATCAATAACGCCCTGATACCAGGTGTACGCAGTCAGCTCCATGATGGAAACACCAATTTTGTAGTTCTGTACATCTCCTGTAGCCGTATCATTTGCTTCATCTGCTTTATCCGCTGTTTCTTCCGTAGCTGCCGGAGTCTTTGTCTCGTCCGGTGCAGCCTCTTTTGAGCCACAGGCAACCAGTCCTACCGTCATCGCTGCCGCCAACAGTAATGCTAAAACCTTTTTCATACTACATGTTCCTCCTTTTTTCAAAATCTTTGACACGTATCTCAATTACTGTCTAAGAGTATTTTAATTGTTCTTTAATTTACAGTCAATACTTTTGTCTAAATATAAACTTAATTTAATTGAAACGTTTAACTTCTTTTCTTTTTCTATTTTTAATGTTATAATATTCTGAAAATAAAGGGAAAGGATTTCTGTTATGGCTACAATAAAAGATGTGGCCCGTCAGGCGGGCGTTTCCATCGCGACTGTTTCAAACTATCTCAATCAGACTAAACCCGTCAGTAAAGAAGCGGCACTCCGGATCCAGGCCGCAGTTGACGCTTTGCAGTATGCTCCGAATCTCTCTGCCAAAAGTCTGAAATCAAATTCCTATATGGACATCGGAATCGTTCTTCCGAATTTCGATGACCCCTATTATGTCCAGATGTTCCAGGGAATTGAAAGTACCTTCCAGAATACCGGCTATTTTACAAACCTTGCTTTCTCCTATGATATTCCGGACTTTGAGCGAAATATTACTTATAATTTTCTGAAAAAAAAAATAAAAGGAATGATTCTGATCTCCTGTCAGCCGGACAGCTGGAAATTTTATTATGATCATTTCACCTCCGATCAGAATCGTCCCCTGGTTCTGATTGACCGGGACATCCACAGCCTGGACGCGAACTTCGTGTCCTTTGATAACCAGTCTGTCATACGCCGTATGACTGCCGGATTGCTGGAGCAGGGCTACCGTCAAATTTTCCTTTTGTCGGGTCCGCAAAGCTTTGAATGTGAACACAAATGTATTTTGGGGTTCCAGGAGGTATTTCTTGCATCCTCGCTCCCCTATGACCCTGCTTTTCTCGTAAAAACCAATCTCAGCAAGGAGGATGCTTTCCGTAAAACCATCCAGCTGCTGAGAAATACCCGTCCGGAAGCGCTCATCACAACCTCTGAAACCATTGCCGACGGAGCCATCGAGGCTCTGACTCTGCTTGGTTTTCGGTCTGATGAAATTCCGGTTCTCACTCTGGGCGAGGAGCATTGGAATCTGTATACCAAATCCTTCGCCTCTGTTTCCGCGCCCAGACCTGCGATTAAGCTGGGACAGACGGCTGCGGGACTTCTTCTGGAGCAGCTGAATTCCCCGCTTACCAAAGAAAATGAAAAAATTATTCTTCCGGACACCTGCCCCAATTACAGGATTCCGCCTCTTCCCACCCGGGAAAAATGTCTGACAGATGAGCCGGCCTGTACGAAGAAGCTGCGTATTCTTATGGTAAATACGCCACAGGTACACACTCTTCAGGGCCTGCTCCGGAATTTCGAGAATAACACCGGCATCAAAGCAGAGGTAACGATTCTGCCCCATCATTACCTGTATGAAACGATTCTCCAGAAGCATCAGGCCCAGGAGGAGGAGCCTTATGATGTCTTTATGTATGACATTCCCTGGCTCTCCGCACTGGCCACCAATCACGTTCTGGCAGATATTACCAAAGAGATCCGGGATCTGGATTTGAGCATTTTTCTGCCGGACTGTCTGAAGTATTTCAGTGAATTTAATCACCGTTATTACGGCATCCCTTTCATGTATGCTCCGCAAATCTTATATTACCGGAAGGATTTATTTGAAAATCCGGAGCTGAAGGCTCTTTATGAACGGCAGAACAATATCAGCCTGCGCCCGCCTCTGACATTGAAGGAGTTTCATACCGTGGCAGATTTCTTTACCTGTCATACGGACGCTATCCCCTATGGCATCTCCATTCCTGCCGCTTACAATGAATGTCTCGCGCCTGAAATCTATATGCGTCTTAATGCTTACGGCAGCGGCGTCTTTGATAGCAAGGGAAATGTATGTCTGGATCGGCCTTCCTCACTAAAGGCTTATATTCACCTGCTGCGCTCTGTCCGCTCTGCGAAACCGGATTTCCGCTCCGCAGACGACGTCAGCATCGTACAGGATTTTCTGAATGGCAATACCGCTATGCTCATTACCTATCCTTCTTTTCTGACTGACGTCGTTGATCTGCGTAAAAGCAGCATGGTAGGCTCTATTGGTTATCACCATATTCCCGGAAAAAGTCCGCTTTTGGGAGGCTGGAGCCTGGGTATCAGCAGCCGTTCTTCCCGGAAGCAGGAGGCCTTTTCCTTCCTGAAATGGATTTGCGATGAACAGACTGCCAATTATTTTGCCCTTTTAGGCGGCCAGTCTGCCATCACTTCCACGTATACCAATGATGAGCTGAACAAGCTCTACCCATGGCTGCCTCTTTATCTGGACACGTATCAGTATACACGGCCTACGCTTCCGCCCAGATTAAAAAATGGCGTCATATTATCGCAGAACGATATTGACGCCATAGTTTGTAAATGGATTTATAAAATTTTAGACCAAGAGATTGAGGTTCAGGATGCCATCACCAATACGCACCGGGAACTGGAGCAGCTGACTACATCTCTTCTGCAGTCGTCTTACCCTTCCGAAAAGCCCTGAAAACCTTTCTTATACTTTTCATCATCCTCAGGGGTCAGCTTGCGGATAACCTTGCAGGGATTTCCTCCTGCAAGCACCCCTGACGGAATATCTCTAATCACTACGCTTCCTGCTGCAATAATCACGTCATCGCCGATGGATACTCCCCCGATAATCTTTGTACCGCCGCCGATCCAGACATTGTTGCCAATGCGGATAGGCCATGCGTACTCGATTCCGGAATTTCGAAGCTCCACATCGAAGGGATGTCCGGCCGCATATAATCCGCAATCCGGCGCAAACATAACATTATCGCCAATATCAATGGTATTTCCGGCCAACACTACAAAATTATAATTGGAATAGAAATTCTCACCTACGCTGACTCTTTCCCAGAAATCGCAGCGGAAGGGCTGCTCAATCAGGAATTTTTTTCCTGTTTTCTTAAAATGCTTCCGCACCATTTCTTCCCGTTCTTTTATCTGGGACGGGCGCAGCGCGTTATAATCGAAGCTCAGCTCCTGGCTTGCTTTCCTTCCTCTATCCAAATCCGGATCATATTTTGCATCGTACAGAAGTCCTGCTTCTGCCTTTTCCCATTCTGTCATTTCCGAATCTCCTTATCTCTTCCTAAAATAGATCTACAGTTTCCGAATGTCTGTTTTCCTAGAATTCCAGCTCGTATAAGGTTCCAATCTCCGGGGACAGAACATCGCAGCCATTCTCGGTTACCGCGATTCCCTTCTCCCAACGTACGCCGAAGGTATCGGATGAAATAAAGGTATCAATCTGATAGCACATATTCGGCTGCAGCTTGTAGTTAGAGCTGGTCTCTACCCAGGGAGCCTCTACCTCGATCATACCGGTTCCATGGAGCGGTCCGTATACGAAATTGTCCTTATATCCGTTCTCTTCATAGAATTTATAGAAATCCTTTGCAATATCAGATGCCATAACGCCGGCCTTAACCTGCTTCTGGGTCCACTTGTGAGCTTCCAGACCAAACATTACCACATCACGTCTTCTGCCTTCCAGCTTTCCAAGAACAATCGGGCAGCCGATTGCTGCGGAATAACCGTCAATTCTTGCGGACAGATTCAGCTGTACGATATCACCCTTCTCAAATCTACGGTAGCTGGAACGGGAGATTGCATGACGGGTAGACGCCTCTGAGAATACATACATCGGAAGTCCCTCGTACTCTGCTCCATTCTCGTAGATAACTCTCTGTGCCACACCTACCATCTGAAGCTCTGTCATACCCGGACGAATCTCCTTAATAACCTGCTGGGTAGCCAGATCCGCGATCCGATAGCCCTCTCTCAGACAGTTAATCTCATTGACAGACTTGATGGAGCGAAGCTCTATCATAATATGATCCGCTCTTACGATCTCTGCTTCCGGGAATGCGTCCCTAATAGCTTCCATAATCACTACTGAGGTGTCCAGATAGCTTGCCACACCAATGCGAAGCTTCTTTCCTTTGATTCCCAGCGCGTTAAATACATCCTGATAGGTATCGGCCTGAAGCTCCGGATATGCCGGGTCTGCGCTCTCTCTGTATGCCTTTAACACAAATACCTTATCCAGCTTGCAGCGGTCTGCGCCGAATTCACGGCTTTCCGGTCCTACCATCAGCGCTGCGTCGCCTGCCGGTGAAATCGCTACGCCGCATCTCTCGAACAACGGCCAGAAGCCTGAGAAATAACGGGCATTTGCGTAATCCGCCTCGTTGGAGTTCACGATCAGTGCGTCCAGTCCTTCTCTCTGTAAAATTTTTGCCGCTCTCTGTACTCTCTGCTTGTATTCCTCATCCGGAATTCTGATGGTTCCATGTTCTGCCATATCTCTTCTCCTTTATATTCCTTGATTTTTTTGTTATTTTCCTTCTTATTCACAATAACCCGGTGTCGTGTAGAAAGCCACTTCCCTTGTCTCTGCCCGTCCGTACTGTGCTACTACCGGCACATCGCTCTCCACCAGAATCGCGTATTGCTCACCTACAACCGGAATATGACTGCCAAAATCCTTTTCCGCGCTTGTACGAAGGCAGCGAACCCGCTCCGCTCCCACAACCACTTCAATATCCCGTACCGGATCTCTGTCTGTATAGATCAGAGTTATTTTTATATGGGCGTCTTCTTTTCCCGTATTGGTGATGATAACTGATTCATGTCCCGGAATTACATTCACGCCTTCCGGCGGAAGTTCTGCATCCGGAAATACCCATACCTTTTTTCCATATCCCATTTTCAACTCTCCTTTGCCATTTCCGAATCTTCTATCTTTTTTTGATAGAATTTCCCAGTCTCAGCCGATAAGGCATATAAAGCTTTTCCGATGAGCCTTCTTTCTCCTGTACCATATTGCGCAGGATACACTTTACTGCCGCTTTTCCCATCGCTTCTATCGGCTGTTGAATACAGGTCAGCTCGGGCTCCATCAGCTCCCGTCTGGTAAAATCATCAAAGCAGACCAGGGAAATCTCCTCCGGAATCCGGATGCCGCACTCCTTGGCGGCCACCATGACCCCATAAGCCTCCACATTATTGTGGGCCAAAACCGCTGTCGGCCTGTTCTCCATGGCCGCCAGTTTTTTCATCGCCTCGTATCCGCTTTCGAAGCGACAATTTCCTACAAAAACCCATTCTTCTTTCGGCGTTATCGCTCTTTCCTTTAAGGCCTCCCGATATCCAGCCAGTCGCTCGGAACAGGTTGTCTCTGTCAAGTCTCCGACAACAATCGCGATCTCTGTGTGACCGGCATCCAGCAGCTGCTCTGTCAGCTCCTTCGCTGCCTTACAGTTATCGATACCGATAAACGCGTATTTTCCCCCTTGAATTCCCGGCTCATTGTCCAGAAATACACAGGTTTTCAGTTCTTCCTCAGATGATTGATCATAAATATCGCTTTTACCAACCGGCGATATGATCATCCCGCTGACTTTTTTCGCCTTCAAAAGTTCAAAATAATGCTGTTCCCGTTCTGTCTTTTCATCCGTATCACAGATGATAATGCTGTATCCGATATTCCAGAGCTCCTGATCAATGCTTTTCAGGAGCCTGGAATAAAATTCATTGGATACATCCGGAATAATCACACCTATGGTAAAACTGCGCTGCATTTTCAATTCACGCGCTATCTCATTGGGTTGGTAATTCAGTTTTTCCGCTGTATCTCGTATTTTTTCACGCACTTCTTTACTCATGCGTCCCTTGCCGTTCAGTCCTCTGGACACTGTCGATACAGAAAGATTCAGATGATCTGCTATATCCTTTAATGTTGTTCCCATAAATTGTCCACCGTTTCTTAATATATATCAGATCATACCATACCTTATACTGTACTGACAATCTTTTCCTTAGTCGTAAAGCAGCGGAGCAATCTGCGGATCATCCATGTTATCCGCATCGTACCAGTAGCAGCCGGTGTCGATAAAGCTTTCTACTTCCTCGCCGTTTACCAGCTTCACTGCCGCTTCAATGGACTTATACCCCATACCGATCGGATCCTGGGTGATTGCGCCTGCAATCTGACCATTGCGGATAGCTTCCTTCATAGCTGCGGAGGAATCGAAACCGATTAATTTTACATCGTCAATTTTTCCAACCTCATTCAGACCATTGTATGCGCCGATACAGGATCCCTCATTATTGGTAAAAATCAGATTCAGATCCGGATTTGCCTGCACCATAGCCTTTGCGATCTCTGCGGATTTCAGATGATCTCCATCTCCAAACTGAACGTCAACCACCTCAATGTCCGGATAATCGTTGGTAATCTTATCAATAAAGCCCTTATTTCTCTCTACACTGTCTACCGTTGTCTGGGAGTAGCCAATCACTGCTACCTTACCTTTGCCGCCAAGAAGCTCTGCCGCGTGCTCTGCCGCGATTGCTCCTGCCTCGATACTGTCTGTTGTACACTTACAATCTGCCTCTGCCTCTCCTACGCCTGCGTCGAAGCCTACAACCTTAACGCCCTTACCCTTTGCTTCCTGCAGAATACCGGCTACAGATTCTGTATCAATAGCTGCCATACAAACCGCTACCGGATTGTTTCCCAGTGCTGTCTTCAGCATATCCACCTGCTTGTCTACCTGTGTCTCAGTCTCCGGTCCCTCAAAGGTAATGCTTACTCCATACTCTTCTGCAGCCTGCTCCGCGCCCTGCTTTACTGCCTGCCAATACTGATGGCTGAAGCCCAGCGCAATCATAGCAATATAGGGCTTTCCGCTGTCTGCGGCAGCTGCTCCGTCTGTAGCTGCAGCCTTATCAGAGGCTCCGCCTCCGCATCCCAGCAGGGACACTGTTAAAGCTGCGGTTAATAATGTTGCGATCCATTTCTTCTTCATAGAGAATCCTCCTTTTCTATGTATAAACCTCTCTGGTTTATATGTTACTTTGCCTCACGACGTCTTCTTACCTGGTCAATAAATACGGCCAGTGCCAATACGATACCTACAATTGCGGACTGAATCTCAGAAGACACCTGCATGATACGAAGTCCGTTTGTCAGGGAGCTGATAATCAGCGCTCCGATTACGGTTCCGATAATACTTCCCTCTCCGCCTGTAAGAGAGTTTCCACCGATAACCGCAGCTGCAATCGCATCCAGCTCGTATCCTGCTCCCAGCTGCGGCTGAGCGGAATTCAGACGGGAGGACATAATCAGTCCGCCGATTCCACAAAACAGTCCACATAAGGAATAAATGCCAATCTTCCAACGGTCTACCTTGATTCCTGACAGTCTGGTTGCTTCCTCGTTAGAACCGATTGCCAGATCATAACGTCCAATCAGCGTCTTGCTGAAAATGATGTGTGCAACAATCGCAACAATTATGAAAATAATAATTGCGTTGTAAAATCCTTTGATTCCAAGAAATTCTCCGATAGCAATTTTCTGATATCCGGGAGCTCCTGTAAAGTAAACCGGTTTAATTCCGGAAATGACCAGGGACAGACCTTTTGCAATCATCTGCATGGCCATTGTCGCGATGAACGGGGGCAGATACATTTTTGTAACTGCGATACCGTTGATAGCGCCGCACAGCGCTCCCACCAGAAAGCCAAACAAAATAGCCAGCCACAGCGGCCATCCCCATACACTGAAGGCGGTTCCGCTCATGACACAGGATAATGTCATAACCGTTCCTACCGAAATATCAATTCCGCTGGTGATAATAACAAAGGAAACACCGATTGCCAGCATACCATTTACACAGGTAGACAGCAGAACGGTCATGATATTATCATAACTGATATATGCCGGATTCATAATCGAGAAGAAAATAACCAGCAATATAAAGGTTCCTACTATAATAACTTTTTGTGACATATCTTTATTTTTTAATACATTCTTCATACTGGTTCCCCTCCTATGCATCCGCCTTTTTCGCAGCATAATTCATAATTGTATCCTGATCAATCTCATTGCCCGCTACCTCTCCGGTAATTCGTCCCTCATACATCACGATAACTCTGTGACAGGTTCGAATAATCTCCGGAAGCTCGGAGGAAATAACAATAATGGTTTTTCCTTCTTCAGCCAGCTGATTTAACAGCTTGTAAATCTCATTCTTAGCGCCAATATCGATACCTCGGGTGGGTTCGTCAAATATCAGAATATCCGAATTCTTTGTAAGCCATTTTGCCAGTACTACCTTCTGCTGGTTACCGCCGGACAAAAGTCCTACCTTCTGCTTAATGGACGGCGTCTTAATTCTCAGCTTTTCTGACTGCTCCTTCGAATTCTTTTCCGACGCTCCAAATTTTATAAAGCCGCTATTCTGGTATTTTTCCATATTAGGAAGAGCAATATTGATATCCACATCCAGTCCTAGCACCAGACCGTATTGCTTCCGGTCCTCAGACAGGTAAGCGATACCATGACGGATAGCGTCGCTGGGGCATGTAATTTTTACTTCTTCCCCATTTACAAAAATCTGACCGCTCTCGTAATGGTCTGCGCCAAAGATTGCTCTGGCTGTCTCTGTCCGTCCTGCGCCCACCAGTCCGGCAAAGCCAAGGATTTCTCCCTTGCGCGCCTGGAATGATACGTTCTTAACCATTTTCCCGGCATTCAGACCCCGTACCTCCAGCGTTACCGGCGCGTCCTTACTGTTAAAACTATTCTGCTTAGTAACAAAAATTTCCCGACCAACCATCATCTTAATGATTTCATCTACGGTAACATCCTTTGTATTTTTAGTTCCTACATAGGTTCCATCCCGCATAACGGTTACACGGTCGGTAATCATTTCCAGCTCTTCCAGCCGATGGGAAATATAAATAATCGCATGTCCCTTTGCCTTCAGCACACGGATAATGGAAAATAAATCCTCAATCTCGTTCTCTGTCAGTGACGCGGTCGGCTCGTCCATAATCAGAACCTTGGAATGATAGGAAAGCGCCTTCGCAATCTCTACCATCTGCTGATTTGCCACGGTCAAATCTCCGACCTTTACTGTCGGATCCAGATCCAGGTTCAGCTCCTTAAAAATTTCCTCTGCTTTCCGATTCTGCTCCTGCTTATCCAGAAACAGCGGAAACTTCTTTTTGCTTTCACGTCCGATATAAATATTTTCTGCCGCGGTCAGATGATTCATCAAATTCAACTCCTGATGAATCATGACAATTCCCAATTCCTGCGCATCACGGACATTGTGAATGTTGACCGGCTTTCCTTCTACCAGCACCTCACCGGAATCCCCCTGATAAACACCGGTCAGTACCTTCATCAATGTGGACTTTCCTGCTCCGTTTTCCCCCACCAGAGCATGAACCTCACCAGGCTTCAGATCAAATGATACATCATCCAGAGCCTTTACCCCCGGAAAGCTTTTACAGATGTGGTTCATTTGTACCAAATATTCCGCCATAATCTCACCTCTCCTTATCATCGTTGGGCAATCGTTTGTTCATTTGAAAAAAAATTAAAAACTAGTATGCGCTTAACTAGTTCTTCTTTGAACAATCGTTTGTTCTTATAGTTTAATGTATACCACTTCCCCTTATACTTGTCAATACATTTTCTTATCTTACTCTTTTTTTGTGATTATTATGCAAATTTCAAGATAATTTTTTGTTAATTATTCACATTCAAAATTTATTTTCAAATATTATTTTTACAAAAATACCCTCGTTGCTGGTTGTCCAGTAAAGAGGGTACCTATCCATATTTTGAAGGGGATTTCCTTTTTTCTTTTAATTTTCCATCTGCCGTCCCAGAAAATTCGCTGCGGTCAGGGCCAGCTTTAATTCCATATCACCCATTTTCACCTTTGGATCGCGGGAAAACAAAATCACAGCGCCGATGGCGTCGCCTTCGGCGATGATGGGGCAGATAGTTTCACTTCCCATCTGCTCTGTGTCCTCCTCCACAAGTCCTACAAATTTTTTATGCCCGGCTTCCGCCTGCTGATTTTCCCGGTTTTCAATCAGCCTTTCCAAACCGGGGCTGATGGCTTTTCCCTGATACTCCTTCTTTGCCCCGCCTGCAGCCGCGATCACTGTATCCCGGTCGCAGATACAGACCGGAAGCCCCAGAACCTGTCCCAGACTGTCCGCGTACTCCTTCGCGAAGGTTCCCAGTTCGCCGATGGGCGAATATTTCTTCAGAATGATTTCCCCTTCCCGATCCGTAAAAATCTCCAGCGGATCGCCCTCCCGGATACGGAGCGTCCTGCGTATCTCTTTCGGAATTACCACTCTGCCCAGATCGTCTATCCGCCGCACAATTCCCGTTGCTTTCATAATAAGATTTTCCTCCATTGCAAACATTAAGCTTTGGAGTTATTATGTGGAAATCCAGCAAAAATATACAGAAATTTTTATTTCACAACCGCCAAATTTTATTGTCACATTTTGTCCGGTAATGTCTTTCTTTTTCCGGAAAAAGACATTGTTTTTCCTGTAATTTCCTGTTATACTCCATGTAAACACCACCGATACCATTTCCCCGAAAAAGGATCTTTTTATATGGACAAAAACAGGAAAAAACAATACCTGCTTCTGCTATTCACCGCGATTCTGCTGACAGCAGCCGCAGTCATTTTTATTCTGCGGGACTATATGAGCCGTGTGGACAACCGCATTTATCTGACCAGTACCACCAATCTCCGCGAAGTTTACTCTCAGGTGAACAATAAGCTCTCCCATATTGTAAATGAACAGTGGGATCTGCTTGCCATGTCTGAAGATTATATCGACAGTAACGCAGATGCTCCTGAGACCATTGTCTCTTTCGTTGACGATTGGAAGCTCTCCTGGAAATTCACTGATTTCTACTTTATAAACACTGCCGGCGAATGGTGTACGCCCGATGGCGCAGCCGGTACCATGTCCTTCGGATCCGCATGGGGCAAGCTTATCAGTAAGCAGGAAAAGGTTATCGTAGATGCGGACACTCAGAATCAAGAATCTTTTATGCTTTTCGCTATTCCGGTCGATACCGGTACCTATAACGGTTTCTCCTATGACGCGCTCGCCGTATCCTACAGCTCGGACGCCCTGAACGCGGCTCTTGGTGTGTCCGCTTTCCGCGGACAGGCCACCTGCTATATTACAGATCTGAGCGGAAATATTATCTTTTCTGATTCTCCCACCAAGCCCATCGGTAAGAATCTGCTGAATTATCTGGCTGACGCGGAATTTTCCCATGCTACCTATCAGAAGGTGCAGGCAGACTGGGCGGCCAACACTTTTGGCCAGTGCAGTTATCTTTTAAATGGAGAAAAATACTATCTGGTATATCAGCCCACCGATTTCTCAGACTGGCTCCTTGTCTCCATGATTCCGGCGGATATCATCGACAGTGATATGCTGATCGTCCAGAAAACCACCACTCTGATGGTGGGCTTCACCTGCGTCGTGATTCTGGCGCTGGCTGTCATTTTCATGTTTATGTCCTATCAGCAGACCATTTCCCAGAAAAATCAGGAGCTCTTCTGGCGCGACATTATGTCCGATATCATGCTTCAGAATCTGGATAATGTCTATATTATGATTGAGGTTAATCAAAAACAGACCGTGTATGTCAGCCCCAATGTCGAGCGTGTCTTCGGCATCTCCCACACCAGCGCTCATCCGCTCTTCGCGATTCAGGAGCTGGAGCTTTCCCCGGAAACGTTAGACTTTCCCATCGAAGATCTGATGCAAATGCCAAACGGCGGTTCCCGTGTCATGGAGTGTCAGATTCGGACGCCCGGCGCTTCCGCGCCCTCCCTGTTCCAGAAATCTGTCTTTCACATTCTCGACGGACAGAATAACCTGCTGATCTTTGAATTTTCCAATCGTACCCATGAACAGGAGATCCGGGCGGATATCGAAGCAGCCCTTCAGGCCGCCAATACTGCCAACCAGATCAAGAGTGCTTTCCTGTCCAATATGTCCCACGACATACGGACGCCTATGAACGCCATTATGGGAATCTCCAGCCTCCTTCTGCACGCCGCCCACAACCCGGCAAAAACGGAAGAATATGCCCGCAAGATTCAGTCTTCCAGCCAGTATATGCTTGGAATCATCAATGATATCCTCGACATGAGCAAAATCGAAAGCGGACAGACCCATCTGCATCCGGAACCCCTCAACCTCTCCGAACAGATTGAGCAGATTGAAATGCTTATCCGTCCTCAGGCAGTCCAGAAGAAGCAGACTTTTTCCATTTATAAGGATGAAATCCTGCATGAGAGTATCGAGGGTGATCCTACCAAGCTTCGCCAGATTCTCGTAAATATCCTGGGTAACGCTGTGAAATACACTCCGGAGGGCGGCTCCATCGACTTTCACATCCGCGAGCTTCCCCGCACGCTCCATTCCTATGCCCGTTACCAGTTTACCATAAAGGATAATGGTATCGGTATAGAAGCAGATTTTCTCGAGCATATCTATGAACCCTTTGTACGCGCGGAGGATTCCGTCACCAATAAGGTGTCCGGTACCGGCCTCGGCATGGCGATTACTAAGAGTCTTGTGGATATGATGGGCGGCGCGATTCAGATAGACAGTACCCCCGGCAAGGGAACCTGCTTTGATGTTTTTCTGGAATTTCGGATTAACGAAGAAACGATGGCAGGAAGTAAGCCCGACGCACCGGATAGTGCCGACGCTTCCGCCCGTCTTGCAGGGATGAAGCTCTTATGTGCCGAAGACAATGCGTTAAATGCGGAAATCCTCAAGTCCATTCTGGAGCTGTGGCATGTCTCCTGCGATATCTATCCAAACGGAAAGGAACTCTGCGACGCCTTCGCTTCTGCCCGTCCCGGCGATTACGATCTGATTCTCATGGATATCCAGATGCCGGTCATGAACGGATACGAGGCTACACGGACCATCCGCAACAGCTCCAATCCTCTTGGGCAGACGATTCCCATCATCGCTATGACAGCCAATGCCTTCGCCGACGACGTACAGCAGAGCCTGGACGCCGGCATGAACGCGCATCTGTCCAAGCCGATTGATATTGATAAATTGTACCAGACACTACAGACCATGTTTGGCTGATCCCATCATAAAATAGAATCCTGCTCTGCAGGATTCTCCGCCTGAGGGGCTTTTTGCTCTATAGGAATCATAGTTTTCGTACTTTAACGTAACACGGTGTTTCCTATAGAGTAAAAAGACCGGAAGCATTTCTCTGATGAGAATGCATCCGGTCTTTCTATCTTCGAAATCTTATTTGATTTCATTCACCAGGTTGTTGTTATGGAAGAATTCCTTCACATTGTTCAGGGTTGTCTCCGCGATGTTGGAAAGCGCTTCCTCGGTCAGGAATGCCTGATGGGAAGTCAGCAGCACGTTCGGCATGGATACCAGAAGCTGCAAGGTTGCGTCGTCCACGATTTCCCCGGAGCAGTCCTCGAAAAAGTAGTTAGCCTCTTCCTCGTATACGTCCAGGCCTACGGCACGCAGCTGCTTGTTCCACAGAGCCTCTACCAGGGCTACGCTGTCTACCAGGGCACCGCGGGAAGTATTAATGAGGATGGCGCTGTCTTTCATGATGGCGAAGCGCTTCTCATCTACCATGTGATGAGTCTCGTCGGTCAGCGGGCAGTGCAGGGAGATAAAATCACTCTCACGGAACAGGGTGTCCAGATCCACGTAGTCGATGCCCTCCACCGGATACATATCATAGGCAATGACTTTCATGCCGAAGCCGCGGCAAATGTCGATGAACATGCGGCCAATCCGTCCGGTTCCCACAACGCCAACAGTCTTGCCGTACAGGTCTACGCCGGTCAGTCCGTTTAAGCTAAAGTTAAACTCCCGGGTACGGTTGTAAGCCTTATGAGTCTTACGGTTCAGGGTCAGCAGAAGCGCCATGGCATGCTCTGCTACCGCATGGGGAGAATAAGCCGGTACGCGGACTGCCTTCAGGTCGCCCAGGGCTTTCAAATCCAGATTATTATAGCCTGCGCAGCGCATAGCCACCAGCTTCACGCCCAGAGCCTTCAGCTCGTCCAGCACCTCCGCGTCAATGGTATCATTTACAAAGGCACACACCACGTCGCAGCCCTTCGCGGAGTCCACGGTCTGGACATTGAGCTTATGCTCCATGTAACGGATATCAATTTCTCCATCGCTGTTCCATTTTCTGAAAGCCTCAATTTCATAAGGTTTTGCATCGAAAAACGCCATTTTAATCATAATATTTCCTCCTGTCCAGGCCGCGGGGGAATATTTATTACAAATTTTCCCTCGCCCACTGCTTTTTAATATTGTGTATACATTTGATTTTTGTTATACTAATAAAATAACAGGTGAATCCTGATTTGACAATACCGAAAATGATATTTTTTTAACAATATTGTGTATTTTTTAACGAACAATTTGGGGTGGAGGAGTTTCATGAGGGTTTTAGTCTGTAACGCAGGGAGTACGTCCCTCAAATTCAAGCTATTCAACATGCCTGAGGAAGAAGTGCTCGCGGAAGGAAAGGTGGAGCGCGTAGGCACGGATACTGCGATTTTCCATTTTTCCAAACCGGATGGGTTCCGCGTTTTTCAGGAGAATCTTCATGTTCCGACTTATACGGAAGGAATTCAGCTCTTTCTCGATCGGATTCTCGATAAAGAGAACGGTGTTTTATCGGATCTGTCCGAGCTCACGCGCGTGGGCTTCAAGACAGTTCTCTCCAAAGACCATTACGGTATCCATGAGCTGACCCCGGAAGTTCTTCAGGGCATGGAGGACTACATGGTGGTAGCGCCGGCCCACAATAAACCTTATCTGGAGGCTATCCTCCAGTTTCAGAAGCTGACACCCGACGCTATGCTGGTGGGTGCTTTTGAGACAGCTTTCCATCAGACCATCCCGCTGGAACGACGTATCTATGGCATTCCCTGGGAGTGGTATGAAGAATATGGCATCCAGCGCCTGGGATATCACGGCGCTTCCCATAGCTATGTGGCTGAGACGCTTACCGATATGTATGGCTCCACCGGCAAGGCTATCTCCTGTCACCTGGGCGGCAGCGGTTCGCTGTGTGCCATCGACGACGGCAAGAGCGTTGATACCAGCTTCGGTATCTCCCTGCAGGTGGGCGTAATTCAGTCCAACCGCTGCGGCGACATCGACCCATTTATCGTTCCGTTCCTGCAGAAGAAAGGGCTTTCTCTGGACCAGGTTCTGGATGGCCTGACGAAGCGTGGAGGACTCCTTGGTATCTCCGGCGTCAGCAATGATCTGAGAGACGTCCAGGAAGCTGCCGACGCCGGAAATGAGCGCGCCCGGCTCGCCATTGACGTCTTCTGCAACGGCATTGTCCGTCATATCGGCGCGTACTACGCGGAGCTTGGTGGTCTCAACCATCTGGTCTTCACCGGCGGCATCGGAGAACACGGTACCCGCATCCGCGAAGCAGTCTGTCATCAGTTAAAGCATATGGGTATCTTGCTGGATGATGAAAAAAATCAGAGCTGCACCGGAGCGAATACTGTGATTTCCCGTACAGATTCCCCTGTCACCATACACGTTATCCCAGCCAATGAAGAGCTGGGGGTAGCAAGAAAAACCTTCGCCTATCTCAGGGCCTAATACGGTCCGTTTACATTCCCCTCGAAAGGGCCCCGTCCAATGGACGGGGCCCTTTCTTTTTTATTTATTGTATTTCTGTATTTAGATGGAACTGATATTCATATCCACATTACCCGGTACGCCGTCTACGGAGCCCTTGGAGGTGTTCTGCCAGATATCGTAGCGTCCGCCGTAGCCGCACTTGTCTGCGTAGTGCGCTACCCAGATGCGGTAGCTGCCGAACTTGGATACATCCAGGTGAGAAGAGAACCAGCTCTTGCTTGCGTATACCATCGGTCTGTAACCGGAGTTGGCTACAGTGTTGCAGAATGCCACGGTAATCTTGGTTCTGTCGGCCTTGGAAAGTCCGTCCGCACGGCCACGTCCGCCTGCCGCGTACTCACTGTCGATGGCGATCGGCATATTAATGCCGTACTGATTCGCCAGCTTCACGGCCATACTTGCTTCCTCTACGGCCTCAGCCTCGGTGATAGCCTGGCTGAAGAAATAGATACCTACGCGCAGGCCTGCTGCCTTGGCGCCGGAGATATGGGACGCAAACTTCGGATCCTGTACCAGGACACCGGATCCATAGCCACGATAACCACAGCGGATAATCGCGAAGTTGATGCCAGCGTTCTTTACCTTCTGCCAGTTGATGCTGCTCTGGTACTTGGATACGTCGATTCCGATGGTGCCGGAGCGGACGCCCTCGCTGCTGAAGGTGTACTGGATACCCTGGATAACCTGGGTTCCGGTAACTTTATTACCATTCTTATCAAAATAGTAGGTTGCGCCGTCGATGGTCTGCCAGCCGGTATATTTCACACCGTTTGCTCCGTCCTCATAGACCGGAGCGCTGCTGGTATCATAGACCGGAGCGCTGCTGGTATCGTAGACAATCTTGTCTGTGGGCGCTGCTTTCAGGAACATCAGGCCGCGGACTACGACGCCTGCGGTCGGCGCTTCTATCTTCTGAGTCTCTGTGCTGCCCTCGCTGCCATTGTTATTACCGGTGTTCTCGCCGGAATTACCACTGTCGCCGGGATCCGGGGTGGTCGGCTTCTCTGTGAGCTGCGCGCCGCAACGGGTGCATTTTCCATCTGCATCCGGCTCTGTGTGGCCCAGCGCGTCGATCTCGCCCTCTTCCTTCACATCACCATCTGCCTTGCAAACCAGACGATAAGTACCCTTCTCGGTACAGGTCGGTTCTTTGGTAACTTCTTTTTCATATGTATGCGTATGCGCCGGAGTCATATCCGCGCCACAGCGATCACACTTATTATCGTTATTGTTGTCCACATGATCAGACGCCGGCTCTGAGATAATCTTCGCGTACATGGGTGTACCGTACTTATCCAGCTTCTGCTTGGAATATACCGGCTGTCCCCACTGATCTACCTTCTGCTTCGGCTCCGTCTTGGTGGAAGCCACATATTCTACCGTATCCTTCAGGGTCTGGGCAGTACCTGCGCTGTCATTGCCGGAAGTATTGGTATCCTCTTTTGCCACATTGATCTGGCTCTCACTCTTGATCTCCGCGCTGACATCCACGGCCTTATACTCGATATTGGCCTTAACGTCGGCTGTAATATCAGCCGGTGCCGCGTAACCTCCGGACGCCTTCATGGAAATCTTGCATTTTCCGGGAGTCATGGACTTCACGTAAATGATGCCGTCCTTATCCTTATCTGTATAGCTCTCTGTCTTATTTTCAGAATCCTTGACTGTCACCTCAAACGCAGTTCCTGTAATAACCTTTCCGGTCGCCTTGTTGACAATCTTTACCTTCAGATCCTTGTCAAGAGAGGTCGCCTTCAGCACAACCTGGATCTCCTTTGCGGATACCTTCGCCTTCTCGGTGTTATCTCCATCCAGACGGGTCAGCTCCGCCACATAGGACTTGTTCATGGAAAGTCCTATGACGCTGGCCTCTGCCACTTCTTCGCCGGAATCCTCCTGTAAATCTGTAACGGTCGGAATCATATCCTCGGTTACCTGACTTCTGGAGCTGCAGCCGCTAAGCAGCGACACAGTCAGAACTGCAGAGAGCAGTAATGCCCCCACTCGTTTCGCTTTCATAATGCCTCCTCATTCGTCTATGGCCCATTTCCCGGGCTATATTTCTGCTGCCCTCGACTGGCAGTCATTGTCTTCTATAATATAACACCTCTATCTGCGGTTTTCAACCGCCGCAGCTGAAATTTTTACAAAATTATTACAACAATTTCTGGTAATCCTCTTTCAGAAAGCGATGGTAAATGAGATGGCCCATCTCTTCTTTTACGCAGTAATAATACTCGTCTATGGACGGATCTTCAAAATACAGGGCCTCGTCGAAATCAGAGCCCTCCGGCATCTCCTCGCAGATATAAGCTCCAAACTGTCCGAAGACCTTCTTCACATCCTCCACACTCTTGTCGTGGGGATTGGAAAACAGGTCGATAATGGCCTTTAAGAATGCCACATCACCCATATGCTCATGCACATAGCGGGCTCCCGCCGGCGGTACACTGACCTCGATACGTCCTGCACTTACCCGGAAGCTCATAGCCCCCAGCACGCCCGTTCCATCCGCAAATAAATCCGTAAGCTCCGCTACCATTTCCTTCGCTGTCTCACAATTTGTTCCCAGTAAAAGATTCAAGGAGGCCACGGGGTAGTAAAGCCTCATGGTCTCCTCTTCAAACCCAAGCTTCAGCTGGGCCTCTTTCATCTGGTCAATGAGATTCTGTTCCAGTCTCTCTTTTCCCATAATGATTTTATTTCTCCGTACTTCCGGTGTTCAGTGTATAAATCCGATCAAAGGTCAGCTCTGCCAGTACGTCATCCTTGATATCAAAAGAATGCTGTTCTTCCAGATCCGCGCATTTTTCCTGATACAGGGTATTCTTACGCTCGGTTACGATGGAATCTTTCTTATTGGCGGTCGCTTCCTCATCAAAGGTGCTGACCATCTGTACCGCATAATATCCGGTATCTGTCTCGATAATCGGAGCCAGTTCGCCGTCCTTCAGCGCGTCTGCCGCTGTACGAACCTCTTCTGCCGGTGTGGTACTGTCCGCGCCGTAAGTGGTCTCGCTGGCTGAAAGCTGGGAATTCTCATCGCGATTCTCATTAGCTGCGTCTACTGCTGCCTTCAGATCTCCACTCTCTGCTGCCGCGTCCAGAATGTCCTGAAGCTCCTGCTTCTTTGCTGCCTTCTCCTCATCCGTCAGGTCAACCGTATTGCCATCCTCATCCGTCTCAGTACCTGCAGTAGACATGTATACATAGACAATGCGCTTCTGAGCCGCTTCCTCATCGGAAACCTCAGTATCCACATCTTCGGTCAGCGGCGCGTACATCTTCTCCTGGATAGTCATCAGGGTCAGCACATGCTCCACATCCGCCTCGGTTACGCCCAGGGTCTTCTGCACGCCTGCGGAATTATCCTTCATGAACTGGGCAGCCGCATCGGAAATAGCGGTCTTCTCGTCGTCTGTCAGCTCTACGCCGTAATTTGCCGCCTCTGCTTCCAGTACATACATCTGGTTAAACTGCTCCATCAGGCTCTGCTTCGCTGTCTCGCCGTATACGGTTCCGGTACCGGACAGATCCTGTCCATACACATTGGTCATGCCAAGCATGGCCCCGTAGTAGGATTCCATCTGCGCCTGCTGATAACGAAGCAGAAAGCTTACCTCTGCCAGCGGCACATTGGTCGTCTCATCCATCACTGCCACAGTCTGCGTACCGTCCAGTGTATTGCCTTTTCCACATCCTGTCAGTGAGCCTGCAAGCATCAGACCTGCTGCCAGAACTGCGATTCCTTTTTTCATCATTTCCGTAAATCCTTTCCTGCCCGCTTCTTCTCTGAAAAACGGAGTATTCTAAAACTACTGTCCACTTACATCATTCCGCCAGGTGTTTCCGTACAAAATGTGCGGAAATCCCGAGCTCTTCAGCGCGAAACCGCATAAGATGCGATTTCTGTGCATCGCAAGCGTATTACTGTGAAGAAAGGGAACAGTAACATTCTGGGTTTATTATAGACGCTTTTTCCGCTGTGGGCAAGGCTTTCTTGCGTTTCCTGCGAGATTTCACGCTCTTTTCACAGCTGCGTATCATTCGTGGCTTCCGTCTCCGCCAATCTCGGTGATCAAGCCGTCGATTTGCACCGTCTCCCAGACATTTTCATCCACTTTTAGCGGCGTTTCCTTCGCCCAGGAATCTTCCAGATTCTGTAAATATTCCTGTTTTGCGGATTCTTTCAGTTCCTCCAGCCGATCCGACGTGGCGTCCGCATCCAGATCTGAGACATGCTGCACCACATACCAGCCCTCGTCGCTGGCAATCACACCGGACACGCCGCCCACCGGCAGCTCCCGGGCTTTCCCCGCCACATCCGGGTGGGCTCCTCCGTCAGTGTCCTCATTAAAATACACGTCGATAACCGTGTGGGGAAATTGTTCGCCTGCAGCGGAAATATCGCCCAAATCCGCCGCCAGCGCTGCGAAGTCATCCGCTTCCTGCTGAATTTTGGCTAACTCCTCCTCTGTAAATGGCGTGAAATTACCCTCCACATCATAAAGTCCCGTATTAGAAAACAGCGCGTAGGTCAATCTGCCCACCTGTGCCTCTTCTTCGCTTATCTCCGGCTCATAATCCGCCCGGATGGCTTCCGCCACCTTTCCGGCCAGTTCATTCCGGGCAAGATAACGCTCCACACTTTCCCGATCCGCGCCTGCCGCCTCCAGCACCGCCTTTGTATTATTTTCCATAAAATTCTGTGCCCGGCGGGCGATCTCCTCCTGCTCCCCGTCGGTCAGGCTCACGCCGTATTCTCCCGCGTGGGCGCAGAGCAGATGGAGCTCCGTCAGGGTATCCAGCACGCTGCTTTTCAAAAGCTCCTCCAGGGTCTGACCACTGTCGTCCGCCTCCTGCTGCCACATAGTTTCCCCGAAGCTTTCATAGTAGACATATTCCCACTGCTCCTGCAGCATCCTGGTATAGAACAGGGCTTCCTCCAGGTAAATAGGTTCGTCGCCCAGAGTGGCCAGGGTGGTTCCGCTCTCCTGCTCAAGGACCCGGGGGACTCCCGCCTCCTTTTTGCCGCACCCGGCCAGAGCCACAGCTGCCAGCATCATAAGGATTCCCAGCTTCTTTAACCTTTTTCTCATGTACGCTCCTCCAGCAAATCCTGCATTTTGTCGAGGATGCTCTCCGCCAGCTTCAGGGGATCCGCCTCCTCGCCGCGGCTGTTCTTCTGACGGCGGTAGCAGAACGCCGGTTTCTCTCCCTTGATGAATTTCATCCGTCCGTTGAAGCGGGCGAGAAATTCTGGGAAAGCCGCCGGATTCAGCTTTGCCTTTTCATACAGAGCCAGCCGTATCTCATCAGGTTTCTCAACTATCTCCTTAACATATACGTTGTGAGCCCTGATTTTCAGACAGGCTACGGCAAGAAGATTCTGTACGGCCTTCGGAAGATCGCCGAAACGGTCCAGAAGCTCATCCTGCATGTCTTCACTCTCTTCGAAGGTCTCGATACCGGCGATACGCTTGTAGATATCCAGCTTCTGGCTTTCGCTGCGAATATAGGTGGTTGGGATATAGGCGTCGATATCCATATCCACCAGAGTCTGGAATTCGTCCTCCTCCCAACTGAGACCCTTTTCCCGCTTGACGGCCTCGTTCAGCATCTTACAATACAGGTCGTAGCCGACAGCCTCCATATGGCCATGCTGCTGCTCACCCAGAAGATTACCCGCACCCCGGATCTCCAGATCCCGCATGGCGATTTTGAAGCCGCTGCCCAGCTCGGTAAATTCCCGGATGGCGCCCAGACGTTTCTCCGCCACTTCTTTGAGCATCTTATCCCGCTTATACATCAGGAAAGCATAGGATGTACGATTGGAACGGCCCACACGGCCACGGAGCTGATAGAGCTGGGACAGACCCAGATTATCCGCATCGTGGATAATCATGGTGTTGGCGTTGGAGATATCCAGCCCGGTCTCAATGATGGTGGTGGACACCAGTACGTCGATTTCCCCATTGATGAAATCAAACATGATACGCTCCAGCTCGTGCTCTTTCATCTGGCCGTGGGCAAAGGCCACGGTGGCCTCCGGTACCAGCTCGGCCACCTGGGCCGCCACCTCGGCAATGTTATTTACACGATTGTATACATAATATACCTGACCGCCCCGGGACAGCTCCCGGCTGATGGCAGCCCGAACCATTTCACTGTCATATTCCATCACATAGGTCTGGATGGGCAGACGATCCTGGGGCGCTTCCTCCAGCACGCTCATGTCCCGGATGCCGATGAGACTCATGTGCAGGGTACGCGGAATCGGCGTGGCGGTCAGGGTCAGGACGTCCACATTTTCCTTCAGCTTCTTGATTTTTTCTTTGTGGGCCACGCCGAAGCGCTGCTCCTCGTCGATAATCAGAAGTCCCAGATCCTTGAATTCCACGTCGGCGGACAGCACCCGATGGGTGCCGATGACGATATCCACCAGACCCTTTTTCAGGTCGGCAATGGATTTCTTAATCTCGCCCGGCGTCCGGAATCGGGACAACAGATCGATGCGCACCGGGAAATCCTTCATTCGCTGGATGAAGGTATTATAATGCTGCTGGGCCAATATTGTGGTCGGCACCAGATAAACCACCTGCTTATTCTCCTGCACGGCCTTGAAGGCGGCACGGATGGCGATCTCGGTTTTGCCGTAACCCACATCGCCGCAGATCAGGCGATCCATAATTTTCGTGCTTTCCATATCCCGCTTGGTGGCTTCGATGGCCAGCTGCTGATCCTCGGTCTCCTCAAAAGGAAACAGCTCTTCAAACTCGGTCTGCCAGACTGTATCCGGGCCGTAGACAAAGCCCTGCTTCTCCTGACGGGCCGCGTAGAGCAGCACCAGATCGCGGGCCACCTCCTGTACGGCTCCCCGGACCTTCGACTTGGTGCGGGTCCACTCGCTGCCGCCCAGACGGTTCAGCTTGGGTTTTTTGGCGTCGGATCCGGCGTATTTCTGAATCATTTCCAGCTGGGTTGCCAGAATATAGAGGTTGCCGCCCTTTGCATACTCGATTTTGATATAATCCTTCATAACCTTATCGACTTCTACCTTCTCAATGCCGCGGTAGATGCCGAGGCCGTGGTTTTCATGCACCACGTAATCGCCGGGTTTGATATCGGAGAAGCTCTGGATCTTCTGGCCCTCGTAGGTCTTCTGCTTTTTCCGTTTCTTCTTTTCCCGGCCAAAGATATCGGTCTCGGAGAGTACGGCAAAACGGAGCATGGGGTATTCGTAGCCTCTGTGAACGCTGCCATGCACCACCATAATCTCTGATGGCTGTACAACGCGCTCCGGATCTTCACTGTAAAAACTGTTCAGCTCCTCATCCTGAAGATCCGCAGCCAGCCGTTTGGCCCGGGTT
Source organism: Laedolimicola intestinihominis (assembly GCF_040096155.1). Taxonomy (NCBI): domain Bacteria; kingdom Bacillati; phylum Bacillota; class Clostridia; order Lachnospirales; family Lachnospiraceae; genus Laedolimicola; species Laedolimicola intestinihominis. The sequence continues at coordinate 48,582 of NZ_JBBMFE010000005.1, read as the reverse complement.
CCGGACGCGCACATGAGGATAATGGAATATTTTTCCTTTTTCCACCGTTTCAGATCTTTAACCAGAGTCGGGAAGCTGCTGTTGTAGGGATTGATGGAGCGAGCGTCGATCTGATAGCGGCCTGTCTGCTCCCATTCCGGTGCTTTCTGCTCCAGCAGGCTTAAGGCCACACAGTTTCTGCGGTTCAGGCGGACGGTGATCTCTTCGCTGCTGTACAGAAGCCGCGCCTCCTCCGGCAATGCTTCACCTTTAGCCGCGCGGTTGGCCATGCTTTCTTCAAATTCCTTTTCCACCGACCGGCCCTTTTCCAGAATCCGGGTGGGCTCATCCAGAAAAATCAGGGATTTCCCGGGTGCAAAATAATCCAGAAAGCTAACCGTCTCCTCCTTTTCATCGGGGATCGGTTCCGCCGCCGGATAAATGGTGATTTCTTCCAGATTTTCCATGGAGCGCTGGCTTTCCACATCGAAGCTTCGGATGGAATCTATCTCGTCGTCCCAGAACTCGATGCGCCAGGGAGCGTCCTCCGTCAACGCGAAGATATCCACGATGCCGCCGCGCACCGCGAACTGGCCCGGCGCTTCCACCTGAATCTCCCGCTCGTAGCCCAGGCGGCTCAGCTTTTCCGCCAGGGCGTCGATCTGGACAATGCTGTCCTGGCTGATACATAAAATCGAATCTTCCACTTTTTTCAGAGGACGCAGACGATCCATCAGACCGTCAAAAGTAGTGATAACCGTCACTTCCTCCTGGGTCAATAAAGCCTGTAAGGCCCGGACTCTCTGCTGCACCAGCAGATTGCCCTGCATATCCGCATGAAAAAAGAGGAAATCCTTTGCCTGATAGAGCACGGCCTTCCGGTCAAAGTACCGGCAATCCTCATAGATTTCCTTTGCTTTCTGCTCGCTGTATGTGACGATCAGCCTCTGGGAATAGCCCTGCCACAGGGCGCAGGCTGCGTGTACCTTCTGGGAATCTACGCAGCCGGAGAGCCAGAGGACTCCCTTGTTTTTTTTCAGCTTTTCGGCTATCTGGTCGTACGCGCCGAGCTGCCAAAAGGGCTTGATGAATGCTTGCATGCCGCACCTCTGTTTTTGTTTCACTGTTTCTCTCTGTTATGATCTATTCGTGTTTTTTCTTATTATACAGGTTCATGGCCTCGTCGGCGCGATCCTGTACCATCAGTTCTACGGCGTCCGCAGCCTGGGCAATGGCTTCCTCGACTTTTTTGCGGTCTTCTGCTGCGAAATGACCCAGGACGTAGGCAGCCAGGTCGTAGTCTTTCGGCTTTTCGCCCACGCCCACGCGAATACGCTGAAATTCCTGGGTGCCCAGGTGAGCGATAATATCCTTGATGCCGTTATGGCCACCGGCGCTGCCTTTTTTGCGGACGCGGATGTAACCTGGCTCCAGGGCAATGTCATCGTAGATGACAATGACTTCAGTGGCGGGATCCAGTTTGTAGAAGTTCACAGCTTCGCCGATGCTGTTGCCGCTCAGGTTCATGTAGGTCTGGGGCTTCAGAAGCAGGACCTTCTGGCCCTCGATGACGCCGGTGCCGCAGATGGCCTGGAATTTTTTGGTGTTCATCGTGATGTGGTAGCGGTCGGCGAGATACGTGATCGTGTCAAAGCCGATGTTGTGGCGGGTGTGATCGTACTGCTGGGTGGGGTTGCCAAGGCCGGCGATGATATACATAGGGTTGTTCTCCTTTTATGACGGACGCTCTGTAGGGTTCGGAAATCGTGTGTCCGGTTTTTCACGGACACCCTGATTTCCCGAATCCCACAGAGCTGATTGTTTGAGTCGATAGGGTTCTTTCCTATCATACAGGAGTTTTGCGGCGTTGGCAAGGGGCGAGGCACCTTATCTCGATGCACAGGGAAGCGAAAAAATAGGGGGGGACGGGATGGTAGCGGATTTCCCGTAGGGAGGAGCAGGCTGGCAGCATCTGAAGGAGGCCCTGTCTGAGACCGCAGGCCGAGTTGGCCGGTCAGATGCGTATAAGCCGCCTGCGACGAGTAGGGAAATCCGCGTATCCCGTCCCCCCTATTTTATCGCTTCGCGTTCGTTCGCATCCGTTCGCGTCCGTTCCATCCCCAATAACATATAAAAAGGCGCCGCCCCTTCCGGACGACGCCTTCCCCCTACATTATATCGTTCTCTTTATCACCTAAGCCTCTTCTTCCGCCTCTACCAGCGCAGCCTCATACTTATCCAGAATGATCCCCTGAATATGATCTCTGGTTCCGGAATTGATGGGATGTGCGATATCCCGATACTCTCCGTCTGACGCTTTTCTGCTCGGCATCGCGATAAACAGTCCTTTTTCGCCCTCGATGACCTTGATATCATGAACCACAAATTCATCATCAATGGTGATCGAAACGACGGCCTTCATCTTACCTTCTTTTGACACCTTCCGTACGCGTACATCTGTAATCTGCATACTTCCTGCCCCTTTCTTCTGCCCTTTGCAGGTCAGTTTGTCTTATCAGTGCTTTGTGGGCCGTCCGTCGTTACAGCACGTAACGCTCATTTTTCTCGACGACTATCTTAACCCCATGCTCTCCTACGTAACGGGAGTTAGCACGAATTGTATCGCGGCTTTCAACGATGCAGTTCTCTATGTAAGTATTATCGCCGATATACACTTCGTTGAGAATAATGGAGTTCTTAATCACACAGTTATTCCCCACGAACACTTTCTTAAATAAAATGGAATTTTCTACAGCTCCGTTGATGATACATCCGCTGGATACCAGGGAGTTCTTCACGTCTGCCCCCGGATTATACTTGGCCGGAGGAAGATCCAGCACCTTGGAGTATACATCCGGATAGGTCTTGAAGAAGTATTTGCGGACATCCGCTTTCAGGAAGTCCATGTTGGTCTCGTAGTAGGACTCTACAGACGCGATGTTGCTCCAGTAGTCTGTGGTGCGGTATGCAAATATTCTCTTCAGGTTCTTATAACGAATCAGGATGTCACGTACGAAGTCGTAGCGATCTTCCTGGGCACATTTCTCTATGAGTTCGATCAGCTGTCTTCTGCGGATGACATAGATACCGCAGGAAATGGTGCTTTCCTGGGTCTCCACCGGCTTCTCCTCAAATTCGGTAATCCGGCCTTCTTCATCGGTCTTCAGCACGCCGAAGCGAGATACGTCTGTGTCTGCCGGCATGTCCTTGCAGACTACAGTGATGTCCGCTTTCTTCTCAATGTGGTATTCCAGTACCTTATTGTAGTCCATCTTGTAAACTGCGTCTCCGGACGCGATGACTACGTACGGCTCATGGCTCTTCTTGAGCCAGTCCAGATTCTGGTAGATGGAATCCGCGGTTCCACGGTACCAGGAGCTGTTGTCCGCGGTGATGGTCGGTGTGAAGATATACAGGCCGCCCTGCTTTCTTCCGAAATCCCACCACTTGGAGGAGTTCAGGTGCTCGTTCAGGGAGCGCGCGTTATACTGAGTCAGTACCGCGACTCTCTGGATATGAGAATTAGACATATTGCTGAGTGCGAAGTCGATACCGCGATAGCTTCCTGCCACGGGCATAGCCGCTACTGCACGCTTGTTGGATAACTCTCTCATTCTGTGATTATTGCCGCCTGCAAGTACAATTCCTATCGCTCTCATTACCGTTCACCTACCTTTATCAATGTCTCGCCGCTTGCCAGTACGCCTTCGTTGTAATCATCCGGCGTGGTATCTCCTGCGATAGCCGTATTCTTTCCTATCTTTACATTCGGCGGTATGTAGGAATTCTCGCCAATGGTGACCAGTCCGAAGGAATAGATCTTCGGCTGTACCTTGTTCGGAACTTCTTCACCGATTCCCATCACTACGCCGTCGGAGATCTCGACTTCCTCCGCGATAATAGCCTTGTCAATGGTACAGTTTTCACCGATAGTTGTATTCTTCATAATAATGGAGTCGCGCACCACGGTTCCCTTTCCAATGGTAACGCCTGCGCCGATCACGGAATTGTATACATCTCCGTAAATCTCTGCTCCTCCGGTAATCAGGCTCTTTTCGATCTTCGATTCCGCGGATACATACTGGGGCGGCACTGCGTCGCTCTTGGTATAAATCTTCCAGAATTCTTCATAGAGGTTAAACTCCGGAATGATATCAATGAGCTCCATATTGGCTTCCCAATAGGATCCTAAGGTTCCTACATCCTTCCAGTATCCGTTGAACTCAAACGCAAACAGACGGTTTCCATTGTCGTGGCAATACGGAATGATATGTTTTCCGAAGTCACAGTTTGGCTGGCTGGAAAGCTGAATCAGCGCGTTCCGTAAAATCGGCCAGCTGAAAATATAGATACCCATGGATGCCAGATTGCTTCTGGGATGCTCGGGTTTCTCTTCAAACTCTGTGATCTGGTTATTGTCATCGGTGATCATGATGCCGAAACGACTGGCTTCCTCCATGGGTACCGGCATAACCGCGATGGTTACATCGGCATTATTCTCCTTGTGGAAATCCAACATTACTTCATAATCCATTTTATAGATGTGATCTCCGGAAAGGATCAGCACATAATCCGGATTATATGTATCAATGTAATCCAGATTCTGGTAAATCGCATTCGCTGTTCCGGTATACCATTCGCTGTTTGTACTCTTTTCATATGGCGGGAGTACAGTTACGCCGCCCACATTGCGATCCAGATCCCACGGCATTCCAATTCCGATATGGGTGTTCAGACGCAACGGCTGATACTGCGTCAGAACTCCGACCGTATCTACACCTGAATTAATGCAATTGCTCAACGGGAAATCAATTATTCTGTACTTTCCGCCGAAAGATACAGCGGGCTTCGCTACTTTCGCGGTTAAAACTCCGAGACGGCTTCCCTGACCGCCAGCCAGCAGCATGGCTATCATTTCTTTCTTAATCACCTAATCACCTCTTGCCCAAATTTTTCCTTCATGTCCCATCATTCTGTCCAACCAGTGACAAAATTCCCTCCCAGTCTGTCACTGGTTTCTAACATATTATACCATACCATTTGTAAATAGTGAACATGAAATTGGAAAATTTTGATTTTATTTTAAACATTTTGCGACAGCTTTTTTAGAATTTCTTTGACATATTATCTATAATGTATTAAAATCCTGTTAATTTCTTGTTTATTATTCATATTAAAACGCTATGATAACATTATTTTCCCTTTCTTTTCATAAAATGAGGGTATGATTTTCCTCTTATTTCCAATTCTCAGTTATGCAGATCGCACAAAGACAATTCCGGCAAGCCCAATCTTGCCAACTTTCCGCTCTAATGCTATACTATTGCTGTAAAAATTGCGACAGAGAATCTCTTGGAAACAAGGTGATATGCCGCAGCAAAACTTAAAAAAAAACGAGGATGTGTATAGTATGTATCAACTTCATTTTCATAATCCGGTACCCATTCATTTCATCGGCATCGGCGGCATCAGCATGAGCGGCCTGGCTGAGATTTTACTGAAGGAGAGCTTTCCGGTCTATGGCTCCGACAGCCATGCTTCCGAGCTGACCGACCATCTGACCCGGCTTGGCGCGCAGATCCGCATCGGCCAGAAGGCTTCCAATATTCCCGCAGACTGCGAGGTCGTTGTATACACGGCTGCCATTCACCCGGACAATCCGGAATTCGTGGCAGCGAAGGAGCGGGGTATCCCCATGCTTTCCCGGGCGGAGCTTCTGGGACAGCTGATGCGCAATTACAAAAAAGCCATTGCCGTGTCCGGTACCCATGGCAAAACCACGACCACTTCCATGATTTCCACGATTCTTCTGGCCGCGGACGCGGATCCCACCATTTCCGTGGGCGGCATTCTGCCTGCTATCGGCGGCAATATCCGGGTAGGGGGCTCCGAGACCTTCCTGACAGAGGCCTGCGAGTATACCAACAGCTTCCTGCATTTCTTCCCGACCATCGGGATCATATTAAATATAGAAGAAGACCATATGGATTTCTTCAAGGATCTGGCGGATATCCGTCATTCCTTCCACCGGTTTGCGGGACTTCTTCCGGAAAATGGCCTGCTGATCATCAACAGCGATATTGAGAATTATCAGGAGATTACCGATGGACTGGCCTGCCGCGTGGTGACCTTTGGCTCCACCGCCGAAGCAGATTATCATGCGGAGCATGTGACTTACGACGAGTCAGCTCACGCCACCTTCCGTGTAATAAAGCACGGTAAACCGGGGCAGGAGTACCATCTGAACGTACCGGGCGCACACAATGTGCTGAACGCCCTGGCTTCCATCGCTCTGGCGGATTCTCTCCACATTGCACCTGAGATCATCCGCAAGGGTCTTATGAACTTTTCCGGCACAGACCGCCGGTTCCAGTATAAGGGCGAGATGAACGGCTTTACCATCATCGACGATTACGCCCATCATCCGACGGAGATCAAGGCGACCCTCCACGCGGCACAGCATTATCCCCACAGGGAGATCTGGTGCGTGTTTCAGCCCCACACCTACACCCGGACCAAGGCCTTCTTCAACGACTTTGCGGAAGCGCTAACCCTGGCCGATCATGTGGTGCTGGCGGACATCTACGCGGCCCGTGAGACCGACACCCTGGGCATTAGCTCGAAGCAGCTGGCTGACCGCATCCGTGAACTTGGCACTGACGCCTATTATTTCCCGACCTTCGAGGAAATTGAAAAATTTTTATTGGAAAAATGTATGCACGGCGACCTGTGCATAACTATGGGTGCCGGAAACGTGATAGATATCGGCGAAGACCTGCTTCGCAAATAAGTTATCCACATTATCCACATGCTTTTTGGTGCTTTTCCACCGAAATGCATGTGGATTTTTTTGTGGACAACCTGTTTACATAAGAATTACGCGATTTCTTATGTAAATCAGCCGTTTCTTCCTGTTTTACAGGCTTTCCGGAACTTTTGGCTCTCTCTTCCCGGTTGCAAATAATATTTTTCCACAAAGTTATCCACATTATCCACATTTTTGCTTATACACATCCCCTGCGGGGCTCCCGTTAAAAAAAGCCTGTTCTCTTTTTTTTGATTCTATGCTACAATATAGGAGCTTGAAAAGAACGTGAACACTAACAATTTTTGATTCAGGAGTGCAGCATGAGCGAATTTATTTTACAGGGAGACGGCGACCACGGACATACCCTGGTGTCGAATCTTTTTCTGGACAATTACATGCCGGAAGCCAACGGCGAATATGTGAAAATCTATCTCTATCTTCTGCGCTGCCTGAAGTCAGACACCCAGGAGCTTTCCATTGAGCTCATTGCCAATAAATTCGAAAATACCGAGAGCGACGTGCGCCGGGCATTGAAGTACTGGGAGCGGATGAAGCTTTTGAAGCTCCAGTATGATAATGCGGAGAATCTGACCGGGATACAGATTGTAAATGAGCCGGAGGCAAAGATGGCTGAGCTTCCTGCTGCCGATTGCGCAGTCACGACCAGGTCAAAGCCGCAGCCGACGCCTTCCGCTCCGTCTGCAATTTCCGCCGACTCTGCATCACCGACGACGCCCTCCGGCACTCTTCCCAAGGATCCCCTGACCCCCGACGAAGCCCAGCAGCTCCTCTTCATCTGCGAGCAGTATCTGGGCAAGCCCTTAAGCTCCACCGAGGTCAGCAAAATTCTGGATTTACACGATATCTTCGGCTTCAGTCCGTCCCTGATAGAATATCTCGTGGAATACTCCGTATCAGGCGGACACAAAAGCATCCATTACATAGAAGCAACGGCCCGTGCCTGGCATCAGGCCGGCTGCACCACCGTAACCCAGGCCAGGGAACAGGTGACCATCTATAACCGGGCTTATTTCAAGATTCTGAAGGCCTTCGGCATCGCCGGACGCAATCCGGTGGACGCGGAGATCGCCTGTATGGATAAATGGCTCAAGGACTACGGTTTCTCACTGGAAGTGATTTTCGAGGCCTGCAGCCGCACCATGGCAGCCATTCACCAGCCAAGCTTTCCCTACACGGACAAGATTCTGGCATCCTGGATGAAGCAGGGTGTAAAGTCCTTAAACGATATCCAGAGTGCCGACCGAAACCGGAGCGACCGGAAGTCTCAGACGGAACCCGCGTCAACGGCTCCCAAACGGCCCACCGCGCCCAACCGCTTCCATAATTTTCAGGAACGGGACTATGATTTCAAAGAGCTGGAAAAGCAGCTCATTAACCAATAACCGGAGGACGCCTTATGTCTCTTATGAACACTCAGTATGATTCCATCATGCGCATGTATGCAGCCCGGCAGGCCCGGAGCCGCCAGGAGTATGAAGCGCGCATGGAGCAGATTCAGAAGGATATCCCGGAACTGTCTGCTCTGGAGGCCGATATTACAACCTGTCAGGCCGCTCTGGTACGCTCTGCGGTAGAAGACGCGCCGTCCCGCAGGGACGGGCTCAAAAGCCGTCTGAAGGCCCTTCAGGAGCAGCGCAGCGCCCTTCTTTCTGCCCACGGGCTGACGTCGGAGGCGCTGAAGCCTGTCTACGTCTGCCCGGACTGTCAGGACACAGGCTTCATCGGCGCGGAGAAATGCCATTGCTTTCTCCAGGCTGAAATTGATTTATTATATCATCAATCCAATTTAAATGAGGTTTTAAAGCAGGAAAACTTTGACACATTCTCGTATAACTGGTATGATGGCGATGACAGGGATTCCATGCGCCGCACCGTGGCGGAAGCCCGGCTCTTCATTGAGAATTTTGATAAGCAGTTTCAGAATCTTCTGCTTCTGGGCGCCGTGGGCACCGGCAAGACCTTTCTCTCCAACTGCATTGCCAAGGAGCTCATGGACAGCTGCCATTCCGTCGTCTACCTGACTGCCTTTCAGCTCTTCGATATGCTGTCGAAAGCAGCTTTTGGAGGCGAGCGTAGCGCGCAGAATTACCAGCAGACCTACCCCTATCTCTTTGACTGTGACCTGCTGATCATCGACGATCTGGGCACGGAGCTGCCGAATTCCTTTACGGTATCCCAATTTTTCCTGTGTATCAACGAACGGATTTTGCGTAAAAAGTCCACGCTGATTTCCTCGAATCTGGATATGGAGGCGCTCCGCAGCATCTACTCTGAGCGTACCCTTTCCCGGATCATCAGCAGCTACACCATCCGGCAGCTGCCCGGAAGCGATATTCGAATCAAGAAAAAATTATATAACACTAACTCATAAATTTACGGAGGTAACAATTATGTTATTGCAGCGCAGCCAGCGTGTTCTCGAAACTATTCCCGTCGGGTCTCTGGGCCTGATCCCCTTAAATAGCTGTGAGGAGCTTGGTAAAAAGGTCAACGACTATCTGGTCGAGTGGCGTCACAGCAACGATCTGGAGCACAAGTCCAACATCGCCTTCACCGGCTATGAACGTGACTCCTATCTGATTAAGGCTTACACACCCCGGTTTGGTTCCGGAGAAGGAAAGGGCTCCATCAAAGCTTCTGTCCGCGGAAATGACCTTTATCTGATGGTGGATGTGTGCAATTACAGTCTGACTTACAACCTGTACAATTACACCAACCACATGTCCCCGGACGACCATTTCCAGGATCTGAAGCGCGTCATCGCTGCTATCGGTGGAAAAGCCCGCCGTATCACCGTAATTATGCCCTACCTCTATGAGAGCCGCCAGCATAAGCGGAGCTCCCGAGAATCTCTGGACTGCGCGCTGGCCCTGCAGGAGCTGGTTGCCATGGGCGTTGAGAACATTATCACCTTCGAGGCGCACGATCCCCGTGTCCAGAACGCTATACCCCTTCACGGCTTTGAGACCGTGACTCCGGCTTATCAGCTGGTCAAGGGCCTTCTGAACAGCACACCGGGTCTGCAGATCGACAGCAATCATATGCTGGTCATCAGCCCGGACGAGGGCGGTATGTCCCGCGCTGTCTATCTGGCCAACGTGCTGGGTCTCGATATGGGTATGTTCTACAAGCGCCGGGACTACACCCGCGTGGTAAATGGCCGCAATCCCATCGTAGCTCATGAATTCCTGGGCTCCGATATCGAGGGCAAGGACATGATCATCGTGGACGATATGATTTCCTCTGGTGAGAGCATGATTGAGGTTATGAAGGAGCTGAAGAGTCGCGGAGCCAACCGTATCTTCGTCTTCTGCACCTTCGCCCTGTTTACCAACGGACTGGCGGAATTTGACAAAGCCTTTGAGGAGGGCCTGCTGACCAAACTATTCTCCACAAATCTGGTATACCAGACGCCGGAGCTCTTAAGCCGCCCATATTATGTAAACTGTGACATGAGCAAGTACATCGCCCTGCTCATCGATACCCTGAACCACGACGTATCCATCAGCGACCTCCTGGATCCCTACGACAGAATCCAGGCGCTGCTGACACGGTATCGGAATGGGGAGCTGCATTAATAATTCTAAGTACGCAAAAGGGAGCTGCATCGCAGCTCCCAATTTTAATATCTTATTTAGACTTTAAAGCGGTAACCAACGCCCCATCGCCGTGCGCAGCACTTTATTCCTGCGGAGCAGGACTATATGGGGCATGTTTTATCAGACTTTAAAGCGGTAACCAACGCCCCATATAGTCTCAATATACTGCGGCTTCGCCGAATTCACCTCGATCTTCTCCCGAATCTTCTTAATATGCACGGTTACCGTTGCGATATCTCCCACAGAATCCATATCCCAGATCTTCCGGAACAGTTCCTCCTTGGTAAATACATGGTTCGGATTCTCCGCCAGGAAGGCCAACAGATCAAACTCACGGGAGGTGAAGTTCTTCTCCTCGCCGTTGACCCAGACCCGGCGGGCGGTCTTGTCGATCTTGATGCCGCGGATCTCGATGATACTGTTCTCCTTCACATTGCTGCTCACCAGGCGCTCATAGCGGTTCAAATGAGCCTTCACGCGGGCTACCAATTCACTTGGGCTGAAGGGCTTCGTCATATAGTCGTCCGCGCCCAGACCCAGACCACGGATTTTGTCAATATCATCCTTCTTGGCCGAAACCATAATAATCGGAATATTCTTCACTTCCCGAATCTGACGGCAGATTTCAAAACCGTCCACGCCCGGCAGCATCAGATCCAGAATCACCAAATGGAATCCCTCTTCCAAAGCCTTTTTCAGGCCACTGGTGCCATCCGAAGCAATCTCCACCTCAAAGCCGCTCAGCTCCAGGTAATCCTTCTCCAGATCCGCAATGGCCTCTTCATCCTCTACAATCAAAATCTTACTCATGTTGCCGGTACCTCCTGATATTTTCTAAGAACAAAGTACATCACTGTTCCTGTATTTTCCTTACTCGTGGCCCAAACCTTTCCGCCATGATCCTCGATGATCTTCTTCACGATGGACAGTCCGATGCCGCTGCCGCCCTTAGACGAATTGCGGGACGCGTCGGTCCGGTAGAACCGGTTGAAGATCAGCGGCAGATCCTTGGTAGCAATACCCTTGCCGTTGTCCTCGATTTCCACCTGGACGAAATCGCCCACGTCCTTCACGCGGATATTAATGTAGCCCTTGGGCTTGTCAATGTATTTAATGGAATTGCTGACGATATTATTGATGACACGCTTGATCTGCTCCGCGTCGGCGATGACCTGTACGTCCTCATCCACATAGTTGAAATAAGCCAGCTCGATATTCTGTTCCTCCAGCTCCAGGGAAAGCTCCTCTACGCAATCCGCAAAGTAAGCATTCACATTAATCCGGTCAAAGGTGTACGGGATCCGGTTCGTATCAATCTTGGAATAGAAGGTCAGCTCATTGATCAGCCGCTCCATGTCATTGGCCTTATTGTAAATAGTACGGATGTACTTTTCCTGCTTTTCCGGCGTATCCGCCACGCCGTCCATGATGCCCTCCACGTAGCCCTTGACCGCCGTGATAGGCGTCTTCAGATCATGGGAAATATTGCTGATCAGTTCTTTATTCTGCCGCTCGGACTCCAGCTTCTCCTCAGCGGATTCCTTCAGGCGCCGCCGCATTTCCTCAAAATCCGTACAGAGCTCGCCGATCTCGTCGTCGCCGCCCGCCGGCATCTCAAAATCCAGATTGCCGTCGGTAATCTTCTTAGTGGCCACCTGCAAATGGTGAATAGGGGTAACGATACTCTTATAAATCCAGGCCGTCAGAATCAGGCTGGTGAATATCAAAATCATGACCAGCACCAGCACGCTGTCCGTTACCATAGATTCCACCTCGGGAATCATACTGCCGACGGACGTGACAATAAAAGCTGTTCCTTCCTCTCCATCCGTAAAAGAGAAATCCAACTGCTTCACCAGCGCCTGCAGATCGCCGCCGATATAGATTCCCACATCCTGATCCGATTCCTGCATCTTATAATCCGGGAGGCTGCCCAGCAGTTCTTCCTGATCCGTATCCTTTCCTACATAGATATAATCCTGGTCTTTCCGCACTACCAGGAAGGAATACCTGGCCTCCAGATCCAGGTTCACGGAATCCAGATAGGCGGTGTCCTCGAAGGCGTCCGGATCGCTCTCAGACTTCGCCTGCATCCCGGTATAAGCGTCCTTGGTAATCCGGCTCAGCATGGCCGGCGTATTGGACAGGGTCTCATAGCTGGCATTTTCCACGCCGTAGAGCTTCTTGACCGCGTTCATCTGGTAGCGGCTGATGCCGAAGAAGGCCAGCGAGGTGAACATAATCGGAGCCAGTATTAATATTAAAAAGGTAATCAGAAGTTTTGTCTTCAGTTTCATGATGAGCCCTCTTTATTTTACAAATAATTACAATTCTCTGGGATATCCACGGAATGTCCTAGGCTTTTATATAATTTCCTTCGAATGCCATCCGACAGGATAAATCTATTTTATTATACCATACTCCCCCGGCGGGCGCTTCGAAACTCTCTCAAAAAAATCTAAATTTTTTGTAAACATTCACTCCATAAGTAAAGAGCATCGGAACCCTCCGACGCCCTTGCCGTTTATTTTCCATATTTTTCTTATTCTGCCATAAAAGCTGCCGCCCGCTCCGGGGACATGAGTACGGTGCCGGTTCCCCGGTACACGATGGTGTAGCCTCTGTCCGTGAACAGGTGCGACAAATCGCAGGCCATAAACTCCTCCGCCCAGTGGGCCATATAAACCACATCCGGGAATTTATCCGGGTGCAGCTCGTAATAATCATGGAGCTGGATACTTCCCTCGTGAACCTGCCAGGTGGAATAATTACCGCAGCCGGCATCCGAATAGAGATAAATCCAGGGCGCCACGCCCACCACCATCAATTCGTCATCCGCAGTGAGCTTCAGCATATCCAGTTCATCCAACACGTTCGCGTACCATTCTGCTGTCCCCCGGGTTGTATACACACCCTTCAGCGGTCCGCGCTCCATCCGGGTATCCAGAAGCCAGCCACGCTCATCGCCCCAGTCATAGGTCATCCGCAGCCAGAAGGTGCCCGCAAACTGTATCAGCAGCACACCGGCTATACAGAGCGATGCCACCCGCCGGCGCTTCGCCGCCCGGCACAGTCCCGCCTTTCCACCACTGTCCGCCCGCCGCGCACACTGCCACCGCTGTCGCTCTTCCTTCATCCAGTCCGCCGCGAAAATCAGTCCCACACAGGAGCACATGCCGTAAGCCACGCTCAGGGTCACAATTCCCGTATTGGTCGCGTACTGCACAATCATCGTGAACAACATGGCCGGAAGATACCAGCCATAAAACAACCGCTTTTCCTTATGCTCTGTGACAAAATAAGCCTCCAGGCACCAGAACGCCAGCGGCAGCATCTGATAATTCACTGTAATATGTTCAAAAACAAACCCATAATAAATCAGATAAGGCACGACGCACACCGCCGCCAGAATCATATATACAGGGCTATGGCTGTACCGCTTTTTATCAAACAGGGTCGCACCATACACGAATAAAAGCCCCACAAACATCCATTTATAATTTTTAAAGCACAGGTGGAAATACCGCCCGGTCTTGTAAAGATACCCCTCCTGATGCTCGGAATCTCCCACAATGTGAGGCACATTGGCCAGCATCTCTGATAAAGTTCCCCGCTGGAAGATAAAGGCCAGGAACAGTAGCAGGATAATACCTGCGCCCAGGGTCATCCACAGGAAATTCCGAAACTGCAGCACGCCCTCCGGCTTCGTCCCTCTCCGACGCCCGCGCACCGTGGCAATCAGGCAAATCAGTCCGTACCCGGCGTACATCAGCACCGCGAAGGGATTCGCCAGCACGATCACCGCCATCAGAATGCCGCACAGGATATATTCCGGCACCGAATGCTCCATATCCGCCGAGAGCACCGCCAGCAGTACCGGCAGGATGCCGAATTCGATGGAATTATAGGACATGGCGCAGATGCTGAAGGGCGCGAAAATCGCGAACAAAAACGTTGGTCCGAAGGAAGCATATCCACGCCGCTGAAACCGCAGATAGAAGAACAGCGTCAGCACGCCGGAGTACACCAGATAGACAAACCGGCTCGCCATCACAATTCCTTCCGTAGACCCCATGACCGTCCGGATCAGGCTGTAAATGGGATGTAACAGAAAGGAACAGAGCTGCTGGGTCGGATTCCACTCATCGATCAGAATTTTCTCTCCCCGGAAAATACGCTCCGAACAGCCGATAAAATACATCTCATCCGCCGTATTGAAGCCGTAGATGCTCCTCCATATGAAAATCACCTGTAATAAAAGAAACAGGCCGATAAAAATCAGGTGCTGCCGCCTGCGGTCTGTCTGCATGGTCTCTACGTTCACTTTCTATTCTCCCATTTATTTCCAATTATGCTCGCAACGCAGAGGCTGCTGTTACACAGCCCCTGCGTTTTTTTCAGCCTCTTAAACTCTGTCCGTGCAGCCGCACATCTTCATACGCGTCTCCACGATGGCTTTCACGTGCTCCATGGCTACCTTGCCATACTTCTTCGGATCGAAGGCGTCCGGGTTTGCCGCCAGGAATTCCTTCACGCCGTCGGTATAGGCGATACGAAGCTCTGTGGCAAAGTTGACCTTGCAGATACCGCGCTTGATGCTCTCTACCACTGCTTCCTCGGACAGGCCGCTTGCTCCGTGCAGTACCAGCGGGATATCTACGACTTTCCGGATCTCAGCCAGGCGGTCCAGATCCAGCTTCGGTACTCCCTTGTATACACCGTGAGCGGTTCCGATGGCTACGGCCAGGGATGTTACGCCGGTGCGCTCCACGAATTCTTTTGCCTCCAGCGGATCTGTATAACCATTGCCCTCGCCGCCGTCCAGATCGTCCTCTTTGCCGCCGACCTTGCCAAGCTCCGCCTCTACCGGGATTCCGGAAGGTCTGCAGGCGTCTGCTACGGCCTTGGTTACCGCTATATTTTCCTCAAACACATTGTGGGAGCCGTCAATCATGATGGAAGTGTAGCCGGTCCGCAGCGCCCGCATAGCCAGGTCAAAGCTATCGCCGTGATCCAGGTGCAGACACACCGGAACGCTGGCGCGCTCAGCGGCCGCCTTTACATTTGCCAGATACATATCCAGTCCCGCGTACTTAATGGTGGACGGTGTAGTCTGCAGCATCAGCGGCGCCCGAAGCTCCTCTGCCGCCGCGATAACGGCCATTACCATTTCCATATTCTCCACATTGAAAGCGCCTACGGCGTAGCCGCCCTTCTGTGCGTCCAAAAGCATCTTTTCTGATGTAACAAATGACATGATCGTTCCTCCTCGTCTGATTCAGTGTTATCTTTCTCACCTTATCTATCATACCCCGTATCTCGAAAAAGCGCAACCTCCAACGGGGTTTTCCTGTCCGGAAAAAAATCTCAAAAAAAGCAGAAGCCCGCATTCTATTACATCAAAGTTCCGATTACGATTGCGACAGAAGATACCATCGACTGTTTTGAATAAATCATTGTCCTATCACCTTGCTCACACGAAAATACGCCGAAGGCTTTCGCCCCCGGCGTATTTTCCGTGATCTCTCACATTCCCCTCTTATAAGTAACCCTTCTATGCCGCTCACACAGCTTCGAAAAGCTCTTATCATATAATAGTTTTTATGTAATAGGGATTCCATCGAAATTTCCTATTACATAAAAAATACTGCAACAGGCGTCAAAACAGGCGCACAAATCACAGCATCCAAACATATCAGAATTCTTTTCGGACTTCCAATAGCAACCGGCTGTCATAGTTTTACCCTTAGACCCTTTTGGCTTTGCGTCCCTGCTTTTCAGCAGGTTTGCCCAGTATTCTCTTTTTGCAATATTGTTCATTTTAGCAGAGTCCCTTCCATATTGCAAGTCAGATTTTTGTCAAATTTTTTCTCCCGTCATCTGTTAATTAGTCATCTTCCCAGATATACGTTTTTTTATTGTTCGAAGCAAGGTTCGTTCACCGATAGAGACTCCTTTCCGGGCTTTTTGCTCTATAGGAATCATAGTTTTCGCGCTTTAACGCAACACAGTGTTTCCTGTAGAGCAAAAGGAGCACGGAACCTCGCAGTTCCATGCTCCCGTATGTAACTTCTCTTTTCGAATTAACGGATAGTCTTGTACAGCGGGCCGTATGCCTTGCATGCACGGAAGTCCTGTCCCTCTTTGTTCATACCGAATGCGTTCCATGCTGCCGGACGGAAGATCTCCTCTTCCGGAACATTGTGCATACATACCGGGATTCTTAAGATGGAGCAGAGGGTAATCAGGTCTGCGCCGATGTGACCGTAGCTGATAGCGCCATGGTTTGCGCCCCAGTTGTTCATCATATCGTAAGCGGTCTTGAATGCGCCCTCGCCTGTGCAGCGCGGTGCGAACCATGTGCAGGGCCATGTATAGTCTGTTCTCTTCCACAGAGTATCGGATACATCATCCGGCAGGTTGATGGTCCAGCCCTCTGCAATCTGCAGAACCGGTCCAAGTCCTTTTACCAGGTTCAGGCGAATCATGGTAGCCGGCATCTCAGCTCTGGTCAGGAAACGGGAGGAGAATCCGCCGCCACGGAAGTAGCCGTTGTCAGCTGCGTTCCAGGTGGTTGCTTCCATAATCTTCTTCTGATCCTCTTCGGTTACATCCCACCACTGCTTCATGGTGCCGTTGCCGTTCTCATCCTTTACTTCGCCGCAGGCATCCAGACAGCATGCGCCGGAATTGATCAGATGGATAAAGCCGTCAGCCTCTTTTGCCTTGCCTTCCAGATCGTAGCCGGTAACTCTCTTCACTGCGTCGCCGCTCCAGTAGGTACGAACATCCGCGAACATCTGAGCGCGGCCGGTCAGCAGCTTCATGAACAGCATACCCAGACCGTTCAGTACGTCGTTCTCGGTAGCCAGGATATACGGCTCTCTCGCGCCTTCCCAGTCAAAGGAGGTGTTCAGCATTGCCTCTGCGAAGTCTCCGTTCGGGTAGAAGTCTGTCCACTGTCTCTGTCCCTGGAAACCAGCTGCCAGAGCATTGTGTCCGATAGCTTCCTCGGAGAACTTCGGATCCAGGTTATCGCAGCCGTTCATCAGCTCTTTGATGATAACTGCCATTTTTACAACAAACTCGAACTGCTCTTCCTTCTGCTCCTCAGTCATCTGAAGCTCAGGCGGGTTCTTGTCAAAGCCGATAGTACAGGTCTCTTTCGCCCACTTCAGAGCCTTCTCAAACTCTTCATGATCGTAGATACCCTCTGTCATACGACGGATAATTTCAACCTCGTCTACAGACTCCACACGCATTCCCAGATATTCCTCGATGAATTCCGGGCTGATGATGGATCCGCCGATACCCATGGTAACGGAACCAATCTGCAGGTAGGATTTTCCTCTCATGCTTGCTGCTGCCACTGCGGCGCGGCCGAAGCGGAGAAGCTTTGCCTTTACGTCCTCCGGGATAGTCTCGTCGTCGGCGTCCTGAACGTCATGTCCGTAGATACCGAATGCCGGAAGTCCCTTCTGTGCATGGGTAGCCAGTACGGAAGCCAGGTATACAGCGCCCGGTCTCTCGGTAGCATTCAGTCCCCATACGCCCTTGATGGTCAACGGGTCGGTGTCCATGGTCTCGGATCCGTAGCACCAGCAGGGAGTAACGGTCAGGGTGATGTCTACGCCTGCTTTACGGAACTTGTCTGCGCAGGCAGCTGCCTCGCCTACACGACCGATGGTGGTGTCTGCGATAACCACCTTTACCGGCTCACCGTTGGAATAACGGATATTCTCCTCAAACAGCTTTGCCGCTGCTTTTGCCATACCCATGGTCTGCTCTTCTAGGGATCCTCTTACATCAAGAGCTCCTCTTCTTCCGTCGATAGTCGGACGGATACCGATTACAGGATAATCGCCAATTAATCTAGATTTTGCCACTTTTTAAACCCTCCATTTTATAAAAATAGATTTTCACGTTTCTGATGATCACATTATATAACACTTTATAAAAAAATGCACGTAATTTTCTGTTATGATATGGACATTTTTTGTGCTAATTGTTATACTTCTTCTATATAAAAGAAACTTCTTTTATCACATTCGACTGACAATTTGCGTGGCAGGAGATTATTTGTTATGAAAGCTTTCCATGAAGTGCGAAATTACGACTCTGACTATATGGTCTGGCACTCCCGGTATGAAAATATCGGGTTTCTGGCCCATTGGCATAAGGAAATCGAGCTGATCTACGTCCGCTCCGGTTCCTGCTCATTAAGCATCACCGATCAGACCTTTCTGGCCCGGGCCGGGGATCTGGCCATCTGTGAAAGCGGCATGATTCACTACAGCAATTCCCATGGCATGGACAATTCTCTGGATTTTATCATTTTTGACACCTCGATTCTGGGACCGATTTTTCAGAATCCCGGCTTTACGCATCCCCTGGTCACCCGGGAGGAGCTGGAAGCCTGCGGGCTGTCAGAACGCCTGCGCGCGCTCATCGACACGGTTTCCCGTGAGCTGGAACAAAAGCAGCCCTTCTATCAGGAAGTGGTCAGTTCTTCCCTCCAGACCTTCTGGGCGCTGCTGAAACGCTATCATCCCCGGAATGAAACGGAACATCTGCCGGATGACCGCCGTTCCCGTACCCTGGGGGAATTACAGGAGCTGCTCTCCTATATCGACGAGCACTATGCAGACAACATCACCCTGGAATACGCCGCTTCCCGGATGAATTTCAGCAACAGTCATTTTTCCAAGACCTTTAAAAAGCTCATGGGTATCAATTTTGTAACGTATCTGAATCTGGTCCGGGTGGAACAGGCCGCGTCGCAGCTTCGGAACACCGAAAATAAGATTACCGACATTGCCCTGTCCTGCGGCTTCAATAACATCCGCACCTTTAACCGGGTTTTCAAGGATATCACCGGCTGCACGCCCTCCGAATTCCTGCTGCTGGCCGATCCGGATGTATACAAGAGAACCTATTACAATCGCCGCTCCGCGGAGAAGGAGTATGTGGAGCACGATTCTTTAACCCTTGTGAAAAATCATCAGTAAAAGGAGGTTCTGCCATGCTACAACACCCCACTCTGATTCGCAAACGTCTGATTCCCCTGGAAACCCTTCGTCTGGAAAAGGATGTGATCATCCATCAAAGCGACCGGCTGCTGGTCACCCGATGGACCACCATCCGGCCCAAAAAAGAGCTGCATCACGGCGCTTCCTGTTTTCTTTTGAAAGAAGGCTGGAAGGTCAGCCGCTTTCTGGACCACCAGGGCAATCTGATCTGCTGGTACTGTGATATCATTGCCACCAGCTACGATACTGCTACGGACACCTTTACCTTCACCGATCTGCTGGCGGATGTGCTGATTTATCCTTCCGGCATGATTAAGGTGGTGGATTTGGACGAGCTGGCCGAGGCGGTGGAGAAAAAGCTGATTACCACCGAGCAGCTTCTGGATTCCCTTCGGAAGTTGGACGCTTTGCTTCGGCTGATTTATGACGGAGCCCTGCTGCCGGCACTGGAGAAATACTGGCCGGAGGAGCTATAAAAACAACGGGGTTTTTATGCAGCCGGGAGCTGGCGCAAAAGGCCTCCTGTGGTTTTCCATATCCGTTGTCTGCGCAGTTTCTCGTTACATCTGTTCGCTCAGCCCGGACTGAAGTCCGTTCTGAACGTACAGATGTCTCGAAAAGGCAGACAACTGGATATCAGAAAACCGCAGGAGGCCTTTTGCGCCAACTCCCTTTTTCTACTTTTTCTACATCTTAAAGCGTAGATGCTACCGTATAGCCCTCCAGAGTTGCTTCCTGGATTTTTCTCGGTTTCTCACAGTCGCCTATCATATAGGTCTGCGGCACAATGCCGTAAAAGCTTTCGGCCACTGCTTTATTGGCACGGACACCGGTTGATATGATTACCGTATCTGCCGGAAGGAATACTTCTTCTCCATCCTTTGTTTTGACGCGTACTCCCTCCTCTGTGATCTCCTGACATCCAGTCTCCATCATCACATGCAGAGTCTTTGCCTGCTCCATCTTATGGCGCAGTGCAATCTTATACAGCATATTGCCCTGGGCTGCAAGCTCCGAAGCCATTTCCACAATGGTAACATTTTTCTTTTTCAGAAGCGATAATTCCAGACCAATTTCTGCTCCGATAGTTCCGCCTCCAATGATTACCACATTCTGGCCTATCTGCTCTTCCTGCTCGATGGCTGCATAGAAATTGATAACATGCTTTCCATCAATTCCTTTGATGGGCGGCGTCGCAGGGGAAGCTCCCACTGCCACAATCACTGCATCCGGCCGGATCTCTTTTACCATCTCCGGTGTAGCCGTGGTATTCAGCCGCAAATCAATCGTTGACTTTGCAATCTGGGCCTTCAGGTATTCCAGATAAGCCTTGATATCTATCTTGAAACGCTCCATGGCCACATAATGAATCGCTCCGCCGATATGATCACGCTGTTCCAGAAGAATGACCTCATGACCTCTCTCGTAAGCAGTCAATGCCGCTTTACAGCCTGCAGGTCCTGCTCCGATGACCAGAATCTTCTTTTTCGTTTCTGCCTTGGGAAGTACTCTGGGCACCCAGTCCTCATTGGCAAATCTGGGGTTGACGGAACAGCCTACATTTCTACGGTTTGTAGAGATGTGGTAGCACTGGAGACAACGGATACAGGGAACAATATCCTCCGGTCTGCCCTCCAGGGCCTTTATGGGCCAGTTGGGATCTGCTGCCAGCGGTCTTCCAAGGGCCACCAGATCTGCGCATCCATCTGCAATGATTTTCTCTGCCTCGTCCGGATTCATGATAGCTCCGACTACAGACACCAGAATATCCACATTTTCCTTTATCTTCTTTGCGTATTTTACATTCGGCATATGCTCAGAAAAATTGGTGGTTGCCATGTAGACATTTGCCTCATGCTCGATGTCCAGTCCACAGGAAACCTGTACCACATCGATGTACTTCTGTGCCGCCTTCACAAAGGTCAGCACATCCTCAAATTCAATTCCGCCCGGCATCCACTCATTTGCAGAGACACGCATTTCAATGGGAAAATAGGGTCCTACTGCTTTCCGTACCTCTCTCAGAATCCGCAGCGGGAATTTCATCCGGTTTTCCACGCTTCCACCGTATTCATCTGTACGTTTATTAAACAGCGGAGACAGAAACTCTGTTGCAAGCCAGCCGTGTCCGAAATGCATGAAAATCATATCAAAGCCAATGGACTGTGCATCCTTTGCTGTCTGTACATACCAGTTCACTGCTTCATCCATCATGGCCTCGTCCATGGCACGCACCTCAACTCCATCCTCACGGACAAAGCTGACCGGACCCAGAGCATAATCTCCCGGTGCCACCCGTGCATACTGTCCCGCATGGCCAATCTCAATGGAGGCCTTTGCGCCGCCCTGATGTGCCCGCAGCACCCGCTGTCTCGTTTTCTCTACCTGATATTTGCTAAAGGCATAGGGTTCATCCGGCGATGCCCAGGAGGATTTTCCCGGCTGTGTAATGACCGAACCTGCAATCACTACACCGGGACGTCCCAGTGCTTTATCCTCGTAAATCTGGCTCATGGGATTTGCAATAATACGGTTGCTTACCATAATGGAATTAATTTTCAACGGTGAAAATAAATGCGGATATCTTAAACTCATGTCAGTCTCTCCTCCTAATCTAAGCATGCTCCGTTGGAAGCAATTACTTTTTTGTACCATTCAAACGAATCTTTTTTACTTCTCTGCAGAGTACCGTTTCCTTCATTGTCCCGATCTACATAGACAAAGCCATAGCGTTTTTTCATTTCTCCGGTTCCTGCAGAAACCAGATCGATGCAACCCCAGGGGGTATACCCCATAAGTTCTACACCATCCTCTTCTACGGCCAGCTCCATCTGTTCAATATGCTCACGCAGATAGCTGATTCTGTAAGAATCGTGGATACTTCCGTCTTTTTCTACTGTATCCACCGCTCCCAGTCCGTTTTCTACTACAAACAAGGGAATCTGATACCGGTCATACAGATAATTCAGTGCCAGCCGCAGTCCAACCGCGTCTACCGTCCAGCCCCAGTCGGAGGTTTTCAGATAAGGATTTTTTACCGTGTGTAGCATATTTCCCGCTGTCATATCCTTCTTCATTTCTCTGGAGGCCACATTGGAATTGTAATAGCTGAAGCCGATGTAATCCACGGTTCCTTTTTTTAATGCAGCCCAGTCTCCTTCCTCTGTCTGCAGCCGGATTCCTTTCTGTTCAAAAAACTTTTCTGCTTTTCTAGAATATGCGCCCCGCACCTGCACATCGCTGAACAGATAATGCATGTCAATGGCCTGCATACATTTCAGCTGATCCAGTGGGTGACAGGTTTCCCCGTAAAAGGTGGGATACAGCATCATCATGCCAATCTGAAACTCCGGATTGATCTCATGTCCCAGCTTTACCGCCTTTGCGCTGGCCACCAGCATATGATGGGCTGACTGGTAAATCATCTGATCCCAGTTTTCTCCCTCTTCCAGACGCAGACCTGCTGCAATCTCCGGCTTCAGTATAATCACATTGATTTCATTAAAAGTCATCCAGTATTTTACTTTATTCCGGTAACGCTTAAAGATGGTTCTGCAGAAATCCAGGTAATGCTCTATCATTTCCCGGCTTCTCCAGCTTCCGATTTTTTCTACAAGATAATAGGGTGTCTCATAATGGGAAATGGTTACCACCGGCTCGATACCGTATCTGAGACATTCATCAAACAAATCATCGTAGAACTGAAGCCCTTTTTCATTTGGCTCTGTTTCATCTCCGTGGGGATAAATCCGGGTCCAGTTGATAGAGGTACGGAAGCACTTAAAACCCATTTCTGCAAATAATGCAATATCCTCTTGATATCTATGATAAAAATCAATGGCATCATGACTTGGGTAATATCTGCCTTCCACAACACCTCTGGTATATTCTCTTTCCTTATCTACAGCTCCGGCTGTGATGCAGTCCGCGGTACTGATTCCTTTTCCATCTTCGTCCCAGGCCCCTTCACACTGATTGGCTGCCACAGCGCCGCCCCATAAAAAGTTTTCCTGAAAAGCTCCCATATACGCCTCCGTCTATTGTGTGATAATGGAAAGGAGAGGCAACTGCCTCCCCCTCCTGCTATTTTTAATTACCATTTTCTTCCTGACAAATCTGACGATCCACCATCTTGAAGAAGGGATACCAGATAGCCGCTGTAATCAGAATCAGAATAATCTGAAGGATTGCTGTGGGAATACCCTGAGCCAGGAAACCTGACACAATCTGAGGCATGGTCCAGTTTACAGCAGTTCCGTTTAATCTCGGTGTGATGCCGAGTGCGATGGAGCAGTAGCTAATGCTGGTACATACAATCGGATTCAACACATACGGAATGAACAGCAGCGGATTCAGCATAATCGGAATACCGAAAAGCAGCGGCTCGTTGATACCAAAAATTGCCGGAATAATGGACATTCTTCCCAGAGTCTTCATACGCTTGCTCTTTGCCAGGAATGCCATCATAAATGCAAGACCGAAGGTTCCTCCGATACCGCCCGGCTGGCAGAGTACAGAGAAGGAGTCAATGATGATATTCGGCAGCGGCTGTCCTGCTGCCATTGCTGCCAGGTTCTGCTCAGAAGCTGCCATGGTAAGCGGTGTAAAGATACTTAAAATTGCATTTCCATGGATTCCGCAGAACATAAACAAGGTACACAGAATCTGCATAACCAGGTAAGACGGGAAGGACAGACCAAAGCCCTGCAGAGGTGTCTGGATAAAGCTGTAGATAACCTGATGTACACAGCCAAAGCTTGTCTTTGCCATCAGGGTGCTGATAATAATTGCTGCAACTGCACATACAACGGTGGAAAGTAAGGCTTTAAAGGACTCCTCTACCATAGGCGGCACGCCGTCCGGCATATGAATGTACAGCCCCTTATCCTCCATGACCTTATGCAGTCTGACTACCAGAACGGTTACAATGATACAGGTAAACAGTCCCGGAAAGCCCAGCCAGGTAGTCGGAATATTAGTATACAGCTCTGTCGGTGTCAGAATCAGGAATGTCATAAAAGTAGAAATCGCGCTGGGCAGCGGTGACATTCCCAGTTTGCTTGCATACTGATAGGGAAGTACAAACGCAATATACAGAGTAATAATGCTTAAGGTCAGAGACTGCATATACATAAATACCATAGCCAGTCCCGTATTTCCAACAAAAGTCTGCCATGCCGGAATATCCAGGAACGCTCCCAGGCAGGCAAAGGAACCAATCATGATGACCGGAAGCAGAATCTGGAAGGTTGCTCCCAGTGCACTCAACAGCTTAATGGTGCTGATCTTATTAGCCAGAGGCATCAGCATCGTCTGTAGTTTGTCCATCAGTTTATTCATTTCTCTTCTCTCCTTCGTAAGAATTTATTTATCCGCCAGCCTGATAGCTTCTTCCAGAATTTTGGCGCCATTCATCATTCCAAAGTCCATCGGGCTAATCGTTTCAATCTTATCCGCATGCTGCGGAAATGTTTTCTTTGCCAGATCTTTCTTGTATGCCAACTGCGGCCCAAGGAGAATGACATCCTTGTCATCAATAAAATTCTCCATCTGCGTAAAGGGATAAGCTGCAATATCTGCCTCAATTCCCTGACTTTCTGCAGCTACCCGCATCTTTTTTACTACCATTCCTGTACTTGCACCATTTTCACATACCAAAGCAATCTTATACATGTCTGATCTCCTTATATAATTCAATAATTTCCTCTGCCATAGCCTCTGTCATATCTGCGCTGGTCAGATGATCTGCAGCATGCACCAGAAGCATGGAAAACTTTAAGTCCTGATTTTCTGCATCGTAAAATAGCAGCTCACTGTGGCTCTGATGGCACTTTACAATTGCCTCATGAGCCTCCTTCATCAATGCTTCCGCTTCTTCAAACTCCCCGGCACGGGCTTTTTGAATCGCAGTCATGGCCAGGCTTTTTCCCTGACCTCCGAAAGCAATGATCTCCATGCTTTTTTCAATTCCGTCCATTTTCACACCTCTCTCCTCAGGCCCTGCCTGTTCTCTGTATCTATCATAAAAAATCGGCGTTCCAAAATCTATTTCTGAAATTGCACGCTTGCGGTGCAAGTTCTAAAATTGCATTCTTTGCAGACATATTTTATAATTCTTATATTCTTGGAAGGAGTTTGGTACCATGAAAGAAAAAGCACTCGATGTATTATCTTATCTGAATAATCAGGCAGACTGGACAACAGCCTCGGAAATATCTCTTGCAGTGGGGGCTTCCGTCCGCAGTGTCAAAAGCTATGTCGCCGAACTGAACGCTGCCTGTCCGGAACTTATCGCTTCTTCCAGAAAAGGATTCCTGCTTGAACACAGGGAAAAGGCCTTTCAGCTTCTGAACGAACAGGATACTGCAATTCCCCAGACTCCGGAAGGGCGGAAATCCTACATCATGCAGAAGCTCCTCATTGAAAATCAGACCTATGATCTGGATACCCTGGCTGATGAGCTGTGCATTTCCCCTCTGACTCTGAACAATGAAATTGCCAGGTTCAAAAAAGAACTGATTCCTTATGATCTGGTTTTTCATACGAAAAATAATCAGATTTGGATCGAAGGGATTGAAAAGAATAAAAAGAAAATGATCTCTCATATGATCTATGAGAATACAAAAGATTTCTGCTGCAATATTGATATGATTCAGAATTATCTTCCAGAATTCGATTTGCGAATTGTCCGTCAGATTGTAACCACAAAGATTATGGCTCATCATTTCTTTATTGATGATTTTTCTCTGCTGAATTTTATTCTGCATATCGGCATCACCATGGAGCGCTCCAAGTCCCAGCCACACCTCTACGATTCGGCTGTCCCGTTTTCTTCTCTGGAAGAAGCTGCGCTCCCCGCCCATATCTGCACAATTATGGAAGATATTTCCAGTGAAATCGAACGGTATTTTCAGATTCAGTTTCATACAGCCGAGCAATACGATCTGGCTCTGCTTCTGATGACCCGATTAATCCGGGAAACAGAACCTGAGTCCGTCTCCTCCCTGACCAATCTTGTTCCCTCCGATGTGCAGGATCTGGTGGAACTGATTCAGAACCGTGTCCGCTCCACCTTCCATCTGAATCTGAATAATCCAGATTTTCTGATTCGCTTTACTTTACATATAAAAAACCTTCTGATTCGCCTGGAAAATCAGATCGATTTAAAAAATCCGCAGTTATATTCCATCAAGAACAGCTACCCTTTTATCTATGATGTATCGGTCTTTATCGCCAATATCATTTCCCAGGAAAAAGGAGTCCTTTTATCCGAGGATGAGATTGCCTATATAGCCCTTCATATCGGAGTGCTGATTGAGGAGCAGCGCTCTCTGCGGGACAAAGTAAAGATTTTAATTATCTGTCCCCAGTATTATGATACCAAGCTGAATCTGGTCAAAAAAATCGGAGCTATGTTTGATGATGTCATTATTATCAACGGTGTGCTGACCGGTCCGGAAGATCTGCCACTTTACCGGGATTATGATCTGATTCTGTCGACACTTCCTGTAAGTCCCCGCCCTGCCACACCGCTGGTGCTGGTTCCCTACCATCTTCGGAATTCCGATATTATCGCTATTTCTGAAGCCCTTGAACAGATTAAAAAATCCCGCATGAAGCGAATTCTGGAGCAGAAGCTGAAATTTCTTTTTTATCCAGAGCTGTTTTTTTATGAGCCAGCCTTCCGGACAGCCGAATCCGCCCTGTCCTCCATGGCAGATCAGCTAAGAGAACATCATTTTGTAGGCGATGATTATAAGACCCGGCTTTTTGCCAGAGAAAAAATCAGTCCCTGTGCCTTTGGCAATATTGCCATGCCCCATCCCATGGAAATGTGTTCTGAGAAAACGGCCATTGCCGTAGCGATTTATCCCGGTTCCATTCCCTGGAATACCAATTTCGTAAATCTGGTACTGATGCTTGCAATTAATGAAGAAGATCGCCCTCTGTTTCAGGATATTTTTGATTTTGTGACAGATGTCATTTCCGATCCCAAGCATCTGCAGGCACTTATGAATACCAGAACCTATGAAGACTTTATTCAGCTTCTTGTTTCTTTATCATGAAAGGAGAATTCCACATGAATACCAACGCACCTGCCTTGAAACGTTTTCTTGCTTTTCTGATTGACTGGTATCTTTCTTCCCTTTTTGGAAGTATTCCGGTAATCATCGTACAGTCATCTGCCCAAAAAGATCTGATTCTTCTGAATCAGCTGGACGGCCTTTCCCTGCCACTGGCCTGGACAGCCTGTATTGCTGCCCTCTTCTGCCATTTTCTCTATTACTGTTACCTGCCCTCCAGACCTGGCAAAAATGGTCTGAAAGGCCAGACCCTCGGTATGCGACTGCTGCATCTGCAGCTGCTTTCTGAGACCGGAGAGCCCCTCTCTCTTGGTATCCTTACCGTCCGTCATATGGTTTTTGTTATTCTTCTACAGGGTTACCTGACCAGTTCCCATCTTTACCTGGTATCACTCTTCCAGATGACGACTGATGCCTATATTGTTCCTTATGTTCAAACCTTTTATTATATTATGGTTCTGTTATCTCTGGCACTTTATCTGTTCTCCAGACGCAGACAGCTTCTGCAGGATCGACTGACCAGAAGTAGAATGACTGCACTTTAGAAATCTTTTGCATATAAAAGGGCCTGTATCGAAATGCCGCGCGAGGCATTTCGATACAGGCCCTTCTATAACAATTCTTTTATTCTTCTTATACTTCCATGGTAATGGTGCGTCCTGTATGATGATAGGGCACCAGCTCCACACCGGCGGATCGGAACATCCGCTTGGACGCCAGCGTAGCCGGCGTATCCGCATATTTGTCGCAGGCATAAACCACGGTCTTCAGGCCTGCCTGGATAATAGCCTTGGCACATTCATTGCAGGGAAACAGGGCCACATAAATCTTTGCGCCCTCCAGGCTTCCGCCCCGGTAATTGAGAATCGCGTTCAATTCCGCATGGGTCACAAAAGGATACTTGGTATCATTGCTTTCTCCGGTTCTTCCCCAAGGAAATTCATCGTCATCACAACCCTTGGGGAAACCATTATAGCCCATGGACATAATCTTATTGTCCTGACTGACGATACACGCGCCCACCTGGGTATTGGGATCCTTGGAACGCATTCCCGAAAGCAGCGCCACGCCCATAAAATACTCATCCCAGCTGATATAATCCTGCCGCTTCTCTCCCATGCCTTTACCTCCGCCAGTTTTACTTGGTTCCGAAAATACGGTCGCCCGCGTCTCCCAGGCCCGGAACAATATAACCATTTTCGTTCAGATGCTCATCCAGGGCTCCGATGTAGATATCTACGTCCGGATGTGCCTCCTGCAGCTTCTTTACGCCTTCCGGAGCTGCAATGATGCACAGGAAGCGCATATTCTTTACGCCGTGATCCTTCAGCATCTGGATAGCCGCGATAGCGGATCCGCCGGTTGCCAGCATCGGATCTACCACAAATACATCTCTTTCGTCACAGTCCTTCGGAATCTTACAGTAATACTCTACCGGCTCCAGTGTCTCTTCATTTCTGTACAGTCCGATATGGCCTACCTTTGCGGACGGAATCATGGTCAGAACGCCCTCTACCATACCCAGGCCTGCACGGAGAATCGGGATCACTGCCAGCTTCTTTCCTGCCAGCTCCTTTACGGTAGTCTTGCAGATAGGAGTCTCAATCTCTACATCCTGAAGCTTCAGATCCTTGGTTGCCTCATAGGTAATCAGGGTACCAATCTCACTGATCATCTCACGGAATTCTCTGGTTCCTGTTTCCTTCTTGCGGATAATACCGATTTTATGGGCAATCAGCGGATGATCCATTACTACTACTTTTGACATTTCTTTCGTCTCCCTTTTTATCTTATACTTTTATTCGTGTTCAATCTTTGCAATTCTTCTGGCGTGGCGCTCTGCTCCGGAGAAGGGTGTATTCAGGAAGGTGTCCACAATCTTGATCGCCAGTCCCGGTCCTACCACACGGCCGCCCATCGCCAGTACGTTGGCATCGTTGTGCTGTCTGGTCGCCTCTGCGCAGAAGCAGTCGGTACACAGCGCCGCACGGATTCCTTTATAACGGTTGGCGGTAATGGAGATGCCGATGCCGGTTCCACAGATCAGAATTCCCTTGTCGCACTCTCCGCTCAGGATGGATTCTGCCACCACCTTTGCGTAATCCGGATAATCCACAGCGTCCTTTGCGTTGTCACAGCCGAAGCTCTTGTATTCCAGACCATTTTTGTCCAGATAGGCAATCACTTCCTGCATCAGATCGTATCCGCCGTGATCGCAGCCTAATGCTATCATTTGTTTGTCCTCCTATGACATTTTAATAACTGTTCAGTACCTGATCAGTTACGATGCAAAATCCATGAGAATCGGCTTCGCCGACGGAATTTTGCACCCCTGAATCACTTTCTTACACCCTCAGCAGCTAGTGCTTCGGGCTGTACTGAACAAATTACATAATTTTAGATGTTTTCAGACTGATTTCACTATCAGTCCACAGTTCTGGGTAAATTATAGCATTTTTTTACCGGAATAGCAACGAATTGTTCATATGATTTATTCCATATTATGTAAACTTATTTCCCCATCATTTTTTATTCAGATATTTCAAAATTCCCATCTGAATGGCCCATACAAGCTTCGCCTGATAGTCCTCATTCCGGAGCTTCGCGCACTCCTCCCAGTTGCTTAAGAACCCGCATTCCACGATGACTGTCGGTGCCTCCGTCTTTTTCAGAAGATAATAAGTGTCATTGGCCTTGGCCTGCCGGTGGTTCGCAGGTTCCGCCACGCGCACCAGCTCTTTTTGAAGAATCTTCGCCAAATCCTCACTCTCCTTTGAAGTCTTGTAATAGAATACCTGCGCACCGTGAATGCTTTCTTCATGGTAACTGTTCTGATGAATACTGACCACGCAGGCCGGTTTTTCCTTGTTGATCAACTCACATCGCCGCCGCATATCCTGTACCTTTTTATTGGATGTCCGCTCGTCGTAGAGACCGCCTGCGTCTTCTCTGGTCATCAGCACCGCCACATCCTGCTGCTCCAGCAAATCCCGCAGGGCCAGCGCCATTTTCAGATTCAGGTCCTTCTCCTGCACGCCGTCCACGCCGATTTTTCCCGGATCGTCGCCGCCATGACCTGCGTCGATAATCACCAGCCGGGAATCCGTTCCTGCAACCTGTTTTGACACTGCCTCCCGCAGGCCGCCGCTTCGCCCGCACACTGCGGCTGCCGTAAGAACCAGCGCCGCCATCAGGATTCCCAGCCTGTGCTCCCGGCCCTGAAATACCCCTCCCAGCCTTGCCGCCCTTCCTTTCCTATCCTGTATTTTTTCAAAAAAACCCATAAAAAATCCGCCATATATTCTGTTTTTAGAATATATGACGGATTCAGTTCATTCTTGCCACATAACTGCTCTATCTCTCATTAAAACAGCTTCGTACTCTCCAGCTTCTCTTCAAAATGCTCGTTCCACTTGATAATCGGCAGTCTCAAAACCAGTCCGAGAAGCAGTGACGGAATCAGGTACAGGAGCAGGGTACCCAACTGTTCCCAGTAGTAGTTGCCGTAGAAGCCTGCCACACACTCACGCATGGCATTCATGCTGTATACAAAAGGCAGGGCGCTGTACAGCTTCCGGAAGAAAGCCGGCGCCAGGTCGATGGGGAAGTTTCCGCCTGTTCCTGCCACCTGCAGAACCATCAGGATAACGCTGACTGCCTTTCCGATGTCGCCAAAGGAAATGCACAGGGTGTAAATCAGGTTTACATAAACCAGACTCGTCACCCAGCCTGCCAGCATGAAGAGCACCGGACTCTTACACTGGATTCCCAGGAAATACAGGTCGCCCAGGCAAATCAGAGTCGCCTGCAGAAGTCCCAGAATCAGGAACAGCAGGTATCTGCCCAGATATTTCTGATAATTCCTTACCTTTGTAAGACCGATAAGCTCTTTCTCCTTCACGCCTGCCTTCAGCATAGCCGCCATGACCACGCCGCCCACCCAGATGGCCAGGGTGGTGTAGAAGGGAGCCATGGCAGAGCCGTAGTTCTCCACCTCATAGACATGCTCTGTAGTCAGTTCCACCGGCGTGGAGATAAAGCTGCCCACCACATCCAGATCCTCATCCAGCAGAGAATCTATGGTGTCCAAGCTGTCACGATCCTTCTCGTTACGCAAGCGGTCAGCCAGATCGGTGAGATCCTCTGCGCCCTTATTCAGGATAACTCCGGAAGTCTTCAATGTCCGCTCCAGCTTTGCCAGATCCGACTCGGTAGAATCAGAAAGCTTGTAGACGCCATCCAATCCCTCGTCCATGGAATCCAGAAGAGAGGAAACCTTGGAATCCGCATTTCCTACGGAATCCGCCAGGTCGTCCAGAGCGCCTTTGACGTTGTCCTCGTAGTCTTTCTGGACGGTGGCTGCGCTATTCACCATTTTTGTCACCAAAGCGTCCAGCTCTTTCTGGGCAGCTGCCGCATCGGTGGTCATGCTGCCTACGGACGTGGATACCTGCGCAATCGCTGAGCGCAGACTCTTCATCAAAATAATGGTATTATTCAGGTCACCCGCCACTGCATTGAGACCCGCGTCGGTTCCTACCGCTGATACCAGGCTGTTGGCTGCATCCGTCAGCTTTGTGGCGGAATCACTGTAGGATGTAATCGACGCCTCCAGTTGTGCGTCCAGACCTGTCAACGTGTTCTTAAGCTGTGTCATGTCATTGGAGGCGGCTGCCGCCTGAATTCCCTGCTGCACAGCTGTCGCCATCTGCTTATACAGAGCAGCGCTGGATTTCAGCGCTTCGTTCAGTTGGTCTGTCGTTCCGTCCATGGCACTTTTCACATCGTTAATGCTTCCCTCGATATTGCCCAGGGAATCCAGATCGCCATCCGTGCGGTTCTGGGTGTCTTTCAGAAATGTGGATGTGGTACTCAGCATGGTCTGTGTCGCGGATGCCATACTCTCAAATGCATCCACGGTTCCTGCTGCCGCCACCAGATCCGCAGAAATATCGTCCAGATTGTCGATCAGGTTATCCACCAGATCCGACTGGTCCGCCTCATCAGCCACATTTACCACGGTTTTCATGGCTTCTAACGCCGCCTTGGAAATTGCCTTCACAAATTTCTCGCTGACCTCTCCCTGTACCGCGTCTGCCTTTTTCTCCGTCACGATGGAAGCAATGGCGTTCTTCTTACCATTCGCATAGTACAGAAGCTCCGGATTTTTCAGATTCTTATTCACCGAGAACAGCGTCATCATATCCTCGCTGAAGCTTTCCGGCACTACGATGGCCGCGTAATATTTCCCGGACTTGGTTCCCTCGACCGCTTCCTCGCTGTCCGTGAATACCCAGTCCATTTCGTCATTTTCATGGAAATAGGTCAGCACCCGATCGCCCAGATTGATATCCAGCGGCAGAAGTTCTCCCTGGTAGCCTGCATCATCGCTGGCCACCGCGATTTTAATATCTGAGGTATTTTCATACGGATCCCAGCTTCCGCCGATATTGAACCAGGCATACAGCGTGGGCACCACCAGAATACCCACCATGATAATCATGGCAATGGTATTTCCTTTTATTTTACGTATATCTCTCAAAAAAATCTGTATGATGTTTCTCATGCCTGCTCCTCCTTTAACGCTGCCAGAAGCTCTCCGTCAGAGAGACCCATCAGTTTCAGCTGCTTCTGCATCCGTTCATGGTGATATTCCAGCCAGATCAGATACATGGACAGGCCAATCAGTGCGCAGATCCACAGCACCAGGAATACCAGCTTGGATTCTACACTGAACATCAGTACCAGGAAAATCAACGGCACAATCGCCATAGCCAGAAAGCCGAAGCGTTTCCGTCTCTTATAGTTCTTCTCAAAGCGCCGCGCGCGTTCAGTATATTCCTCTCTTGCCTCGCTGTCGCTCTGAAGCGCCCTCGCCACCAGCTCCGGCGTCAGATCTGTCGTCTTATCATTTTCCTCATAGATAATCAGATCTGCCTCTGCCAGCTTCCGGTCAAACAGAGCGTTCAGATTCAGGAGCAATGGCCGCAGCACCAGTCCGATAAACAGGGAGAGCAGTAAGTATGCCGCCAGGATTCCGATATTTTTCAGCCAGGTATTATAATACATGCCACCGATGCACTCACGCATCGCTGTATTGCTGTAAGTGAAGGGCATCAGCCGGTAAATGGCTTTGTAGAAGCCACCCATCATTTCCACCGGGAAGGTTCCTGTGGAGCCCGGAATCTGGATGATAACCAGAAATACGAAGATGGCGCGGCCAATATGCTTAAATGCCGCCGTAATGGCGTAAATCAGGCTCAGATAAATAAGACCCGCTATGACTCCCGTCAGGATAAAAAGTCCCGGATGGACACACTGTACCTTTAAAAGATACAGATCGCCCAGACAGATAATCAGGGACTGTACCACCGACAGAATAATGAAAAGAATCTGGCGTCCGAAATAAGCCTGGTTCAGGGTGAACTTCTTCACCTTCTCGTCCTCATCCACCTCCTGTTTCAACAACGCAATCAGAACCATGCCGCCAACCCACAGGGCCAGATTGGTATAGAACGGGGTCATACCGGAGCCATAATCCTCTACCTCATAGAAGGTCGTTGTATTCAGCTCGATCGGTGAAGTCATAAATTTGGATACTGCGTCCGGATCCACATCCTGCAGATCCAGAATGTCCTTGTATGCGTCAGACGCCCGCAGTGTCTCCAGATCGTTCTGGATACCTGCCAGCCGCTCATCCAGGTTTGCCAGAGTATCGCCGGTCTTGCCCAGTGCCTCAGATCCCTCTGTCAGGCTTTTGCTCAGCTGATCCATAACGCCCTGCATCTGATCCGCCGTAGCGGAAGCATCCTCCAGGGCCGACTTCAGATCGCTGCTGACACCGGATACGGTATCCAATGCGGAATGAAGACCCGGCATCAGATTTCCATTCAGGCTGGAACGGAAATTGCGCAGGGTAGTTTTTCCCTGAGTCAGAATTGTATCCATCTGAGTCTTAGATGTACTGATAGTTGACATAATAGTCTGGAGTTTTCCGGTCTTGGAGTCCAGCTCGGTAAGCTGGGCCGCCATGGCGTCGCTCTTCGGAATCAGTTCATTCTGGAGAGTCGGAATCAGGACTTCAGAAATCGTGGTGATCGCATTATTTAGGGTATCGAGCTGTTTTTGACCCTCCTCCACCTGTTTAGATACTTCTTCTTTTTTCTTTTCGCCAGCTGCTTTTTTCGCTTCTACAACTGCTTTTTCGCCTTCCAACTGCTCCTTATATGCCTTCGTTGCTTCGTACTCCGGAGTTCCTTCTTCAAGGGTAGCCAACTGCTGCTCGCACGCTGCAATACCTGCTTCATATTGCTTCAGTCCGGCTTCCGCTTCTTCCAGCCCAGCTTCAATCTGTTGCAGTCCCGCTTTGCCGAGTGCAAGTTTATCCTCGCCTTTTTTCCTCAAACCCTGCATCTGCGTCAGAACGCCCTGCAGCTGTGTCACCGCGCTCTGTCCATCCTTGCTCATATTTTCCGCAAGGCTCTTACCGGTACTCACTGCCGTTACCGCCTGATTGGCTGTAGACTCCAGTCCGGCCAGTTTTACGGAAGCTGTGGTATAGACATTATTCAGATAAGTTTCCCCATCACTGAGGCTCTGATCAAACGTGCTTCCAAAGGCCCTTACATTCTTCCGGCTGCTTTTCAGCAGATCCTTCGCGTCCTGCAATGCGCTGCTTCCTGCATTCGCCGCTTTTACTGCTTTCGTCAGGGTCGTCTTGCCGTGCTGAATCTGCGTCGTCCCCTGGCTGATGGTTGACTGGAAATCCGCCAGCACCTGCCGGTACTCCCGGAAATTGTCTCTCGCATCGGAAATCATACAGAGAATATTGTCGTTGGTGGTCTCCAGATCATCCGCCAGAGATCCGCCCAGATCCTGCAGCTCCTCCGCAATAGCCTCGGAAGCTACCTTATAAAATTCTTCCTCAATCTTGCTCTGAATGGTGGTAGAACCTGTATTCGTAATCTTCGGCGCTACCGCGTTCCGCTTCTCATTTACATAATATGTGATCTCCGGACCTCCGAGGGTTCCGTCCTCAATCTGCAGCAGATCCGCGCTGAAGGTTTCCGGTATCACAATAGCAGCGTAATATTTTCCCGATTTTACGCCATCTACCGCATCCTCCTCGTCTGTAAATACCCAACCCAGATCGTCATTCTCTTCCATCTGGTCAAGTATCTGCTGCCCCGCGTCCAGGGTTCGCTTTTTGTTCTCGGCCCCCACGTCATTGTTGGCTACGGCCACCTTGATGTTGGCTGTGTTGCCGTACGGGTCGCGGTTCGCTGCAATATTAAACCACGCATACAGCGCCGGAATGATGCACATTCCCACGGCCACAATGATCGCCGCCGGTGATTTCACCAGCCGAGAAATATCTCTTTTGAAAATCTCCATCACTTTCTTCATCGAAATCCTCTTCCTCCTCCGAATATATGTTTTTCAATACGAATACTCGTTGATCTTTCCCTAAAAAATATATTATAATGTAAAAATAACAAAGAGCAATGACCAGTATGTTTCGTTTCGTAACATACTACACATCTGAGAATAAAGTGAGTACATAGAAATGGATAAAAGAGTAAGTAAAACACGAGACGCTATCATCGACGCCTATCTGGAACTGATTTATGAGAAAAAAGATCAAAAGATTACAATTTCAGAACTGGCCCACCGGGCTAATATCGCCCGCAAGACCTTTTACCTCCACTATGAAACCCTGGAGGATATCATGCGGGACGCCGCCCACCGAAAGATAGACGAGCTTCTTCATCTTCTCGAAAAAAAAAGATTCTTTTCCAACCCCTTCGAGGTAGACGTATTATTCCAATGTCTGAATCAGCTCATGGAACCGGATATCGAATTTTACCGTTTTATTTCCAGGGAAAATCCCTACGCGTTTTTCTGGTCGGAAGTGAAGCGTATCATTATCGAAACCACGGTGGAAGTCTATCAGGATAAGGTAGATTTCCCGGCGCAGGAGCTGCGGCTTTACGCAGAATATTTTGTATCCGGCGTCATCGCCGTCTATGTGGCCTGGCTGCGCGGAGAGTTGACGCTGCCGCTCAGTGAACTGGCGCGTATCTCCGGGGAAGCTACTTCACACGGAATTCGGAAACCTGAAAAGCCTAAGGAATGATAATCTGATGAAAAAAGACAGGGAAACGTGTTCTTACAAGCAAGCTTGATGATCACGCTTCTCTGTCTTTTTTACGTCGTTCTGGTTTTTTAGTTCACGTATTTCAAAATCGTATCCCAGATATCCTGCCGCTCGAATCCGAGCTTCCATGCAGAAATACCTGCCAGATTATATTCTTTAATCAACGCCGCCTTCAGCGCGATGGATTCCTCTTCTTCCAGCCAAACCTTATAGGTCTTGCCGTCCGCCACATACTCGGCGTAATACTGACCCGTGGTCTCGTCCCAGGTCTTTTCCGCGCCGTTAGTGGCCAGAATCTTGTCGATGGTGTCCATGCCGTAGGCCTTGCTGCTGACTACATTTGGTACGTAATCATCCGTATCGGACTCCTGCGCCAGCTCCTCAGCAGTCTTAGGTCTCTCCTCCCAGAGTCTGGTGTAAAACGGTACTGCGTTGATAACCTTCTCCGCCGGGACCTCCTTCAGGGTCTCCTCGATGCCTTCGCGCACCCAGTTAATGCTTGCCACGCTGCCGGCCTCCTCAGAGCCTGCGTAATGCTCGTCATAACCCATGATAATCAGGTAATCAGCCACCACACCCTGCTCCTCGCGGTTATAGAAGCGATTATGATCCGCCGGACGGTAATTGTCTACGGAAAGAATGATGCCGTTCAGGCGGCACATGATGGACAGCTCCCGCAGGAACTCCACGTAACCCTTAGCGGAATCTTCATTGATATACTCAAAGTCTATATTGATACCGTCCAGATCAAACTCGATGGCCTTGGCAATCAGGTTGCTGACCAGCCGCTGTCTGGATGAGGTCCGGGACAGGATTTCGTAATCGGTAATGGTGTCCTTGTGGGTGATATCCTCCACCAGCGCCCACACCTCGATGTTGTTCTGG
This sequence comes from Laedolimicola intestinihominis, assembly GCF_040096155.1. Taxonomy (NCBI): domain Bacteria; kingdom Bacillati; phylum Bacillota; class Clostridia; order Lachnospirales; family Lachnospiraceae; genus Laedolimicola; species Laedolimicola intestinihominis. The sequence continues at coordinate 11,020 of NZ_JBBMFE010000005.1, read as the reverse complement.
TGACAGTAGTTTACATAAGTCTGGCTTGCCAGAGAATCAATGTTGCCGTCGTCGTCCTTCAGGAAGAACCAGGTGGGGGAAATGGTGGTCAGCCCCTTTGTATTCGCGATAGTCTCCAGCACCTTGCTGTTGGCGTCCCCATTGGTCACCTGATGCCATGCCATATTAATGATGTAGTCTTTGCTGATATTCGTGTACTCAGGCTCTGTGTAATTGGACTCTGTAGTCTCCTCGCCCTTCTGACCCAGATATTTATTGCGGATGTAACCGATAAAGCCGTTGGACGTACGAACCTTCGTCCAGTCGCCCACGTCCTCGGTCTCCTCCAGCACGTACAGGGTATCGCCCTTGGACACATCCGTCAGAATCGGGCTCTTAATGCCTGCGCGGTAGCGGACATTTCCGTTCTTCTTCACGGTCACGGTCTCTGCCGTACCGAATTCCGTTTTGATATTGACGCGGTTCACCTCGTCGGTCATCAGCTCATATGTAAGGCCTGTATATTTCTGAATATATTTCAAAGCCACATAAGCCGTATCGCCGTCCACCTTCACCGGTGTGTAATCCTCCATGCAGGACTGCTTCGCTACCGTGTAGGTATTACTTCCCACAGACGCGGTAATCAGCTCCGTCGGCGTCGTATACAGCAGCAGATTTTCCTGGGAATCCCAGTAGAAACGGGAATTCAGGTAATCGTACAGGGTATCGGTGGTCACATAGGGCTCACCGTCGATGATTCTGGCTTTAAAATCCATCATCTGATCATTTAAAATCACTGCCGCCTCATCGCTGGCTGTCACCTCGAAATAGGTATTCCAGCTCATGCGTTCCTTGGAGGGGCTATATTTTTCATACAGGAAAGCAAACATTACGCCTGCCAGAATCAGTACAATCAGTACAAATACCGCCAGCATCGGCGCTGCTTTTCTTCTTCCCCGGGATCTTCTTCGTCTTCTTCGTTTTGTCGTTGCCATGGCAGAAACCTCCTATCGGGTCTATCATAACAGAAATTCACCGCCGCGTCACCCATTTTCGACAGCTTTCCGTCATTTTTTACAGCGGATAAGGCTCGCGGCCCGCTCTGTAGGCTCGGAGGGGACCTCGCCTGTTTTTCACCCGCGGCCCGCAGCCGTCCGCTCCCCAAAAGGAGATCGTGATATATTATCCCGGAAAATGCCGCCTGATACTCTCTCTGAAACCTTTTTATCTGTCAATCGTGGAAATCGCGCCGAACTGGCACCTGAGAAATAAAAGCCTGGCTTACTTAAGACTTCTGTAAAAATTATGTTCTTCGCTGCCTCCCTTCCCCGGGCGGCTTTTCCGGATTCATTATACCCTGTCTTTTTCCGGAAATGCAAGCAAATTGGAAAATTTATGAAATTTTTATAGAAAACCAGTTTTTTTCATATTTTCAGCGCAGATTCAATATTGTATCTCCCAGTCATTTTGTATATAATAGAATTGAAACCTTTTTAAGCTATATATAAATTGGATGTGAGGATATATGAAGATAGAAAAGATAAACGATAACCAGATACGCTGCACCCTGACCAGAGACGATCTGAATAACCGTCAGCTAAAGCTCAGTGAACTGGCCTACGGTACAGAAAAGGCCAAGGAGCTGTTCCGGGAAATGATGCAGCAGGCAGCCATCGAATTTGGTTTTGAGGCTGACAATATTCCGCTGATGATCGAAGCGATTCCCATGCCCAACGAATGCATCGTCCTGATTATCACCAAGGTCGAGGATCCGGAAGAGCTGGACACCCGCTTCGCCAAATTCGCACCAGGCGGCGACAGCCCCATGCCCGAAGACGCGAACGATCTGAGCGGTATCCTTCCGGAAGGCGCCGACAATGTCCTGGATATGTTCAAGAAGCTTATTGAAAAGAAACTCCAGGACTCTACCGCTTCCAGCAAGGAAGAAAAAGCAGAACAGGCCGTCTCTCTCGCTTCCGAGATTGACCTGACCCGCCTGTATTCCTTCCAGGATCTGGACACAGTCATCGATGCGGCCCATGTGCTTCAGGGCTTCTACCAGGGTCAGAACTCCCTGTACCGTCTGAAAAAGGATGGCGACTACTGCCTGATTATCCACAAGAGCAGCCACACGCCGGAGGAATTCAACAAGATTTCCAACATTCTCTCCGAGTACGGCAGCAACGAGAAATACTCTTCCGCAGCCGAGGCCTATATGACCGAGCATGAGGATCTGATGATTGCAGGTGAGGCGCTGCAGAAGCTGGCCGGACTGTAAAAGATTTTTTATAAAATGAAACGCAGAAAAGGAATCCCGTAAAAAGGATTCCTTTTTATTGCATCATATTAATCTGTCGCAAAAGGCTCGAACAGATGCTTCTCCTGCTCCCGGCTCCGAAGAAGCTTCTCTATAGTTCAAAAAAGAGCTTAAAACCTGTAAATACAGACTTTAAACTCTTCTATGAGAGGCGACAACCAGATTTGAACTGGTGATCAGGGTGTTGCAGACCCACGCCTTACCACTTGGCTATGTCGCCATCAACTCTTGTATTATATCATATCGGAAATAATTCGTCAAGATATAAATGACTCCTACGGGAATCGAACCCGTGTTACCGCCGTGAAAGGGCGATGTCTTAACCGCTTGACCAAGGAGCCTTATTTATCTGCCCCTTTGGATGGGCGTTAGCTCGGTTTCTTTTGCCGTGCCCGATTATCTTACCATAGTTTCGTTGGATTTGCAAGAGTTTTTTCCCTTTTTTTATCTCCGAATTTATTTTCCAATTTCTTCCTGTTTGTTTTTTTGCCAGCGCAGAAGGGTGTCACAAAAGAGGGTAAATGTTTCCTCTTATTTTATTGTTTGCGACACCCCATGCAGCAGAAAATCCTATTTCCCGGTATTCACCACGTTGATCGGTTTTCCTTCCAGATAAGCCTTTACATTATTTACGGCACAGTCCATAATTCTCTGCCGTGCCTCCTTGGTCGCCCAGGCGATATGGGGTGTAATAAAACAGTTTCTGGCCCCGAGAAGCGGATTGTCACCCTTGATAGGCTCGGCACTTACCACATCTACACCAGCCGCCCTTACCCTGCCACTGTTCAGGGCATCTGCCAGATCCTGCTCCACGATCAGCGGGCCGCGGCCATTGTTCAGGATAATCACTCCATCCTTCATCTTTCCTATCGTTTCCCGGTTAATGATTCCTTCTGTCTCCGGGAACAGGGGGCAATGCAGGGAAATGACATCGGACTTGGCCAGCAAGGTATCCAGGTTTACATAATCCGCAATTTCTCTGCCACTTTCATATTCATGGGGTGAACACGCCAGCACATTCATGCCGAAGGCCTTCGCAATCCTTCCCACCTTCTGACCGATTCTTCCAAAGCCGATAATTCCCATGGTTTTGCCTGCCAGCTCAATCTGAGGATAATCACAGAAGCAGAAATCCGGACACGTCTCCCAGCGGCCCTCATGAACTGCCTCGGAATGATGGGCCACATGATGGCAAATCTCCAGCAGCAGTGCAAAGGTAAACTGAGCCACCGTATCCGTGCCATACCCCGGCACATTCGTGACCGGAATTCCCTTTTCTCCTGCATAGACATAGTCTACCACATTGTAGCCGGTAGCCAGTACGCCGATATAACGGATAGAAGGACAACGGTCCAGCACGTTTCTGGTAATCGGTGTCTTATTGGTAATGACAATCTCCGCATCACCGATACGGGCAATCGCTTCTTCCTCGTCAGTCAGAGAGCTTCGATCGTATACCGTAAAGTCCCCCAGATTTTCCAATTCTTCCCAGTTCAGATCACCGGGGTTTTCTGTATAGCCATCTAATACTACGATTTTCACAGGTTTTCTCCTTTCGTCTGCTTCAACATTATATCATACTTCCCCTCCGCCCCGAAACTGTATTTTGGGCCGGCAATTCTGTCTTGCCACCTGTCCTGCCAGGTGCTACAATAAAGTCAGTTTGTAATGAAATTTATTATTTACATGGATTTTTATATGGAAGGAGATTCACGGTATCATGACAACCGCACAGCGCAGAACGGAAATTTTACAGATTTTGAAGAAGGCAGCTGCCCCGGTGGCCGCCAAGGAGCTGGCTGCACGCTTCGGGGTAAGCCGGCAGGTGATTGTGCAGGATATGGCCGTGATACGTGTCTCCACGCCCTGTATTCTGTCCACCACCCGGGGCTATGTCCTTCAGCAGGACAACGGCAGCTCCCGGGAATTCAAGGTCTGCCACGCACCGGAGCAGATAGAAGATGAAATGAATCTCATCGTAGACTGTGGCGGCCATATCAAAAATATCAGCATCAGTCATCGTCTCTACGGACGCATTTCCGCCGATATGGATGTGCGCTCCCGGCAGGATGTACGGGAATTCGTCGAAACTCTGAAAAACAGCAGCTCCAGCGTCTTAAGCAATGCCACCTCTGGCTACCACTATCACCTGGTGGCTGCCGACACCCCGGAGCGGCTGGATATGATTCAGCAGAAGCTTCGGGAAGCCGGTTTCCTGGCACCCTTACAGCCCTGGGAGCAGGAGGGATAAATTTATAAATATTATAAGTATAACACAGAAGCTATTTATCAAATTCTCTTGCAGATCTCTATCAGACTTGCAATTTCATCATCACTGTAGCAGATCCCAAATGCCTGTTCCAGCGGTTTCAGGTTCTCGACCATCTCTGTATACAGCTTCTTATTTCCGCTGATGATTTGATTTTTTCTGGAATTTGTTCCAATCACCTCTCCTGCCTTCAGCCTGCTGACGGAACAGGCCAGATGCATAAACATTCCCAACTCCTGATCCTCATTCAGTCCTCCCGCACTCTTTTTGATTCTCGCCACGACTCTGGGCAGATGGCGCTTCAGTCTGTTAATATCCAGATCCGGAAGACTCTCCTGCAAATATTCGTAGATTGCCTCATAATCTACCGGAGCCGATAATTCCGTTTCCGGAAGAGACAGCAGTAATGACAGCTTTTCTATCGGGGTTTCAAACAGCTTCGCCACAGATATAAAGGGAATGTTATAGATCCCCGGATCGTAAGTTCCAATCATACAGACAATTTCATGTTCCTTCAGAATTGCATTAATCTTCCCGAGCAGGAATTTCTGATCACTGATCGCCAGTGGAATGATCTGAATGTCCTGCAGTTCCGCATTTTTTTCAATATACTTTTTTATCTGCACCGCTCCCCCCTGTCCTGTCATGCAGAGGGTCAGAATCACCTTATCCTGTTCCAATTTCCGATAACTCTCCCGCATAAAGGGCAGGGTATTCTGACAGCTCTCAAGGACTCCCCGGTAAGCCTCTTCCAGATCTGTGTTCATTCCGGCTTTCTGCGAACACTCCAATGCCACCAATGTAAACGGAACCTCGATACAACGAATCGGAATTCCTGTATTCTGCATAGCCAGCCCTGCAATGGTTTTAATAGACCCTGTATCATGCAGCAGCAAAATCCCATTTCCCCCGTGAATTTCCTGGATTTTCTTCACAAACAGATGATAGGCCTGCTCTGTTGACATATCCAGTGGAAAATCAAAGGCATAGGTATTCCTGTTTACCGACAAAGCATTGACTACACTGCAGATGGATGAGGCCGCACTGCTTCCGTGCATGGCAATCAATACAACGGGCCTTTTTTTCTCCTGCTCTTCCCTATCCTTGGTGCTTAGAAACATGGTCAGGATTACCGTTTCTTCTATCGGCACCGATACCTGAAATTCTTTTTCAATTTTTTCTGCAAATTCCAGGCATAGTCGATATTCATCCTTGTATCCTTCCATCGTTTCCACCAGAGTTTCCTCTGAAATTCTCCTAGGATCTCCGGTCTTCTCCAGAAACGCTGACAGATGCAGACAAATGCCATAAAATGTTGCATCCGGATAGGCTTTACCTGTTTTGCCTCCCGCATACATCAGAAATTGATCTACCATGGAAGTGATTCGTGAATCAACAATTTTAGCAAGGGATTCTCTGTCCAGTTTCTTTTCCCCATAGATGCTTTGCAGTTCCTTCAGGGTATCCGTGAGCTCATCATTGATGAGCTCATTAATTTCTTCCTCTTCCATTCCCTGCTTCCGCAATTCCTTTTCTTTCTTCTCAATCAGGGTATAGATATTTTTTTCTTCCTTCCCCTTGACAGCTGCAAGACGGTTAAGCGCTGTCGCGGAATAAGCATAGGAATAGTCCCGTGGAATAATTTCTTCTATCTGCTCATGAAATTGTTTCCATTTCAGCAGGCCATTTCTTATCTGTATGGGAAAATCATAAATATATGCATGCAGCTCCTGCACGCTTGACTGAAATTCCCGCACATAGGCATTGGCACAGCCCACCCGGATATCATTGCCCAACTGCCGGAGCTCTCCTGCACAAGGGTACAGCATCAGACAATACAGAAGCTCCGAATTCAGCTTTATCGTTCTGCCCATTTTTTCTGCTTCTTCCATGAAAAAGCTGCTGATAAGCTGAAATCTTTCCCGAAATCCTCTCTCAGCCAATCTGGGAATCCCTATCTGCACTGGGAACCATTCTGTGACAATCTCCGGAAGCTCTGTCGGATTTTCCACATCTGCTGCGCAGACTATCATACATTCTGCCATCTGCTCCTTTTCCTGAAAATACCGGAAAATGGCCACCTGATGGTTGTGGTTTAATACCTGTAAATGATTCAGGAGCAAATGCTTTCCGCTGCTGGTCTCCAGTTCCTGCAAAAGCCCTGTTTCGTTTTCTCTGTAATATTGACAGTTGATTTCCTTCCACTTTATGTCCGCAGAAAATCTTTTTATTTCTTCGCAAAATGCGAAAATTTCTTTTCCAAAGCTTGTTTTCCCGGTTCCTGCTACTCCCGTCAGCAAAATATGCAGCGGTCTTTCCGGATACAGTACAGCGGCCTTCGCCAGCTGAACTGCGTTCTTCAGGCTCCCGTCTTTTCCCACCAAAGCACGAAAGGACAGATGCTCATCCTGAGCATCTGCCGTTTTCAGACGGTAATATACCGGCCGGGTTCCACTTTTTTTCAGAAGTCCTTCCTCAGTCATACGATTCAGCTGGGTAGAAATATTGCAGCGCTTCATTCCCAATGCCTCTTCCATTTCCTGAGTCGTACTTCCCCTATAATTTTCTTTATGTTCCCGCTCTGTCTTTTCCAGATATTCGAGAATTCTATCACGGTTTGTCCTCATAAGCCCTCCCCGCCGGTTTTCCTGTCATTCCAAATCTTCTCCGTTGGATGCAATTACCTTTTTGTACCAGTAAAATGATTTTTTCCGATATCTTTTATAGGTTCCTTTTCCTTCATCATCCACATCTACATAGACAAACCCATATCGTTTGCTCATCTGCCCTGAGCCTGCACTGACAAGATCCAGGCAGCCCCAGCTGGTATACCCAAGCAGCTCCACGCCATCCAGCAGCACTGCTTCTTTCAGTGCTTTGATATGCTCCCGGTAATAATCAATATGATAATCATCCTCTACCGTATCATTCTTCAGCTCATCTGCTGCCGCAGTCCCGTTTTCTACAATAAACAGCGGCTTTTGGTAACGATCATACAAAGCATTCAGCGTAATGCGAAGCCCCATCGGATCATCCTGGCGCTTATATTTGATAGGACCCAGATAGGGATTTGTCAGAGTAGCCAACGGATTCCCCGCCAACTCTGCATTAACCCTTTCATCTGCGGATACCACATGTGTAGCATAATAGGAAAATGACAGAAAATCAACCGTATTTTCTTTTAAAATTTCTTTATCATTTTCCACAAAAGGAAGCCGGATTCCTTTTCTTTCCAGTTCTTTCAGGCCATAGGAAGGGTACTCTCCTCTCGCCTGCACATCTGTGAAAAAGTACAGTTTGCGGTTATTGGTCATCGCCTGGAACACATCTTTGGGAGCACAGGTATAAGGATACCATTCTCCAGCGCACACCATATTTCCAATTTTATTTTCCGGATCAATCTCATGTCCTATCTTTACCGCCCAGGCGCTTGCCACCAAAATATGATGCGCAGCCCGATACAACTGGGTGTCTCTGTCTTCCGCGGGATCCAGCACCACTCCGGCCGCCACATAAGGAAGAACCAGTGTACAATTGACTTCGTTAAAGGTCAGCCAGTAATGAACCAAACCTTTATAACGCTCAAACAGCACGGTTACATAATGCTTATAGAATTCAATCAGCCTGCGGTTTTTGAAACCTCCATATTCTGTAACCAAATGCAGCGGATAATCATAATGGCAGATAGTAACTAAGGGTTCTATTCCATATTTTTTCAATTCCAAGAAAATATCCTCATAGAACTTCAAGCCCTCTTCGTTTGGTTCTGTCTCATCTCCATTAGGGAAAATGCGGGACCAGCTGATAGACATTCGGAATACTTTAAATCCCATTTCTCCCATCAGACGGATATCCTCTTTATAATGATGATAAAAATCAATACCGGTCAGTGCCGGATAATTCCGGCCATCTTTAAAGGAAAGATCGGATATCTCCCCAAACATATAGGCAAATCTGTCTGTTCCCTGGGGAACTACATCCATGCTGGCCAGTCCCCGTCCACCTTCCCGGTATCCTCCTTCTATCTGGTTCGCTGCAGTGGCGCCACCCCACAAAAATGTGTCCGGAAGTCTGTTCATGCAGCTGCCTCCTTCTCTGCCTGCTCCTGTCTGTAAAGCTGATTGTCATAGGTCTTGAAAAACGGATACCAGATTACCATTGTTAAAGGAATCATCAATGCCACAAAAACAAGAACTCTCCAGTCCAGACAACAGATAAAGATGCTTAAAAAGATGGGATAGGTTCCGCTAATCAGCAGATACGGTGCCGTCACCAGACCCGCTGTGCACACCAGCCAGTACAGAATCGCTACCACCAGGCTGCCACATATGAATGGGATCATCAGAATCGGGTTAAACATAATCGGTGCACCGAAAATGGCCGGCTCAGAAAGCCGGAAAAAGCTCGGCACAATTGTCGCCTTTCCAAATGCTTTCATCTGCTCTGACTTTGCCTTCAGACTAAGTACACATAATCCAAAGGTATTTCCAGTTCCTCCCAAAAAAGTAATGGCAAGAGTCATAAAAATTGGATGGAACACCGGCTGTGCTCCCGCTGCGAAAAGCTCCGCATTGGACGCAAAAGCAGCCATGGTAATCGGGCTTGTTACGGCCATGGTAACCATCTGTCCATGTACTCCACAGCACCAAAGCACCAGAATAAACAGGCAGAGGAATATCGCTCCCGGAACCGAATTTACTACTCCGACCGGCTTCGCCAGAATCGCCTCAATGCAGGAGGAATACTGCGTCCCGGCATCCATACTCCAATCAGCTGATTTAACAGAAAGAACAGGGTAATATTAATTCCCATGGGGATAATCGTAGCAAAGGATTCCGTCAGAACCGGCGGACACACCTCCGGAAGCCGGATAGTAATATGATGTTCCTGACAAAACCGGGTAATCTCTGTTGTCAGCAGACCAATGACAATTGCCGTAAACATACCCTGGGCTCCAAGATATTTGGAATTTATCATCAACGACGTAGTTCCATCTGCAAGGGCCACATAGCCTGCCGGAGCTGCCACAATAAAAAAGGTAATCATTGCAGTCATTCCATTTACGGCCTCTTTCATCCCGTAGGACTTTGCCAGGTTATACCCGATGAAAAATGCAACTGCAAGAGACAGCAGACCCATCGTCATGTTATAGGGAATCAAAATAGTCATTTTATTGGCTGTAGCAAAATGAAACCAGCCTGAAAAAAGTCCCCAAAAGCCACCCTGAGAAATCATTTCTTCTGTCACTGGCGGATTTGCTATCAGCATAAATACCGCACCTACAAATATCATCGGAAGGATGCTCATAAATGCTTTCTGCATTGCTGCCAGATGTCTCTCACTCCCCAGGAAATTTGCCAGCGGCGTCATTTTTTCCTCGATCCATTTCATAACCTTGTTCATCTTACTTACCCCCGTTAATCAGCTGTTTTACCATTTTCATAATGTTGTCCACGCGTCCCAGTGCATAATCCTGAGGCGGAATGGTTGCCACCGGGCGATCACTTGCTATCTTCTGAACCTCCTTCAGCTTATAAGCCATCTGCGGTCCAATCAGAAGACAGTCATAATCCTGATAGATTCCTGCACATTCATCTACCGGTACAGCCCTTACCTCCAGCTCTTCTCCGTTTTTTTTGCCCCAATCGTTCATCTTGTTCATCAGGATTCCTGTGGATAATCCATTTGCGCACATCAATAAAATTTTCATATTATTTCTCCCTGCCTGCCTTGTCTCTGTGTAATACAATAAGCTCCTGAATCAGCTCAATCGCCAGCATGCTCGTCATCAGGTGATCCTGTGCATGTACCAACAGAATTCCCATCTCAATCTTCTGACCACTTGCCTCTGCAGCTAATAAGTCCGTCTGGGCATTGTGAGCTTTTGTATTTTCCTTTTTACTTTCTGCAAGTAATCTGTCTGCTTCTGCAAAGTCTCCTTCCTTTGCCTTCTCCAAGGCCTGGAATGCCATGCTTCGTGCATTTCCAGAATAACTGATCAATTCCATTGCAGTTGTTTCATAGTCCATATTTCAAACCTCCTGTTACTGTTTTAAGAAGCACTTCTTTTCCTGATTTCAGGTTTTTCCTTACAAAATGCATTGTAATAAAGTTTTTTGTCAGCGTCAACAGACGCAAACGCTGTCCAACATTCCTCTGTTTAAACACTATTTTTCAAAAGTAAACAGTACCTTTCAGTCCTGATTTTATTGCGTGGTTTACCCGCTGTCATATTCTTATTCTAAATACAAATGACTCTTGTCAGCACCTTAAAATATATGTGAGAATCTGTTTGAAATTAAACACTGTGAAACACTAAGATTTTTGAAAATATTATTTGATTTTTTATGAAAGAATTTTTTAAAAAAGACCTGCAAGCAACGCTTACAGGTCTTATCAGCTCCCCGAGTAGGGCTCGAACCTACGACATTTCGGTTAACAGCCGAACGCTCTAC
>NZ_JBBMFE010000004.1:0-237554 GCF_040096155.1 Laedolimicola intestinihominis | reverse complement strand
CGATTTAATTACTCCCGTATGAATAAATTATATCATGCAAAACAATTTCTTCTGCTCGGTTGTGAATGTTATTGCAACGCTGCACCCATTCCATTTGACGGGTACGCTTCAATTCCTCGGTCACGCCCTCGGTGGCTTTCATCTGCTCCATGATGGTGTCTAACCGTTCCTGTGCCTGTTCGTTCAGGTCTGCAAGGTATGTCCATAACTCCCCGGTCAAGGTCAATGTGTTCAATCTGGCTGGGTGGACTTCTCTTAAATATTCCCGGTGCATCCGTCCGTACTTTCCGATGGGGCGGTGTTCTTCCGGCAGCTTCAAGTCTGGGATGTAGTAATCTCCAACAAGGATATAATCAATTCCGTTTTCTGTTATTCTTGGTTTCAATTCGCTCATGTTCCTTACCTCCTGTGGAAGCAGGCTCGTCTGGTACTAACTCAATTACATCGGTAATCTCACAATTCAGCGTTTCGCAGATACGGGCTAATGTGTCCATGCTGATGTGCTTTCCCTCTTTGCTCATGTTGGCAATCATATTCGTTGTCATACCAGCGGCAAGCCTTAAATCTTCTTTTCTCATATCACGCTCTAACAGTGTGTGCCAGAGTGGTTTATAGCTGATGTGCATATTATTTTCCTGCCTTTCTATCCATACCACCGGGGCGGTTGCCCCGGCAGGAACTTTTCTCTTATTATAACACCAATCTTGTGAAATCACAATTTATTCTTGTAGCCTGCCGCTGATACCGTCTGGATTGGTTTTTCCTTTCTTTTTGTTCCCTTTAATTAGCCATGAACTGCTTAATGCCCTGTGATTTTGCGCCCGGATTGTCGTTTCCATATCCCTCTAAGAGATTGATAACGCCCCAAATGCCAAGTCCTGCTCCAAGAGCGATAACCAAAGTCTGTAATACGCCGATTGCGCTGTTGAAAAATTCCATAAAACTCCTTTCTGCCGCAAATGCGGCTTGCCCCGTAAAAGGGTATAAAAAACGGCGGTCAGTTTTCAAACTGCCGCGGTCATAAGTCCCCGCGCTGCGTAAGTGTCTGCCGCGCGGCGGTATTCAGTTGTAAAAAAATATGTGCTGCGGCTTTGATACGCAAGGGGCGCGTATCATGCAGCCTTTGTTTTGTGCTGTGATTATTTCAGCCCTCCTTTTCGGATAGTTGCTATCCGGCGTGCGTACATATTTTCCATGCCCTGTAAAAATTCTTCGTCTGCGCCATGAAAAATCTGCTTCATTTTTTCTAAGCTCTTTTGGCATTTTCGGATTGCGACTTTTTTCTTGATACGTTTATTCATACGCTGTATTCCTCCCTTTGCTCATAGTGGCGCATAACCGCCGCAACAAACTGCTTTGTGCTTTTCTCCACCCATAGCTGCCAGTGTTTCCGCTGTGCTTCCTCAACTACTTCTAAAAGCCCGGCAATCGCCTGTTCAATCTGTTCCTGCTGTTTCTGCTTTTTCTTTCTGATACGTTTATTCATGGTCGGTGTCCTCCTGCAAATCGCTTTCGCTGATTTCGTAGTAGTCAAATATTTCGTCCGACTTTACAAGGGCGGGTCTGCGCCTTAAATGCTTTTCCATATCAAAAGTATTGTTCTTGTCATAGTCGGAAAGATATTTATAGTTGGGGTGCTTTGTAATGTCGTACTTGTCAGAGAAAAACGGGCGCACCCCTCGTAGCTGTAAAATACATTTCCCGCCGTCCATGACCGCTATTTCATCTTCCGTCATAAGCTGCTTACCTAACTTCTGATAGTTCAGCCCATGCGATACCTCGCGCCCCCGGTTCTCGGAAGTGTTGAAGCTGTCAATGGTTTCTTTCCCCAAGATTTCCGACATTTCTTTGAGGGTGGTTTTCTCCTTGCCGCCCAAGAAAAGGGTGGTGTCGCAGTTGCCGACTATGGTATCGGCGTTGTCCTTATAGATTGCCTTTAACTGGCTTTGCGACTGTAAGATAATCGACGCGGAGATTTCCCGGCTTCGTATGGTGGCTATGAGCTTTTCAAACTTCGGTATCTGCCCGATATTTGCAAACTCGTCTAACAGACAGCGCACATGGACGGGCAGCCTGCCGCCGTATTCATCATCTGCCTTGTCGCAAAGGAGATTGAAAAGCTGCGTGTAAAGAATACTCACGACAAAGTTAAAAGTATCGTCGGTGTCGCTGATGATAACAAACAGGGCGGTCTTGCGGTCGCCTATGGTGTCAAGCTCCATTTCGTCGGTTTCCATAAGGTCGCGCAGTTCCTTAATGTCAAAAGGAGCAAGCCGCGCACCGCAGGAAATGAGGATAGAGCTTCGTGTCTTTCCCGCAGACAGCAGGAATTTCTTATACTGCCGGACGGCAAAGTGTTCCGGGTCTTTTTCCTCCAACCGTTCAAACATGAGGTCAACGGGGGACTGAAATTCCGGGTCGTCCTCGCGGGCTTCACTGGCATTTATCATTTCAAGCAGCGTCGTGAAGTTCTTTTCTTCCTCCGGGGCTTCGTACCAAATGTAGCCGATAAGGGCGCAGTAAAAGAGCCGTTCCGATTTTACCCAAAAATCCTCCCCGGCTTTTTCCCCGTCCCCTTTGGTGTTGGCAATCAAGGTATTTACCAGTTTCAAAATGTCTTTTTCGCTGCGGATATAGGCAAATGGATTGTAACGCATGGATTTCTTAAAATTTATCGCGTTCAGCACCTTTATCCGATACCCGCCGCGCTGTAAGAGCTTCCCACACTCGACTAAAACCGTACCTTTCGGGTCGGTTACAACGTAGCTTGAGTGCATCTGCATTAAGTTGGGCTTCACAAAAAATCTCGTCTTGCCGCTGCCGCTTCCCCCTATAACAAGGATATTTTTATTCCTTGCATACTTCGGCTGCTTCGGGCGGCTGTTCATGGTAAGCCGTTCCGTCTGCGTCAGCAGCACGTTATTCTGAAATACCGGGTCGGTGTAGGGCTTTATATCTTCGGCGTTGCCCCAACGGGCAGAACCGTATTCGATACCTTTTCGGTATTTCTTCGCGTTCTTACCTTTGAAGTACACCATAAGCCGGATAAGGACAGCCCCCACAATACCGATAAGCAAATCCATAGGGGCAAGGCTCGGAAGCGGGTTTGTAAAGGCAGCAGAAAAGCCGTCTGCAAGGGAAAGCACCTTGCCGGAAAGGTCAGTTCCCGGAGAGAGCCGCACCGCCTGTCCGATTTTGTCAAAGAGATAGACAAAGAGCAGATAGGGGGCATTTAGGATAAGCAGCTTTTTAAGTTCCGGCTTCATAGCGATACCTCCCTGTCCTTTTTCTTCACTTTGTCCCTCTGTGCGTTCAGAGCTGCCGCCTTGTCTTTTAGAGTGGAAAGCAGCTTGCGGATAGAGGGCTTTTTATCCCTGCCTAATTTCTTTGCGGTAAATTCCCGAAACGCTTCGGTCATAACGTCAATATCCTTGCCCCGAAAAGACACAAGATAGGTCGGCGGCTTGCCGTTCTCAATCTTCTTGACGTTGTAATCAAGCCCGTTTTTCCTTGCGATAGGGTCAAAGGCTTTGATATTCTGGTCGGTAATCTCAATGTTGGAAACCTTTTCTCCCGGCTTCATAAGCTGCCGCATAGTGATTTTCCCATGCGGGGCTTTGGTTATCTGCCCTTTGCCTTTGGCAAGCAGGGCTTTCATAGCCTTTTGCAGCACTTCGGCGGTCAGCTTAGATGTTTTGATTGCTAAAGATACGACTTTTTCGTTGACTTCATCTTGCATGAAATCCCTCCTTTCGTGGTTTTATTAGGGTGGTATGCCGCTTCGGGGCATAAAAATAAGGCGTACATTTTTCATGCCGCCTTTAGATACGCACCCGCAGCCCATTCAAATCCGAAGCCCTCACACCCACAAGATACCAGTTGTCCCCGTACTCCATGCGGGTCGGCTTCCATTTGCCGCGTACAAATACTTCAAAGCAATCCCCACAATGCAATCCTCCGTAGTAGTCGTTAAGGTCAAAGCGAATGTCGTAACGGTCTGCCGTTTCATCAAAAATCAAAGCTCCTGTTTTCTGTGCCATATTAAAATCCTCCTGTTTTTAATAGCCGCCGTACATATCGTGGTTGACAAGGGCGGTGTAATAGCTGTCAATGGTGTTGGGTGCGTTGAAAAGTACCGCTTTCAGATATTGCTTGATGTTGCGGATTTTCGTGGTGTTCTCTTTCATGCAGTCAAAGACAAATTCAATGTGGCTGCTGTTGAGTTTCATAAACTTTGCTTTGACAAGCTCTGCCGGATAATCGTCCCCGGCGATACGGATTGTCTTTCGTTTGGTGCAGACCGTTTCAAGGATAAGGGACACAATCTCGTCCAAGCGTTCCCTGTCAATGTCGGTATGCTTGATAAAATGCTCATACTCGATATTGTCCTTGATGATTTCCTCATACACACTGTATGCGTCTGCCGCTTCCGTTCCTTTCCGTTCCGGCTCTGCCGTTTCCTCCCTCAAAGGAGAGGGGTTAGGGGAAAGGATAGGAATGGAATGGTTATTTGATAAATCCGTATTTGATTTTTCTTTTTTTGATAAGTTAGTCTTTTGTATATCTTTATTTAATTGCATTGGATTTTCCGACGTCGGGTTATCCGGTGTCGGATTTTCCAATATCGGGTTATCCGCTGTTGGATTTTCCAATACCGGACAATCCAATGCCGGGGGCTGTGGCTGTTCGTAAATGGTGTACTCGATAGCGGTCATTTTACCTTTCTCGTCGCGTCCCTGCCGTCTTGTGATATATCCGGCTTTTTCAAGCTCCCATACAGCGGTGCGGATAGCGTCGATACTTTCCCGGTTGATATAGGACAGTCCTGCAAGGGTATAGTCCCAATCCTCCGGCAAGGACAGCATTTGTGATAACAGCCCTTTTGCTTTTAGGGAAAGCTCCTTATTGCGTAAATGGTGGTTACTCATAACCGTATATCCTGTGTTTCTCTCCACGCGGAAAACTGCCATAGCTTCATCAACTCCTTTGCTTCATATTTGTTACGCAGTAGAACAGCAATTTTGAGGGTTTAGGTATCAATCCCTTACTGTGTGAAAACCGCACCCGCAAAGCCTTATGTAGCAAAGCTCTTTTTGCCCCTACTGCGTAACATGAGGGTAAAAAAATAGCGGCGTTCCTTGTTTCCCTGTTGGGATAAGGTAACGCCGCCTGTGCGGTACATTATAATATTTTAACTTCTGTTCTATCATGCTATATGGTTCTATCCGTAGAAATCTGTATGCCCATTTATCAATACATAAAATGCGTTGGACTCTGGTTTTCGACTATCTTTTTACACCCATTTCTACACCCAAATGGCATGAAAGTATATGATTTTGTATGAAGTTTTATGAATTTACAATTTCAAAAAACTTTGTAACCATGCGGTTTTACGGACTTTTATTGATGTATATAGATTTATGAAAAAAGGCTAATTTACAACGATACCTAATTTCATGTGATCTATATCCTCCTTAAAACCATATGATTTCAAAACATTTACAGTATACTATAGCATACTCGGCGGGAAATGTAAATTCTCAGATGGGAAAGATTCGGCCAAAATAGTCGGGAATAACCGGGATAAACGAAAAAATAGCCGCATAGGATAGAAAAAGGAGCGAAAGCCGCAGGAGGCGTGATTTTGAAAAGCCTGATTCTGTCTGTGATGGAGCAGTACGGGTATCCCGGGCTCTTTTTTCTGATTTTCCTGGAAAATGTATTCCCGCCCATTCCCTCAGAGGTGATTCTGCCTTTTGGCGGATTTTTGACAATTCATACAGCCTTAAGCGTGCCGGGAGTTGTATGCTTCGCGACGCTTGGTTCCCTGGCTGGGGCTGTGGTGCTCTACGGAGCAGGATATCTTTTAAATCGGGAGCGGCTGACCCGTCTGGTGGATGGAAAAGTGGGAAAGCTTCTACGCCTGAAGGGAGAAGATATCGCAAAGGCAGACGACTGGTTTCGGAGTAAAGGGCACATAACGGTCTTTTTCTGTCGCTGCGTTCCGGTAGTGCGCAGTCTGATTTCAGTTCCGGCTGGCATGAGCCGCATGGAATTCCCATTATTTCTCCTCTATACCGCAGCCGGAACTCTGATCTGGAACATCCTTTTAGTATCCCTTGGGGCGTTCATGGGTGAATCCTGGAGTTATATTGCCTGGCTTGTGGGGGAATATTCCCATGTGATGCTGATTATACTGGGAATCAGCGCCCTGAGTGGAGTGCTTGGTTTTTATATAAGAAGAAAAAATTAAGAAATTCTGAAGCATTTTGTAAAAAGAAGTGGAAATGACACAAGTTATATCAATAAAACAACAATATCTTGTATGCATGAAAATGCAAAAAACAAGATATTGTTGTTTGCGTTTGTGCAAAATACACAGAAAAAGGACTTGCTTTTTATGAAAATTTAAGATATTATTAATCCATAAGTGGTGAATAGTGGTGGAAAGTGGTTTGAAAGTGCATTTAAGTGGTAGATAAGAACCAGAAACCGATGAAAGTGGGGTGACGCTATGTTCCGGGGCGAATATAACCATACGGTAGACACCAAGGGCAGGCTGATCATTCCTTCTAAGTTTCGGGAAAAGCTCGGTGACGAGTGCATTGTGACAAGAGGATTGGATGGCTGCCTATTCGTATTTCCCATGAAAGAATGGGAAAACTACGAAGAAAAGCTGAAGCAGCTCCCTATGACCAATAAGAATGCGCGTTCTTTTGTACGTTTTCTGACTGCGGGCGCCACTTCCTGTGAGTTTGACAAGCAGGGAAGAGTACTGATTCCGGCAACCTTACGGAAGTTCGCGGGAATTGAAAAAGACGTTGTACTGGCCGGACTCCTGAACCGTATCGAGATCTGGAGTGAGGAGAAGTGGAACGAGAACAACAATTACGAAGAGATTGACATGGACGAGATTGCAGGTCAGCTGACAGAGCTTGGTCTGGATATCTAACAATAAAGGGGACAGACATGGAATTTTCACATGTATCCGTCTTACTGCATGAGACGATTGAACAACTGCATATCCGTCCGGATGGAATATACGTAGACGGTACGCTGGGCGGCGGCGGACATTCTTATGAGATTTGTAAGCAGCTTTCGGATAAAGGAAGGCTTATCGGAATCGACCAGGATGCGGACGCCATTGCGGCAGCGGGAGAGAGACTGAAGGAATTCGGCGACCGGGTAACTATCGTCCGAAGCAATTACTGCAATATGCGCCGGGAGCTTCAGAATCTTGGCATTGACCATGTGGACGGCATCGTGCTGGATCTGGGGGTTTCTTCCTATCAGCTGGACGCGGCAGACCGGGGGTTTACCTACCGGGTGGACGCCCCGCTGGACATGCGTATGGATCAGCGTCAGACGAAGACGGCCCGGGATATTGTAAATGGCTATACAGAGCATGAGCTGTACCGGGTCATCCGGGATTACGGCGAGGAAAAGTTCGCAGCCAATATCGCGAAGCATATTGCGTTGGCCAGAGAGAAGAAGCCCATCGAGACCACCGGAGAACTGACGGAGATTATCCGGGCGGCGATTCCGGCGAAGATACGGGCCGTAGGCGGACATCCGGCCAAACGTACCTTCCAGGCCATTCGCATTGAGCTGAATCAGGAGCTGGAGGTACTGAAGAACTCACTGGACGATATGATTGATCTGTTGAATCCGGGCGGCAGAATCTGTGTGATAACCTTCCATTCCCTGGAAGACCGGATAGTAAAAACCATATTTAAAACCAATGAAAATCCCTGTACCTGCCCTTCTAACTTTCCTGTGTGTGTGTGTGGTAAAAAACCGAAGGGCAGGTCACCGATTAGAAAGCCGATTGCTCCCAGTGCGGAGGAATTGGAATATAATAAGCGATCCAAGAGCGCGAAGCTTCGCGTCTTTGAACGGATTGGGAGTCAGGAAGCGTAAAAATGGCAGAGATCAGAAGCATTTATACGAATAACAGAACAGAGGGAAAAACAGAACGCAGAACCACCTATGTGGATGGAGCGGCGATCCGCAAGCTTCGGGCCGGCGAGCAGCCGGAGAGACGACGCAGGCAGGAAGACCGGTTTTCCGTGCATACGGTCCGCAGAGTAAAGGCGAAGGAACGCATGGGCCTGGGATATGGCATGTTTCTGGCAGTAGCGCTGGGCGTGGCCATGTGGGTCTGTGTGGGATATCTGAAGCTGCAGGCGGACAACACCGCCCGGGCAAAGAACATCACGGCGCTGGAGACGCAGCTTTCCACGCTGAAGGATGAGAATGACGATGAATATAACCGGGTGACGACTTCTGTGGATCTGGAGAAAATCCGGGACATTGCCATGAATGAGCTTGGCATGGTATACGCAAATGAGGATCAGGTAGTACTTTACGACGATGAGGGGAGCGATTACGTAAAGCAGTATGCCGAGATCCCGGAGGACGATAAGAGTCTCAAGGGAGCGCTTGGCACGATTAGCAGGTGAGTAATTTGAACGATCGTACAGAGAAAAAAAGAAAACCGAGAGCGCGGATGCAGGCGCTGCTTACCAACCGAATGAAGCGTAAGCTGGCGCTGGTATTCGCGCTCATTGTGCTTGCTCTGCTGGGAGTGAGCGTAAGACTGGCTTATATCAATAAAACCAGCGGAGATAAGTATACGAAAAAAGTACTGGCGCAGCAGGATACCAACAGTACTACGCTGCCATACAGAAGAGGCGATATTCTGGATCGCAACGGCACAATTCTGGCTACCAGTGAAAAGGTTTACAATCTGATTCTGGATCCGAAGGTACTGTGGCAGAACCAGGACAAGGAGGATGCGGAGAAGGACTGCGTGGAACCGACCATCAAGGCGCTGGTGCAGTATTTTGAACTGGATGAGTCAGAACTTCGGACCACCTTAAGCGAAAAGAAAGACAGCAGCTATGTTATCTTAAGAAAACAGCTGAGTAAAGACGAAATTGCTGATTTTAAGGCAGCGCAGGAGGACAAAGAAACCGAAAATAAAATCAAAGGCGTCTGGTTTGAGGACTCTTATATCCGTCGTTATCCGTACAATTCTCTGGCCTGCCATGTGATTGGATATACCGTTACGGGAAATCAGGGGCAGACCGGTATCGAAGAAGAATACAGTGATACCCTGAACGGCATCAATGGCCGCAGCTACAAGTACCTGAACGAGGAGCTGGAGCAGTCTACCTCGGTAAAGAAGGCCGTAGATGGCAATACAGTGGTGTCTACGATTGACGCAACCCTGCAAGGCATTGCAGAGAAATACATCGACAAATTTATCGAAGATTATACGAATAAAAGCGTGGAAGGACCGGCGGCGAAGAATATTGGCGTGCTGATGATGAATCCCCAGACCGGCGAGATTCTGGCCATGGCGGGTGATGTGGATTTCGATCTGAATAATCCCCAGGATCTGGTGGGCAATGGCTACCTGACCCAGGAGCAGGTGGATGCCATGTCCGAGGAAGAACAGCTGGACGCCAAGAACCAGATGTGGCGAAACTTCTGCATCAGCGACGGATACGAACCCGGATCAACCGTAAAACCCATGACGGTGGCAGCGGCTCTGGAGCTGGGCCTGGTCAATGATTCCACCACCTTCCTCTGCGACGGCGGACAGGTTATCGTACAGGGCCAACCCAAGATTAAATGCGCGAAGAAGACCGGCCACGGTATCATTTCCCTGGAAGGCTCCCTGATGTTTTCCTGCAATGACGCCCTGATGCAGATGGGCGCCATGATTGGTTATGATAACTTTCTGAAGTACCAGCAGATCTTTAACTTCGGTCTGAAGACCAACATCGATCTGCCCGGCGAGACCAATAACGCGTCGACGGTATTTACGAAGGACACCATGGGTCCGGTGGAGCTGGCGACCAGCTCTTTCGGTCAGGGCTTCAATACGTCTATGATTCAGGTGGCTTCGGCCTTTTCTTCCGTTATCAATGGCGGTTATTATTACCAGCCCCACGTGGTGAAGAAGATTCTGAACGCGGAGGGCGGCACAGTGGAGACTGTCAATCCGGTGCTGGTGCGCCAGACCATTTCCAATAAGACGTCTTCCATGATCCGGCAGTATCTGTATCACACCATGTACGGAACTGCGGACGCCAACGGCAATAACCCCACAGGTAAAAAGGGCCGCGTAGCAGGTTATACTATGGGCGGTAAGACCGGAACGGCTCAGAAGGTTCCCCGTTCCGCCAGAAAATATCTGGTGTCATTCATCGGCTTTGCGCCGGCGGATAATCCCCAGGTGGTCTGCTATGTGGTGGTGGACGAGCCCAACGCGGACAGCCCGACGACTCAGGCAAGCAGCGCTTTTGCCCAGGAGATATTCAAAAATATTATGAAAGAGGCTATGCCATATCTGAATATTCCGAGAAACGCAGAGATTCCGGAAGACATGAAGGAGGAAGTGGCGGCTGAGGAAGCAGCCCGGGCAGAGCAGGAAGCAGAAGAAGAGGCGACGGAAGAGGAAACTCCGATTGAAGAAGGTACACTGGTGGATCCGAATACCGGCGAGACTGTGAAGATGCCTACGGAAGAAGAGGTAGAGGCAGAAGGCGACAGTGGTCCGTTGGATGACTATGAAAGCCCGATTCTTCCTGAGGACGGAAGCAACCCTGCAGAGACAGAATAAAATCAGAAACCCCATAATAGGTTGTAACAAACCGATTATGGGGTTTTTATGAAAGAAAAGGAAACGAAAAGCAGAACATATAACCGGAAGAAGCTGACGCTGGTGTTCTGCGTGTGTGTGCTGATGCTGGTGGGTCTGGTGGCGAGGCTGGTGCGGTTAATGGTTTATGAGGCGGACTATTATCAGGAACTGGCGGAGGATCTGCACCAGCGGGAGCGGAGCATCAAGGCAGCCCGGGGAAGGATTCTCGACCGGAATGGTACGGTATTGGCTTCCAACCGTACCGTGTGTACCGTGTCGGTGGTACATAGCCAGCTGACCGACCCGGAGGCGGTAATTACGGCGCTTTCACATGAACTGAATTTGCCGGATGAGCAGGTACGCGGACGGGTGGAGAAATACAGCTCCATCGAGCGGATCAAGGCCAATGTGGACAAAGAAACCGGCGACCGCATCCGTGCCCTGGAACTGGCCGGTGTGAAAATTGACGAGGATTATAAGCGCTCTTATCCTTACGGTTCCCTGGCGTCCAAGGTGCTTGGCTTCACCGGCGGCGATAATCAGGGCATCATCGGACTGGAGGTCCGGTATGATTCCTATCTGCAGGGGCAGAACGGTACAATTCTGACGCTGACAGACGCCCGGGGTATCGAACTGGCCGACGCGGGCGAGGAGCGGGTGGAACCGGTGCCGGGGGCAGATCTGAGGGTCAGTCTGGACTATAATATCCAGCTCTACACGGAGCAGGCGGCAAAGAAGGTCCGGGAAGAAAAACAGGCCGCCTATGTATCGATTCTGGTCATGAACCCCCAGAATGGCGAGATCTACGCCAATGTAAATGTGCCGGAGTTTGATTTGAACAATCCCTATGACCTGACGGCGTATCTTGCGGACACCGGACAGGACGCAGCAGCGCTTGCCGGGGAGCAGAAGCAGGATCTGCGCAATCAGATGTGGCGGAACCAGAGCATCAATGATACCTACGAGCCGGGGTCTGTTTTTAAGGTGGTGACGGCGGCAGCCGCATTGGAAAAAGGCGTGGTGAATTTAAACGATACCTTCAACTGTCCGGGCTTCCGCATCGTGGAGGATCGGCGGATCCGCTGCCATAAGGTGAGGGGACACGGGAGCGAGACCTTTGTACAGGCCATCGAAAATTCCTGCAACCCGGTCTTTATCGATATCGGTCAACGGGTGGGCGCAGAGGATTTCTACGGGTATTTCCGGCAATTTGGCCTG
Source organism: Laedolimicola intestinihominis (assembly GCF_040096155.1). Classification (NCBI taxonomy): domain Bacteria; kingdom Bacillati; phylum Bacillota; class Clostridia; order Lachnospirales; family Lachnospiraceae; genus Laedolimicola; species Laedolimicola intestinihominis. Next base: position 225,682 of record NZ_JBBMFE010000004.1, on the reverse strand, counting down.
ATGGAAAAGACAGGAATTGATGTGCCCGGAGAGGCCAATATTATCATGCACAAACTGGAAAATATTGGGTTAGTCGAGCTGGCGACCATGTCCTTTGGGCAGTCCTTCCAGATTACGCCCATGCAGATGGCAGCTACGGTCAGTTCCATCATAAATGGCGGGCTTCGGATTACGCCTCATTTCGGGATTGCCATTGAAAATCAGGATGGAAAGGTGCTGAAGAAGCTGTCCTGGCCCAAAGGAAAACGGGTGGTGCGCGCTGAAACCTCAGAAACCATGCGCTTTTTGCTGGAAAAGGTGGTGTCCGAGGGCGGCGGAAAGAAGGCGTACATTGAGGGTTACCGTATCGGCGGCAAGACGGCCACATCCCAGACGCTCCCCAGAGGCACCGGACGCTACATTTCCTCGTTCATCGGTTTTGCTCCGGCGGACAATCCGCAGGTTTTGGCCATGTGCGTGATTCACAATCCCCAGGGGGTCTATTACGGCGGCACCATCGCCGCTCCGGTCGTCCGGGATATTTTTGAAAATATTCTTCCCTATCTTGGCATTGAAAAAACGGAAGAAAAGGCTTATAATGCAGATTAGCCATAAGAGAAATAAGTATGAGAGGTAGATTGGTTATGGATTTGAAAACACTGATATTTCCGGTTCTGATATCATTTGCTATCAGCGCGGCTCTGGGACCCGTTGTGATTCCACTGCTTCGCAAGATGAAATTTGGCCAGACAGAGCGTGAGGAGGGACCCAAGAGCCATCTGAAGAAGACGGGTACGCCGACCATGGGTGGCGTCATGATTCTGATTGCCATTATTGTAACATCCCTGATTTACGCAAAGGATTTCCCAAAGATTATCCCGGTGCTTTTTGTGACCGTGGGTTTTGGCATTATCGGATTTCTGGATGATTATATCAAGATTATTCTGCACCGCTCCGAGGGCCTGACGCCCGGACAGAAGATGTTCGGCCAGTTCCTGGTGACCGGCGTATTCATTTTTTACTATTATAACCTGACCGGCGGCGACATGGCTATGCTGATTCCGTTCTGGCCGGGACACTATCTGCATCTGGGCTGGCTGGCTATTCCGGTGGCCTTTCTGGCTATCATCGGAACGGTCAACGGCGCCAACTTTACCGACGGCCTGGACGGCCTGGCTTCCAGTGTCACCGTACTGATTGCCGTATTTTTTACAGTGGTTGCAGTGGGAACCGGAAGCGGTCTGCATCCGATTACCTGCGCAGTGGTGGGAAGCCTGATGGGATTCCTGCTCTTTAATGTATTTCCGGCCAGCGTCTTTATGGGCGATACCGGATCTTTGGCTTTGGGCGGCTTTGTGGCGGCCACGGCTTACATGATGGATATGCCGATTTTCATTCTGATTGTGGCGCTGATTTACTGGGTGGAGATTCTGTCGGTTATGATTCAGGTAACTTATTTTAAGATGAGCGGTGGAAAACGTATCTTCCGGATGGCGCCGATTCATCATCATTTCGAGCTGGGCGGCTGGTCTGAGACCCGTGTCGTGGCGGTATTTTCCATCGTGACGGCACTGCTGTGCCTGGTTGGCTTACTGGCGCTTTAAGGAGGATATGGGAAATGATTACGGATAAAAAGATAGTAGTGATTGGCAGCGGTGTCAGCGGCGTCGGCGCGGTAAAGCTTCTGGAGGCGGCGGGCGCGGTGCCGACCCTCTATGACAGCAATGAGAAACTGACGGAAGCGGAAGTACGGAAAAGACTGCCCGAGGGCAGCAAGTGCAAGGTTGTGCTGGGCGAATTCCCGGAGAATTTAAAGAAAGAGACTGAGCTGGTCGTGTTAAGCCCGGGTGTGCCGGTGGATCTGCCGTTGGTGGAGGAGCTGCGTACGAACGGCGCAGCCATCTGGGGTGAGGTGGAGCTGGCTTACCATTTTGGCAAGGGCAAAATTGCGGCCATTACCGGAACAAACGGAAAAACTACAACAACAACCCTGGTGGGAGAGATTTTCAAGAGCTATTACCCGGAGGTCTTCGTGGTGGGTAATATCGGAACCGCCTACACCCAGGAGGCGCTGAAGATGACCGACAATAGCGTGATCGCTGCGGAGATCAGCAGCTTCCAGCTGGAGACCATCGAGAACTTCCACCCAAAGGTCAGCGCTATCCTGAATATCACGCCGGATCATCTGAACCGCCATCATACCATGCAGTGCTATATCGAAACCAAGGAGAAGATTGCGGAAAATCAGACCAGGGATGATACCTGCGTCCTGAATTACGATGATGAGGAGACCAGACGCTTCGGCGGGAGCTGCAAGGCCTCGGTTCTGTATTTCAGCCGGGAGCATATACTGGATCAGGGCGTATATATGGATGGAACAGCCATCGTCTATGCAGATGAGTCCGTCCGGACAAAGATCTGTGATGTGTCAGAACTGAAACTTCTCGGAACCCATAATTATGAGAACGTTATGGCAGCGGTGGCCATCGCGGCAGCCATGGGCGTGCCCTTCCCGTATATCCGTGAAACGGTTATTCATTTCACGGCTGTGGAGCACCGCATTGAGTTTGTGGCGGAGAAAAAGGGGGTTGCTTATTACAATGATTCCAAGGGAACGAATACCGATGCTTCCATCAAGGCAGTGCAGGCCATGAATCGTCCTACCATTGTTATCGGCGGCGGCTACGACAAGCACGTCACCTTTGACGACTGGATCGCGTGCTTTGGCGACAAGGTGAAATGGCTGGTGCTGCTGGGTCAGACCGCGAATCAGATTGCGGAGACTGCGAAGAAGCATGGCTTTACCCATATCGTATTTACCGAGAGCCTGGAAGAAGCAGTGCAGGTCTGCGCCGGCAAGGCAGAGAGTGGCGACGCGGTTCTGCTGTCTCCGGCCTGCGCAAGCTGGGGCATGTTCGATAATTACGAGCAGAGAGGAAGAATGTTTAAAGATTACGTCCGCGCGCTTCCTGAATAAAAAAGGGAAGAAAAATAAAGCAGTGGGTTTAGGCCCCGGGACGGAGGTTTTATGACAGGTCCGGATTCCGCCGGAAAAGAGAAGAAGCACGGGAGCACAGCTCCTGATTACGGCCTTGTGCTGACTGTGTTGCTTCTGGCGGGATTCGGACTTGTTGTGCTTTACAGCACCAGCTCCTGGAATGGGCAGGTGAAGTTCGCCGACCCGGCCTATTATCTGAAAAAGCAGCTTCTGGCCACAGCTCTGGGACTGGCGGCCATGTATGCGGTATCTTGCATTGATTATCACAAATGGGGAAAACTGGCAGGCCTGGGATACCTGATTTCCCTGCTTCTTCAGGTGGCAGTGCTGATCTTTGGCGACGAGTATAACGGTTCCAGGCGCTGGCTGGCAATCGGTCCGGTGTCCTTTCAGCCTTCGGAATTCGCCAAGGTGGCGGTTATCCTGCTATTAGCCCGGGTGATCAGCAGCCGTCTGCAGCGTATTGTGACTTTGCGGCAGATGCTGGGGGTTATGCTTCTGGCCCTGCCGCTGGTGGGCCTGGTGGGCACCAATAATTTGAGTACTGCCATCATTATCATGGGAATTGCGGTGATTCTGATTTTTGTGGCCAGCCCCGGTTATCTGAGATTTGTTCTGATCGGCGCAGGCGGCGCCGGTTTTCTGGCAGTGTTCTTAAGTCTGGAATCCTACCGCCTGGAGCGTCTGGCCATCTGGCGGCATCCTGAGGCTTATGAGAAGGGCTATCAGACCATGCAGGGGCTCTACGCCATTGGTTCCGGCGGCCTCTTCGGCGTGGGCTTCGGAGGCAGCCTTCAGAAGCTGGGCTTTGTGCCGGAGGCTCAGAATGATATGATTTTTTCGATTGTATGCGAGGAGTTTGGACTGATGGGGGCGGTACTTTTGATGCTGCTTTTTGTGCTGCTGGTCTGGCGGTTATACAGCATCGCGGTGCATGTGCAGGATTTATTTGGCTGTCTCATTGTAACCGGAATTCTGGGCCACATCCTGATTCAGGTGATTTTGAATATCGCGGTGGTAACCAATACAATCCCCAATACAGGGATCACCCTGCCCTTCGTCAGCTATGGCGGTACCTCAGTCTTATTTCTCCTGTCGGAAATGGGGATGGCTTTAAATGTGTCCCGTAATCACCCCCACGGGGAGAGCGGCATATGCTAAAGGTATAGCAGAGACGGGGAGAAGACATATGGATTATCTGGACATCGAGGGCGGTTACCCTTTACGGGGCGAAGCGCGTATACAGGGATCGAAAAACGCAGCCCTTCCCATTCTTTCCGGGGCTCTGCTTCATTCCGGCGTGACAGTGCTGAAAAACTGTCCGGATATCACGGATGTGACGGCCATGCTGGAGCTTCTGAGGGGCTGTGACTGTCAGGTGCGGCAGGAGCGTGGAGCGCTGGTCGTGGATGCTTCGGCGCTCATGCCGCTTCAGGCGGAGGAGGCCTATGCGGAGAAAATGCGATCATCGATCATGCTGCTGGGAAGTCTTCTTGGAAGGCTGGGGGAGGTGCGGCTTCCCTATCCGGGTGGCTGCGTCATCGGGGCCAGGCCCGTGGATATTCATCTGGCGGCGCTTACACAGATGGGCGCGAAAATAAAACTGGAAGAAAATGGAATTTATGCAGTCTGCAGGAGTCCGCACGGTGCAGAAATTCATCTGCCCTTTCCAAGTGTGGGCGCCACGGAAAATGTGATTTTGCTGGCTGTAAAGGCTGAGGGCGAGACCATTCTGCACGGCGCGGCCCGGGAACCGGAGATCTGCGAGCTCTGCAGGTTCTTAAGAAGTATGGGAGCGCGTATCCGGGGCGAGGGGAGCGGACGCATCGTGATAGAGGGCGGACAACAGCTTTATGATACGGAATTTACCGTAATGCCCGATCGGATAGTGGCGGGCACCTATATGCTTTTACTGGCTGCCACAGGCGGCAGGATTCGACTCAGGGAAGCTCCCGTGGAGCAGCTTGACAGTCTCTGGCCGGTGCTGTCAGAGCTTGGGGTGGAAAGCAAAACAGGGAAGGACGGTGTGAGCCTTACCAGGCGGGAAGTAAAACCCTGTCACCTTGCCATTTCCACCGCGCCTTATCCGGGTTTTCCGACAGATTTGCAGTCACCCCTCATGGCGGTCCTGGCAGCTCTGCCCGGAGAGAGCAGGATTTGCGAGCGGGTTTTTGAGGCCCGTTATAAAATCGTGGAAGAGCTTCGAAAAATGGGCGCGGATATTACAGTAACAGGGGAAGAAGCCCTGGTGCGCGGCAGAAGCCTGCAGGGCGCGGCACTTACTGCCCGGGAGCTTCGGGGCGGGGCGGCCCTTTGCATCGCGGCGGCTGCGGCTCAAGGGAAAAGCCGCATTTTACAGTATCCTTTTATTGCCAGGGGCTATGAAAATATAATCAGGGATTTGCAAGCACTCGGAGTTGTGATACACTAGACAAAACGAAAACAGATCAGAGGAAAAGCATGTTAAAATTTCGGGAACGTGAAAAAATAAAAGCAAGAAAACGAAGGGGAAAAGGTCTGCTGACAGCGTTGCTGGTACTGATGACGCTGGCGCTTCTCACCGTCGGCGTCATCAGCCTGTTCAAAATCCGTACCGTGGAAATCACCGGCAACAGCTTTTACAGCGCGCAGGAAATTCAGGATCGAATCATTACGGATCGATATACAGAGAATTCCCTTTATCTCTATCTGAAATATAAGTATTTCAATAAAGAGGAAATTCCGTTTGTGGATAAACTGGAGGTGAGCCTTCAGGGACCCGGAAAGGTGAAAATCCGCGTGTATGAAAAGAGTGTTGTCGGCTATGTTACTTACATGGGGGCGAATTTCTATTTTGACAAAGACGGCGTAGTGGTGGAAAGCTCCACGGATGTGAAGGAGGATATTCCCTGCATTTCCGGCGTGCGTTTCAGTTCCCTGGCCATGTATCAGAAGCTGGCTGTGGAGAATGACAAAATTTTCGGCCGTATTCTGAATATCACCCAGCTGCTGAAAAAATATGAGCTGAGCCCGGATAAAATTGAGTTTGGGAAGGACCTTGCGTTGACCCTGTATTTCGGAAACGTGAAGGTGGCTCTTGGAAGCAACGATGATCTGGAAGATAAGATAGGACGGCTGCATGATATTTACAGCGATCTGGAGTCTCTGTCCGGTACCCTGCATATGGAAAATTATACCCTGGATTCCAAATTTATCAGCTTCGAAAAAGCGGATTCGACAGAGTAACGCAGAAAACGCGTATAGAAAAAATTAATTTTGGAAATGTTATAAATAGGGTTGATTAATTTTAGGAAAAAAGTTATCATGTATAGTATGAGAAAAATTGGAAGTTCTCTGCCTACGGGCTTAGATTTATAAAAATAGATTGGGAAAACAGGAGGGCAAGGTTTTGCTTGAAATTATGATGAACGATGCGGAATCCGCAGCCAGAATTATCGTGATTGGAGTCGGCGGCGCCGGCAATAACGCGGTGAACCGCATGATAGATGAGCAGATTGCAGGAGTAGAATTTATCGGAGTCAATACGGACAAGCAGGCGCTGCAGTTCTGCAAGGCGGAACGGGCCATCCAGATCGGCGAGAAGCTGACTAAGGGACTGGGTGCCGGAGCCAAGCCGGAGATCGGCGAGAAGGCTGCCGAAGAAAGCATCGAGGAGATTAAGGAAGCTATTCAGGGTGCGGATATGGTGTTCGTAACCTGCGGAATGGGCGGCGGCACCGGTACCGGCGGAGCGCCGGTTATTGCCAGACTGGCTAAGGATATGGGGATTCTGACTGTCGGTGTGGTTACGAAGCCGTTCCGTTTTGAGAATAAAGTACGTATGAAGAACGCGCTGGAAGGTATTCAGAAGCTGAAAGAGAGCGTGGATACCCTGATTGTGATCCCCAATGACAAGCTGCTGGAGATTGTGGATCGCCGTACAACCATGCCGGATGCTCTGAAGAAGGCAGATGAGGTTCTGCAGCAGGCGGTACAGGGAATTACCGACCTGATTAACCTGCCGGCCCTGATTAATCTGGACTTCGCGGATGTACAGACGGTTATGACCGACAAGGGTATTGCACACATCGGTATCGGTTCCGGTAAGGGCGATGACAAGGCCCTGGACGCAGTAAAGCAGGCTGTGGCCAGCCCGCTTTTGGAGACGACCATTGTGGGCGCTTCCCATGTTATTATCAATATTTCCGGAGATATCTCCCTGATGGATGCCAACGACGCCGCAAGCTATGTACAGGAGCTGGCAGGTGATGACGCCAACATTATCTTTGGTGCGATGTACGACGATACATACACCGATGAAGCTACCATCACCGTCATTGCCACCGGACTGGATGAGAACAGCAGCACCAAGGTTCTGCCGAAGAACAGCAGTTTTGGAAAGATGCCCACAGCTGCGAAGACAGGCTTTGAAGCTTCCGCCCAGAGCGCCGGCACACAGACTTCCGCCGAGCCGCCGGTATTCAAGCCCCTGCCGGGATTGAATATTCCGAAGCGTCCGGAGAGCAGAGTCCAGGTGGACGAATTGAAGGTTCCGGAATTCCTGCAGAGACATAAATAAACCGAGAACGTATGAGAATCAAAAAAGCCGTGGCGATTGCTTCCACGGCTTTTTAAATGGAGGAACAGGATGAATACCATTACCATAGAAGAATTGATGAAACAAAAGCCCGAGACTATAACAGTTCTGGATGTGCGTCCGGCGGACGAATACCGGAGAGGAACCTTCGACGGAGCGATCAGCATGCCCATGAAGGAGATCCCGGAGCGCAAGGAAGAGATTCCCAAGGACAAACCGGTGTATCTGCTCTGTCATACCGGTGAGCGCAGCATGGAGTATGTGGACTATCTGGAGCAGAACGGCTACGACGCCTGGAACGTGGAAGGCGGTTACCGCGCCTATTTGCGTATGCAGCTGGCCAGTTTTGTGCAGGAAGAGGACGCCCGCAAAGAGAAAACGGCGGAAATCGAGCGCAGCATTATTAAAAAATTCCGGAAACCTATATGGCGCAAATTCACCCAGGCTATCACGGATTACGATCTGATTCAGCCTGGAGACAAGATTGCGGTCTGCATCTCCGGCGGAAAGGATTCCATGCTGATGGCCAAGCTCATGCAGGAACTGCAGCGCCACGGCAAATATCCCTTCGAACTGGTATTCCTGGTGATGAACCCGGGCTACAATGCGGATAACTGGAAAATCATTCAGGACAACGCCAAGGTACTGGGCATTCCGCTTACCGTCTTCGAGAGCGAGATCTTCGACATCGTGGCCGGTGTGGACCGCAATCCCTGTTACCTCTGTGCCCGCATGCGCCGGGGTAACCTGTACGCCGAGGCCAAGGCCCTGGGCTGTAATAAGATCGCTCTGGGACATCATTTTGATGATGTGGTCGAGACCATCCTGATGGGGATGCTCTACAGCGGCAAGATCGAGACTATGATGCCCAAGCTTCATAGCAAGAATTTCGAGGGTATGGAGCTGATCCGCCCCATGTACAAGATCAAGGAAGAGGACATCAAAGCATGGCGCGACTATCACAAGCTCCATTTCATCCAGTGCGCCTGCCGTTTCACTGAGAACTGCGCCACCTGCGGCGGCGAGCGGGGCTCCAAGCGCGACGAGATGAAGGACCTGATGAAGCAGTTCCGTGCCACCAGCGACGTCATCGAGTCCAATATCTTCCAGAGCGTCCACAATATTAACCTACGGACGGTCATCGGATATCACAAGGATGATGAAGTGTATAACTTCTTAGACGATTACAATGAGCGTTAGAAAAATTTAATACGTACGAAGATAGAAATATCCCCTCTCACCTGGAACGCATGGTTTTCCTGCTTTCGTTCGCGCGGCTTATTCGCGCCTGACCGCCAAACTCGGCCCTACGGGCCTCAAACAGTGGCTCCTTCAGGCGCTGCCAGCGCAAACAAAAGCTGTGGAAAACAAGCTAAACCAGGTGAGAGGGGATATTTCTATCTTCTGCTTATTGAAAGACGATAGGAATTTTACATGAGGAATTTCTCTATCTTCGTCCGTTTATTATTGTCGAAATAAGTAAGATAAATCTATCCCCCATCCCCCACATAGTTACAAATTCCGCGCCCCACCTTCCCTATAATGGAGAACAGAAAGAAGGTGGGCCGTGTACTACACGCTGTACATAGACGCGTTTTTCCTGCAAAATCTGCTGACGGATTATCTGTTGCTGACGGTGACGGGACAGATGCTGAAAATCAGGATTCCGGCATTCAGGAGACTTCTTGCAGCAGGAGTCGGAAGTCTGACGGTTTGTCTTGTCTACCTGGCAGGAGGACAGAACAGTCTGGCCGGAAAACTAATCCTGTATGGAGCGGCGGCGGTCGGAATGATCTGCGTAAGTCTTCCGAAAAATCAGCAAGGCCTGTTGGGCAAAGCATTGTTTCTGCTGTACCTGAACGGCTTCCTGCTGGGAGGCATCTTCGGATGGCTTCGAAGTGCATTTGCCTTTCCGGTATATCCGTTTCTGTTCTTTACACTGGTAAGCTACGAGCTGCTGAAGCTGACTGCCAGGCTTATATTTCGGCAGCAAGAACAGGAACGATGCGTATATTCCGTCACTATCCGGTACCGGGAAAACACCTGCACCGTCCGGGCGCTCCTGGACACGGGCAACAGTCTTCGGGATCCGGTCTTCGGAAAGCCTGTGAGCATCATCACAGCAGATCTGAAGGCGGCGCTTCTTGGGGAAAAGGAGATGGTTTTTTATCCGGTTCCTTATCACAGCGTAGGCCGGAAAAACGGTTTCCTTCCGGCCTTTTACGCAGATGAACTGGAGCTTACAGGACCGGACGGCGTGTGTATCCACACGGAAAAGCCTTTGCTTGGCATTACCAAAGAACCACTTTCTTCGACAGAAAATTACAGCATGATTCTGCATCCGGCCCTGTTGGAGCCATATAGCGCAGAGAATGCGGAAATGAGAGTGGGAGGAAAGAACAAGTATGCTTATCAAAGTAGCGATTCCAAATCAGGTTCAGTTAAAGCTGATCCCTAATTTTTCCACCCTGTTTGTGGGAAGGAAAAATGAAATTCACTATATCGGCGGCGCGGAGGTGCTTCCGGCGCCCTTAAATGCGGAGGATGAGGCCCGGGCCATTGCGCGTCTTGGCACGGAGGAGGGCGGTGAAGCCCGCTCCCTTCTGATTGAGCACAACCTGCGCCTGGTGGTCTATATCGCGAAAAAATTCGACAACACCGGCGTGGGCGTGGAGGATCTGATTTCCATCGGAACCATTGGACTTATCAAAGCCATCAACACCTTCAACAGAGGGAAAAATATCAAGCTGGCCACCTACGCCTCCCGCTGTATTGAAAATGAGATCCTGATGTATCTGCGCCGCAACAACAAGACCCGCCTTGAGGTTTCCATTGATGAGCCCCTGAATGTGGACTGGGATGGCAACGAATTATTGCTGTCTGATATTCTGGGAACCGATGAGGACGTCATTTACCGTGATATCGAGACAGAGATGGAGCGAAAACTGCTTGACAAGGCCATTCAGACACTGTCTGAACGGGAGCGCACCATCGTGGAGCTTCGTTTTGGACTGAAAAATCCTCATGGCGAGGAGATGACCCAGAAGGAGGTGGCGGATCTCCTGGGAATCTCACAGTCCTATATTTCCAGACTGGAAAAGAAAATTATCCGCCGCCTGAAAAAAGAAATCATGAAATACGAATAAATTATTGCGCCAGATAATTCTGCATACATTTCAGCGCGTTTTTCTCCAGACGGCTGACCTGGGCCTGGGAAATGCCGATTTCATCGGCAACTTCCATCTGAGTCTTACCCTGGAAGAAACGGAGCTCAATGATATAATGTTCGCGGTCTGACAGCTTTTTCATGGCCTCATTCAGGGAGAGTTCTTCAATCCAGAGCTCTTCCCTGTTTTTTTTATCACTGATCTGGTCCATCACATAGAGAGTATCGCCACCCTCGGTGTAGACCGGCTCATAGAGGCTGACCGGGCTCTGGATAGCGTCCAGGGCAAAGACGATTTCCTCGTCCGGAATGCCGATTTCCGTGGCGATTTCGCTTAAGCATGGTTCCCTGGCATACTGGCGGGTCAGATTTTCCCTGGCGTAAATAGCCTTGTAGGCCGTATCCCGTAAGGAACGGCTGACCCGGATACTGTTGTTATCCCGGAGATAACGGCGGATTTCCCCGGCGATCATGGGGACTGCATAAGTGGAAAATTTGACACCCAGGGTGTTGTCAAAATTGTCGATGGCTTTCATGAGACCGATACACCCGATCTGGAACAGGTCGTCCGCATTTTCCGAACTTCCTGAAAACCGCTTGATAACGCTCAAAACCAGCCGGAGATTGCCCTTGATATAAAGCTCCCGGGCGGTTGCGTCGCCCGCTGTAATCCGTTCCCACAGAGCATCCTTTTCATCCTGATTCAAAATCGGCAGCTTTGCTGTATTTACGCCGCATATTTCTACTTTATTCAGTGCCATCTGGTAAATGCCTCCTGTAAATCCTTGATATTCACAAGATTTCCCAAAGATAGGTTTCTATGCGCAATTTTCTGAAATAAAAAAAATATAAGGCCTTGACAAAACAGATTCAATTTTGCAATGTATACATAAAAAATTGCAAAGAAATAGTGGCTAGAAACAGAACAAAGTATGATATGCTAACAGCAAGTAAGGGGATGGTTAAGTGGATGTAAAGTGGATTGTGACAGATATGGATGGCACGCTGCTGAACAGTAGAGATGAGATCACCGAGCGGACAAAGAAAGCCCTGATGGCCTGCCAGGAGAAAGGAATCCGACTGATTCTGGCCAGCGGCAGGAGCTATGTCCGCCAAATGCCTTACGCAAAGGAGCTTATGCTTCGGGAGTATGGAGGCTGCCTGATAGAGAATAACGGGCTGACTGTCAACGATATGACTCCGGGAGGGCGGCATAAGCTAGCGTATCTGGGACAGAAGGATGTCGAACGTCTCTTTCCCATTTTGCAGAAATGGGAAGTGGAGATTCAGGGTTACGAGGACGACGGCGTCTACTACTGGATTCCAGACTGGCAGCGCCCTCTAAAAGAACAGGAACGTCAGAAAAAAGGATATCCGGACGACTATCCGCTGGTGGCAGGAGCATGGGGATGGATAGGGGAGAATATCAACAGCTATCCGAGGCAGATTGAGATTTGTACAATGGAAGAACTTCCGATGAAGCTCAATAAGATGAACGCTACAGACCGGGAGGGCCGGATTCACGAGTTATATCAGTTCTTTGAAAAAGAATTTACCGGACAATATGAATTCGTGCGGACAGGCCCCAGGCTCATCGAGATTTCCCCGAAGGGGATCACCAAGGGACAGACCCTGAAGCGCCTGATGGAGGCGGCGGGGATCCGGCCTGAAGAGGTCATGGCCTTTGGCGATGGCGAGAATGACGTAGATATGTTCCGCACAGTAAAATACGGGATCGCTGTTGGCAATGCGGCGGATTACGTGAAGGAGCATGCTTTTGATGTGACAGCAACCAACAACGAAGACGGAATCGCGGCAGCGCTTGAGAAATACGGAGTTATATGACATGAAAGATACGCCGAAACCGAGACAGATTGAGATTTTCAGACTGCTGATGACATCCGGCGTGCCGCTGGATATCAATCTATTAAAAGAAAAGCTGCAAAAAAGCGAGCGGACCATCCGCTATGACATACAGGATTTGAAACGCATCTGCCAGGAATACGGAATTGAGATCGGATACCTGACGAAGAAGGGCTATTTCATCCCGGCAGCCCAGAAGCCGGAATGCTCGGCACTGCTGGTACAGTGGGACAGCGGAGGGAAAAACAGCTTCGTGGACGATGAGGAAGAAAAGCGGTTCACAAGCCTCTTCTTTTACTTGTTTGTGCAGAAGGGCTATGTGACAGCCGAGAAGCTGGCCGAGGTGTATCTGGCTTCCAAGTCCACGCTGACCCGGGGACTTGGACGGCTGGAGGAATATTTCGGCAACAGCTTTATCCTGGAGATCCGAAAGGCCCAGGGTTACCGCCTGAAGGGTGACGAGCTGACACTCCGGAAAAAGGCCGTGGAGCTTCTGGCGGCCCGGTTCCAGGGCAGCTATACGGCGGACGACTGGTTCCTGCTTCTGCCTGAAGAGCTGAAAAGCAAAATCAGTATCCAAAATATCCGGGATATCAGTCGCAGTATCCGGCAGGTCAACGGAAAGTATAATATCTGGATTTCCAATACCGCTTACCTGAATCTGATGAGCTACTGCATCGCGCGGCATGTGCGCCTCCCGGTGCTGGAAAGCACTGGAGAAAAGCCGGAAGAGCAGGAGGCCTACGCGTCCGAACTTCTGCGGGAGCTCTCGGCGGAGGAGAAGACCAGGGAGACAGCCCGGGAGCTTTCGTGGCTTCAGGAAGTTCTGCGTGATTATGGAATCAGCACCGAGGGCTATCGGGTCAAGGACGAGATTCTGAAACGCATCATGAGACGGATCATGTCTTATCTGGAAAACGGGGAAGAGCGAGAAAGCTTCGAGCTTCAGAGCCTCCGGCGGGACTTGGAGGAGCACCTGAAAAATTACCTGACCATGAGTGGATCAGACCGGCAGGAAGAAGAGAATGCCTATGTGCTCCAGGAGATTCAGGAATACTATTATTCCTATTTCCAGCTGGCAGAGAAGCTTGCGGAAATTATCGAGGACGAGATCGGGCAGAAGCTCGGCGTGATGGAAATCTGCTATCTGGCAGTTTACTTATATAAAAATGGAATCCAGGCGGAGAGCGAACGGAAAAATGTCATGGTGGTCTGCGCCACCGGTAAGGGCCTGTCCCATTTCCTGACGCTCCGTATCAAGCATGTATTCCCGATGCTGAATGTGGTGGGACAGGTTTCCCCCTATCAGCTTTTAAAGGCCAGTGATCTGAAGGGCGTGGATTTTGCCATTTCCACGATTCCGTTGGAGAACAGCGTGGTGCCGGTAGTGAAGATTTCCGGTGTGCTGCTGGCGGAGGATATTCAGAGAATCCAGGACTTCCTGAAATATGGAAAGCTGGTGGACGACATTCCGATGAAGCAGAAGAATGAGGCGTCGTTCCAGGCCAAACCGGATATTACGGTATCGGCGCAGCTGAGCCAGAAGAATTCCGGTGAAAATCTGGCCGAGGCGGCTGGAACCATGAGTAATCTGATTCTGGCGCTTCTGGAATATGTGGCCAAGCTTCCGCCTCAGATTCGCATGAGCCGGGACGCCATGCTGGGTCTGGTGATTCATATGAGCATGGCCGTGAAGCGCTGGCTGTCCGGGGAGGTCACAGAGGATCCCACCGGCGAATTTAACCAGGAGTATTACCGGGTGAAAAAGGAATACCCGGATGTGTTCCTGATTATGGAAAAATTCTTCGAAATGGCGGAAAATACGCTGCAGGTAAGGATACCCATTTCAGAGAGAACCGCGTTCTTTCTGTATATCATAGAGGAGGAATAGACATGAAGAGCCTGTTAATCAAAAACGGACAGCTGCTTGCACCTGCAAACGGCTATCGGAGAGACAAAAAAGATATTTTCGTGAAAAACGGAAAAATTGAGAAAATCGGCGATAAGCTGGATGTGGATGCAGAGGAAGTCATGGATGCAGAGGGCTGCATCGTGACGCCGGGCTTCATTGATATCCATACGCACTGCTATCCGAAGGCATTTTTGGGTCTTGACCCGGATGTGCTGGGCCTGGAGCGGGGCGCCACCGCTATTCTGGACGCGGGAAGCAGCGGAGCCGACAACTATGAGGACTTCCGTGCCAATTACATTGATAAGGCAAAGACCAAGGTATTTACCCTGTTAAATGTATCCAAAGAGGGACTGATCCGCGGCCATGAACTGGACAGCATGGACAAGCTGGACGAGGCAAAGGTAAAGGCCACAGCAGAAAAGTACAGCGACAACATCGTAGGCCTGAAGGCCAGAGCCAGCCAGAGCGTTGTGGGAGAGATGGGGCTTACCCCCATCGCGGAGGCTGCCCGGATCGCCCATGAGATTGAGAAGCCGCTGATGATTCATGTGGGCAATTATCCGCCCGCGCTGACGGATGTACTGAAGCTGGTGGACGAGGGCGATATCATCACCCATGCTTACCATGGTAAGAAGGGCGGCATCCTGACCGAAGAGGGCGAAATCATTCAGGAGGCGAAGGACGCCAGAGCCAGAGGCGTGCGTTTCGACGTGGGACACGGCGTGGCAAGCTTCAGCCTCCGTGTATACAAGCAGGCGCTGCTTGACAATTTTGACTGTGATATGATCTCCACAGATCTGCATGTAGAGAACTACAACGGACCGGTATACAATATCGCCAGCGTTATGAGCAAGCTCATCAACTGCGGCGAGAGCCTGGATCAGGTGGTACATAAGGTAACCTACGTACCGGCAAAGCATTATGGCCTTGAGGGTCTTGGAGAATTAAGGGAGGGCTGCACGGCAGATCTGAATCTTCTGACCCTGGACGCCTGCGAGGAGGAAATTGCGGATTCCATCGGCGATACCATCATCCTCAAGAATAAAATTACAGTAAGAAAAACCATTTACAGTAAGGGAGAGCAAAGTGAAGTATTTAGAAAAAGCATTGGAAATGAATGAAATTGATGCGGAGCATCGCGAGAGAACTATCCGGGAGTACGAAGCGGCAAAGGAGAGAATCAAAAATCTGCCGCTTACCTTAAGCGATGACGCCGACGCTATGCTCAGCAACCACCTGGTGGCGCTGATCAAGCGTATTTATACGGGACATTTCGTGGATCCGATTGAGGAGGAAATGATGAACGAGGTATCCGAAGAGGCATGGAAATATGCCCACATGATTGTAGACCCGCTTTTCGAGGCCCATGGCGTGCCCATTGACAAAAGTGAAGTATTCCTTGTGGGAACCCACATGGAGATGGCGATTGCATCGGCGTCAGCCGTTCAATAAAGAAACAGGAGAAGGAGGAAACACTCGATGAAAGAAGTATTAGTTGTAATCGGCCACCGCATGGGCAAAGGTCAGGCGGTAGCAAGAGGCGTAGAGAAGGCCGGAGGTAAGGCGATTGTAATCCCGGGCATGGCAGCAGATATGAAGCTTGGCGACGTGATGAAGGAAAACAACGCGGATCTGGGTATCAGCTTCTGCGGAAGCGGCGGAGCAGGCGCTCTGACAGCTCAGAACAAGTACGGCTACAAGGCAAAATACTCTCTTCGTTCCGTAGAGGCTGCATGCACAGCAGTGAAGGAAGGCTGCCAGGCAGTCGGACTTGGTTTTATGGACACAGAGGAACTGGGTGAGCGTGTCGTACAGGCATGGCGTGAAGTACACGGAGAAGAGTAAAAATGTTTGGAAAGAATGCAGAACGAATCGATACCTTTAATGGAAAACAGCTTTTGGAGGAGATGGATCATGAGATGATCCTCACCATGACCGGCGGCTCCCTGGAAAATGCGGTAGGCAATCTGTTTCAGCTGATGCGTAAGCAGATTTTCCAGGAGATATCCTATCCCATCGTTCAGATGGAAGCAAAAGAAGTGTACTTCGATGAGGTACAGGTTCAGAAAGAGACCGAGCGTTTTATGTTTCTTTTCATGCCGAGAGAAAAGATGACTTTTACCATTACCGCGAGGATTGTGGTAAGAGTGAAATATCTTAAAATCACGAAGGAGGATTTTTAACATGTTACAGATTATCATTTATTCCGCAATCATCGGTATCATCGGTGGCGGATGCATCGCAGCGGGTGCGGCCCGTATGTTCCATGCACCGGAGGTTCAGTCCATGGGTGCATTCCGTACCTTAGGTGAGCTGAATGCCTGCAACGGCGACCCGATTGCACACTTTTCCTTTGGTCTGGGATTTTTCTTCTCAGCTGCAGCTTCCGCAGTAGCAGCAGGTTCCCTGACACAGGATGTTATGCATCGTATTGTGCCGAACTGGAGTGCCGCTGCCCTGCTTGTTAAAAACAACAAGGTAGAAGAGACTGTTCAGAATCCGCGCAAGATGATGATGGCTGGTTCTGTGGTAGGCGCTCTGGTCGTTATCTTCCTGAACACCATGGCAAGCATCATCCCGGAGAAGCTTTCCCTGATCGCTTCCGAGGTACTTGGACCGGCTACTACCTGGCTGATTAACCCGGTCATGCCTGCAATCTTCTGGCTGGCAGCAATGGATGCCGGTAAGACCACAGGTATGTGGGGTACTGTTCTGGGCGGCGTATCCGCGCTGATTACCGGTAACGCGACTCCCGGTGTTGTACTTGGTATCCTGATCGGTAAGTCTGCTGAGGAGAACGGTTACAAGAGCAAGGTTGTTCAGATTCTGATCGCCATCGTTGTAATTCTGTTCGTTGCCATTGCATACTTCAGAGGCTTCTTTGGCAAGTTTTAATTAGGGAGGAAGAGAAAGATGGAAGACAAGAGAACATTTGGTCAGAAAATGGATGAGTTTCTGATGAAGGACAGCACCTTTATCCTTCTGGTAATTGGAGCCGCCGCGGCAATTTTTGCAGGAACTTATATGTATATCAGTTTCGGTACAGGCGCATTCAATGATATTTCAATCGTAGCTATGCTGAGAGACGGTATTGACACAGGCGATTACGCAGCAGCGGCTGCATTTGCGGCAGGCTTCCTGATTGCGCGTATTCTGGAAGGCCCCCTGGTAGGTCTGATGGATATCGGCGGTTCCCTGCAGACCGGCGTAGGTATCGGTCTGCCGGCTCTGTTCCTTTCCATGGGATGGAAGCTGCCGTTCACCAACTTCTTTACCGCGCTGATTACAGGAGCTGTCATCGGTCTGGTGATTGGCGGAATCGTTATGCTGGTTCGTAAGCTGATGCCGGAGGGCGTAGCAGTAGGCGGAACCTCCGTTATGATGGGCGCAGGAAATGCCACAGGACGTTACCTGGCTCCGCTTATCGTACTGGCAGCTACCAGCTACAATGTATACGCAGGTCTGGGAGCGATTATTGGTTCCGCTATCTTCTATAAGTGGGGCAAGGAGATGACCGGTGGTGCCATCCTGGGCGCTATGATTCTGGGCGGTATCTTTATTCATTAATAAAAAACATATGGGTGCAGGAGCAAAAAGCTCCTGCGCCTGGATTTAAACTTGACAGAAAGTGCGAAATGAAATCCGAACTGGGGCGGAAAAGAAAAACGTCGCAGATTCGGGAGGAGAGAAAAATGACAGTTTATGAAGAAATCGGACTTCCGCGCGTGATCAACGCCAGCGGCCGCGTGACGGTGCTGGGCGTCTCCACCATCAGCGACAAGGTGGCCAAGGCAGCCGTAGCGGGCGGACAGTCTTATGTAGTAGTAGAAGATTTACTTGACAAAGCCGGAGAAATTATTTCTCAGTATACAGGCGGAGAGGACAGCTGCCCCACCGTATGCGCGTCCGCGGCCATTGCCCTTTCTGTAGCAGGAATGATTTCCAAGGGAAAGAAGACAATCATGGATCGTCTGCCGGATTCCACCGGACTGGCCAATGAGATTATTCTTCAGAAGGGTCATGTCATCAATTTTAACGCGCCCATCGAGACCATGCTGCGTCTGGGCGGCGGCGTGCCCGTGGAGGCAGGCTGCGCGACGGAAGTAGTTGTAGAAGATGTGGAAGAGTTAATCAATGAGAAGACGGTTGCGCTGCTCTATGTAAAGAGCCATCACTGCGTACAGAAGGGTATGCTGGATCTGCCGACCATGATCGACATTGCCCATCGTCACAATCTGCCGCTGATGGTAGACGCGGCCGCAGAAGAGGATTTCCGCAAGTACATCGCCATGGGCGCTGACCTGGTATGCTACAGCGGTGCCAAGGCTCTGGAAGCAACTACATCCGGCTTTGTCACCGGTAAGAAAGAGCTCATTTCCTATATTAAGAAGCAGTATCACGGTGTAGGACGTGCCATGAAGGTGGGAAAAGAGGCCATCATGGGACTGCTGGCAGCTCTGGAGCAGTATGAGAACAAGGACAAGAAAGCTGAAGTAGAAAAGAATGTCAAGATTGTGGACTGGCTGGTGGACGAGATCAACCAGATCCCGAACCTGAAGGCACAGAAGATTCAGGACGAGGCCGGACGGGCGATTTTCCGTGCGCGTGTATTCGTTGACCCGGAGAAGGCCGGCATGACCGCCACAGAGCTGGAGGGCAAGCTGAAGGCCGGTACCCCGACCATCCGCTGCCGTACCGAGTTCATGAGCCTGGGAAGTCTGGATTTTGACCCGAGACCATTGGTGGAGGGTGACAAGGAACTGATTGTTGCGAAACTGAAAGAGATTATGGAGGCATAAAAATGGGATTAAATTATTATAATGGCAGAGTATGCTTAAACGTACTGGGCGGCAGCCTGGAGAACGCAAAGGAGATCTACGAGGCAGCTGAGAAGTATGTGGCTGTAGGCGTTCTGTCCGCAAATTATCCGGATGTACCGAGCGCAGTAGAAGATATGAAGAAGTACATGGACGTGCTGGAGGGCAACCTTTCCGTAGGTCTGGGCGGCGGAAACCCGGCGCAGTGGAGAGCAGTAGCTGAGATCGCAAAGGAAGTAAAGGCAAATCATTTCAACCAGGCATTCTGCGCTGTAGGCTGGACCAGAGCGAACCTGGGAACGGATGAGATTCATCTGAACTCCATGTGCGCTCCCTGCGGCAAGGTTGGCTACGTGAAGATTTCCACAGGCCCGCTGTCCAAGGAGTGCGCAGAGCCGGCTATCGTTCCGGTAGATACCGCTATCGCCATGATCAAGGAGATGGGCGGAAACTCCATCAAGTACTTCCCCATGGGCGGACTGAAGTGCAAGGATGAGATGAAGGCTGTAGCTGAGGCTTGTGCAAGAAACCACTTCATCATGGAGCCGACCGGCGGTATTGACCTGGATAACTTCCGCGAGATCATGGAGATCGTTCTGAACGCCGGCGTAGAGAAGGTGATTCCGCACGTATACTCCTCTATTATCGACAAGGCTACCGGCAACACCCGCATTGAGGATGTGAAGAAGCTGCTGGCCATCGTGAAAGAGCTGGTATAAAAAAGATAGTTCTATCATATTTCCATAACAAGACTTTACATACGGGACAGAAGAAAAGGGCAGGAGGCTGCAAGGCCGACCTGCCTTTTTCACGTCCCCGAGCCGCAAAAGTATGGAAAAAACGCACAAAAACGGATCCGTGTGTATCATGCAAAATCACGAAAAACAGAAAACAGACGAAAAAACATTAGAAAAACAGAAAATATTCTGGTAATATTAAAATATAGTAGCTAATAAACCGTTTCGCTGACTGCGCGCGGTTTTTTTGTGTGAAAGGTAGAACGACTGATGATAAGAGGGAGGTTTCTCATGTTTGAAAAAGGCGGCTATATTGTATATGGAACGACAGGCGTGTGTCTGGTGGAAGAGATTACGGGAATGAAGATGAAGGGAGCCTCCGGGGAGAAGCTTTACTATGTGCTTCGCCCCTGCTTTCAGAAGGGCAACACCATTTTCACACCGGTGGACAACAGTAAAATCGCCATGCGGGCCGTCATGAATAAGGCAGAGGCGGAAGCGCTGGTGGAGCGGATTCCGGAGATTGAGGAACTGACGGAGACAGACGATAAGGAACGGGAGCGCCTTTACAAAGAAGCCATCAAAAGCGGTAAGCCGGGGGAATGGATCCGGATTATCAAGACCTCCTATCTCCGGAGCCGGAAGCGTGAGGCGGAAGGCAAGCGTGCCACTACGGTGGACGATCGGTATTTCCATACGGCGGAGGAGCATCTGTATGCGGAGCTGGCTGTCGTGCTGGGAATGGAGAAGGACGATGTGCGACAGTATATCGGGCAGAAAATCGAGCTGTTGGAGGTATAGATAGCGGATATGGTAGTGGGACGAAAAGCCGGAAAGGTTTTTCGTCCTTTTCAGATCCGGAAAAGAAAGAAAAACTTAAGAATTGGCAGATTGACAGGTGCAGCTGTTTATGGTAAGGTTTAATTAGATAAACCGGTTTAAAGTGATAGACTATATAACATGGAAAAGATATGGAGGTGCAAAATCTCAATGGAAGATTTAAAGTTATACGACGCGGAATACCGTCTGCTGGAGATTGTATGGGAAAAGGAGCCCTTAAGCTCCACAGAACTTTACAAGGAATGCCTGCCGAGACTGGGCTGGAAGAAATCGACCACTTACACAGTGCTTCGAAAGCTGGTAGAACGGAAAATTCTGAAAAATGAGAATGGGGCTGTGACAGCCCTGGTAAAGAAGGAGACTGTGCAGCGTTACGAGAGCCAGGCTGTGGTGGAAAAATGGTTTGACCATTCTCTGCCGGGCTTTGTGGCAGCATTCCTGGGAGAGAAGAAGCTCAGCCGGAAAGAGGCTGAGGAACTGAAGCAGCTGATTGACACTTATCAGGAAGACGGGGAGGATATGAGATGACGGACTTTATGACGGTATTAGGGAATCTGACTCTGGCTGCTTCACTGGCGGTTCTGCTGGTTCTGGCGGTGCGGGTGCTTCTGGCGCGGCTGCCCAAGCGATATCTGACGTTTTTGTGGCTGCCGGTCTTCTTCCGGGCGGTGTGTTCGGTTTCATTTCAGTCGCCTTTCAGTCTTTACCGGATTCTGAATGGAGTGCCGGGCTTTCACTCGACAGGTGGCAGAATGACCTTTACTCTGGCCGGATACCAGAGCGCAAGGATAACAGCAGTGCTGGAGCGCATAGGAAGCGCACTGAGCGATGGAAAGGGCGCTGCGGCTGTAAATGCGGCGACGGTAACGGAGGCAGGAGCAGAGGTTATATTGGAAAATATCCTGTTTGGAATCTGGCTGGGCGGCGTGACAGTGGTGTTGCTTTACGGTCTGTTTTCCTGGCTGCGGCTGCGCAGGAAGACTGCTCTGGCAGTGAAGCTGGAAGAGGGCGTCTATGAGTCAGATTGGATAGGCTCTGCCTTCCTGATGGGCTTTTTCCGGCCGCGGATTTATCTCCCGGCAGGACTTACATCAGAAGAACGGATTCTGGTACTGACGCATGAGAAGACCCATAAGCGGCATCAGGATTCCCGGGTAAAATTGTTGGCCTGGCTGGTATGTGTGGTACACTGGTTCAATCCCCTGCTGTGGCTGGCCTTTATACTGCTGGCCCGGGATATGGAGATGGCCTGCGATGAACAGGTGCTGGAACAGTTGGGGACAGAGGAAAAGAAGCGTTACAGTACCTTCTTGCTGAAGCTTTCCGCACCGGGCGCGTTTCTGACTGGTACGTCGGTGGCATTTGGAGAGAATTCCGTGAAGAGCCGGATTAAGAATATTCTCCGGTATAAAAAGACCAGAGCGGGAATCGCGGCGGCGGCCGTGGCGCTGGTGGCGGGCGCAGCCTGGTTTTGCCTGTCCAATCCGGCTTCGACTTTCGACGAGGATATCATCGGCGGCGCGGACGGTCCTACCTCCATTTTTCTGGCCGGAAAACTGAGCGGTGGAGATGATACGGCTTCCTTTGTATCCGGTGAAAATTTGAAGCTGGGTGGTGATGAGGAAAAAATATACGAGGTGGTAAAAACCTTCGCGGAAGCGGCAGGCAATCGGGACGCGGATACCGTCTGGGAATTGTTAAGTCCGGTGCTGCAGCACAGTGACGACCTGGGTATCCAGGTGCTGGAAGACGGGACCAAGACCATGGGCGTATCCAGCCCATTTCCGGCAGACGGCCCGACCATCAGCCTGAGCATTGGAGACGGCAGCGCAGATGCGGAGATTACCTATCCGTCCATGACCAGCGATCCTTTGTGGTGGTCCTGGAAGGATTATATTACACTGGAAAAGAACGGAGATACCTACCGTGTGACGGCCTGGAAAACGAAATATTACGATGATATCACCAGTGCTGCAGAATTTGAGGAGGCTTACCGGATGTGGCAGCCGGATTATCTGAAGCCCATGGACGAAACGGCAGATCTGGATTCCAGCTTCGCTTCCTATCTGGTGAAGAACGATGTGGCAGAGTCCTATTATGGGGAAGCATTTTCCACACCGGTGAAGGCACTGGAGACGACTCTGCACGTGTCCGGCGGCATAGGGAAGACGGAAGACGCGGATGGCGGCGATGTGTGGGTAAATTATGAGTTCCCAGACGGAACCATCCGGGTGCGGATGACCCAGCCGGGCATCGACGAGGGCAGCCGGATCTGGGTGCCGAAGGAGATTCCCATGGGGTAAAGAGAAAATAGCCAATGTGAAAATGAATAGCGAAAGCGTACAAAAGGAACTGGAATAGAACTTGGATACAGTTCCTTTTTGCGGCCATTCTTTATGGCTGTCTATGCAGCTTTTCATCTATATCAACCAATATAATGTCCGGCCCGATTTGCCGGATCTTACACCAGGGAATCTCACACTCATTTTCTTTCCCCAGGAAGCCCCAGAGCTTTTCGCTGGTGGTGGTAAGTAACGCCAGGATACAGCCGTTTTTTGGATCAAAGACCAGATCGGATACACAGCCCAGGCGCTTGCAGTCATGGATATTAATCACATCTTTTTCACGCAGTTCGCAGAAGGTCATGAGATGCTCCCGGAAGAAAGTTTCTTAAATTATTTTATGCAATAGAAACGGAGATGTGCAGAAGCTTAAAAATCTTTTTCCGGCGATTTCTTATCATTTCCTATGACAATGATTGACATAAAACCAGAAGATGTACTATACTGGAACCATCAAAAAACCGGAGGATAATGGAATGAAGTGCCCATTTTGCAGTCAGGAAAATACACGCGTGATTGATTCAAGACCGGCAGACGACAACAGCTCAATCCGCCGCCGCCGTCTCTGCGACGCATGCGGCAAGCGGTTTACCACCTATGAGAAGATCGAGACGATTCCGGTCATGGTAATAAAGAAGGATAACAACCGGGAGCATTATGACAGAAGTAAGATTGAGGACGGTATCTTAAGAGCCTGCCACAAGCGGCCGGTGCCCTTAAAGAACATCAATGCCATGATAGACGGCATCGAGAGTGATATTTTCAACCGGGAGGAGCGGGAGATTCCAAGCTCTGTCATCGGCGAGATGGTCATGGATCGCTTAAAGGATCTGGATTCCGTGGCCTACGTGCGCTTTGCCTCTGTATACAGGGAGTTTAAGGATGTAAATACCTTCTTAAGCGAGCTGAAAAAGATGTTAGATAAGTAAATGAGTTAGGAGAAATGATTTTGTTTCAGGCATTTTACCCGAAAGAATATGTAGATTCCACCTATGGAATTGATTTTGAAGGTCTGTATCGCAGGGGCTTCCGCGGCATCCTGTTTGATGTGGACAATACCCTGGTACCTCATGGAGCTCCCGCTACCGCACAGAGCGTGGAGCTCTTTCAGCGGCTTCACGAGATGGGCTTTGCCACCTGTCTCATTTCCAATAACAAGGAACCCCGGGTGCGTCCTTTCGCGGACGCCATGGAGACGCCCTTTGTATACAAAGCGGACAAGCCAAGCCGGAGGGGCTACGAGGAGGGCATGCTCCGCATGGGTACAGATAAGACCAATACATTGTTTGTCGGCGACCAGCTTTTCACCGATGTATGGGGGGCCAACCGGACGGGCATGTACTCGATTCTCACAAAACCCATCGATCCCCATGAGGAGATTCAGATTGTGTTGAAGCGCTATCTGGAAAAGATTGTGCTGTTTTTCTATAAAAGAAGGGAAGCAAAGAAATGACAGCAGAGAAGATATCGGAGCTTTTAAAGGAAAAAAAGGTGGACGCGGCGCTTGTGTCCTCTCCAGCCAATATCCGCTATCTCAGCGGCTTTGCGGGCACGGAGAGTTATCTGTACCTGACTCCGGAGCGGAAAGTGATTCTGACGGACAGCCGCTATACCCTGCAGGCGGAAGAGGAAGGGAAGGACTGCGCGGTTTGGACCATGAGCCGGGAGCGGAGCTATGGCGTGATGCTCGGCGAGCTTCTTCGGGAAGACGGTGTGGAGCGCCTGGGCTTTGAGGAAAATGCCATGCTTTACGGTACCTGGAACAGCCTCTGGAAGAAATCGGGTTTTGGACCGGAGCACTGGGTGATGCTGGGAGACAGCCTGTCGGAGCTTCGGGTGATGAAAAATGAGCAGGAACTGCAGTGGATGGAGAAGGCAGAGAGCATCGGCGACGCGGCATTTTCCTATATTCTGGGTGAACTGAAAGCAGGCGTTACGGAATTGGAAATCGCAGCGAAACTGGAATATTATATGCGAAGCCACGGAGCAGAGGGAACCAGCTTCGATACCATCGTGGCGTCCGGTTACCATTCCGCCATGCCCCATGCGGTCCCTTCAGAGAAAAAGCTGGAAGCAGGCGACTTTGTGACCATGGATTTCGGTTGTAAATATCATGGTTATTGTTCAGATATGACCCGTACCGTGGTCATTGGAAAAGCAAGCGAGCGACAAAAAGAGGTCTACAACGTGGTGCTGAAGGCACAGTTGACTGCATTAAAAGGTCTGCGCCCGGGCATGACCTGCGCCGAGGGCGACAGGCTGGCCAGGGACGTCATAGAGAAGGCGGGCTACGGGCAGTATTTTGGTCATTCCCTGGGGCATTCCGTGGGACTGGAGATTCATGAGAAGCCGGCCCTGTCGCCCAAGGACGGACATGTGCTGCAGGCGGGCATGGTTGAGACCGTGGAGCCCGGTATCTACATCCCGGATTTTGGGGGCGTCCGCATCGAGGATATGGTGGTTCTCACAGAGAATGGCGTCCGCAATTTGACTCATTCGCCGAAGGAATTGATAGAAATATAGGCTGCGCGCAGAAAAAGGCTTGAAAAAGCCGAAGTTTTATTATAGAATACAATTTAGGTAATTGTGTGCGAGCAGTTACAAGTTCAATTTTCATGCGCAGAAGGCTGCGCTTAAGACATTAGGAGGAAGTTTAAGAATGATTTCAGCAGGAGATTTTAGAAACGGCGTTACACTTGAGATTGAAGGCAACGTATATCAGATCATGGAGTTCCAGCATGTAAAGCCGGGTAAGGGCGCAGCTTTCGTAAGAACAAAGCTGAAGAACATCATCAACGGCGGCGTGGTTGAGAAGACCTTCCGTCCGACCGAGAAGTTCCCGGCAGCAAGAATCGACCGTGTAGAGATGCAGTATCTGTACAGCGACGGAGACCTGTACAACTTCATGAACACCGAGAACTACGATCAGATCGCTCTGAACAAGGATGATATCGGAGATTCTCTGAAGTTCGTAAAAGAGAACGAGATGGTGAAGGTATGTTCCTACAATGGCAACGTATTTGCGGTTGAGCCGCCTCTCTTCGTAGAGCTGGAGATCACCGAGACCGAGCCGGGCTTCAAGGGCGACACAGCTACAGGCGCAACCAAGCCGGCTACTGTAGAGACAGGCGCAGTTGTATACGTACCGCTGTTCGTAGAGCAGGGCGACAAGATCAAGATCGATACCCGTACAGGCGAGTATCTGTCCAGAGTCTAAGTTATTAGATTGTAATAAAGTCAGTTCATATAAAAAGAGGAGTTTCGCGGAACGCGGGACTCCTCTTTATGTCTGGGATTCTATTCGATAGGGTATGTCCTATAGAGCAAAAAACCGCGCCGCTATCCCGAAGGACAGCGGCGCGGAAAACGTATAATGAAGTGCATCTGACTAGATTCGAACTAGCGGCACCTGGCGTCGGAGGCCAGTGCTCTATCCACTGAGCTACAGATGCATATCAGCTACCAATCTATATTACAACAAATCTTTCGCTGACGCAAGTAAAAAATGAAAAAAGTTCCAAAAGTTAAATTTTCATAAAACTCTTGCAAAAGGAAAAAGCTTCCAGTATAATGAGGGCATCTTCAAAATCGGCAGCGAATCGCTGCATCCTTCCCCGGGAACGAAAAAAAGATAAAAACACGAAAGAGAAGCATACGAAACGCAGTTAAGAAAGGAAAATATTATGAACTATCAGGAATTTGTGGGTTCCGTGACAGGCTTCCTTCGTGAATCTCTGCCCGGCGGAACCAGACTGCAGCTGATTCCACTGGAGAAAAACAATGGAATCATCATGGACGGACTCTCAGTACGCAAAGAGGGGAAACGGGTAGCGCCCATGATTTATCTGGATTCCTATTACAGGGAGTATCTGGACGGTAGATCCCTTCGGGGGATCTGTGATCAGATTCTGGAATGCTGTGAAGATTCGGACTTTGAGGAGCATTTTGACGTGGATTTCTTCCGGGAACCGGAACGGGTGCGGCCCACGGTGGCCTATCGGCTCATCAATTATGAGAAAAACCGGGAGCTTTTACAGGAGATTCCCCATCTGCCCTTTCTCGATTTGGCAGTGATATTCTACAGCCTGCTGACGGATACGCCTGTGGGACATGCCACAGTGTTGATTCGTAACAGCCATCTGGAGCTCTGGGGCAAAAATACATCCTGGCTCTATGAGGCGGCGAAGGAGAATACGGAAAAACTGCTGCCAAAGAGACTGGTCAGCATGGAGGATATGATTTACGAGCTGTCGGAAGGAAAGCAGGAGCCGGAATACGCAGGCGTCCCCATGTATGTGCTGACCAATAGCCGGAAATCCTTTGGGGCGGCCTGCCTGCTCTACGACGGAGTCCTGGGAGAATGCTTCCGGCGGCTGGAGGAAAGCTATTATCTGATTCCCAGCAGCGTCCACGAAGTGATTCTGATTCCGGCTTCCGCAGTGGGCGACAGCCGGGAGCTGTGCGCCCTGGTGCAGGAAATGAACCGGACCCAGGTGCGCAGTACAGAAGTACTGTCGGATACGGTTTATCTCTATTCGGAAGAGACAAGACGCCTGGAAATGATTGATTTTTGAAAAGCGTTACACAATTTCACAAATTTATCACAATTTACGGTTGCCTTTTTGGCTCAAGTTTGTTACAATCGATTTGTTACGAAAATGTTACAAAGTGAAAACTGCTTGGAGGCAACTATGAAATTTGATAATATAAAAGAACTTTTTGACAAGGAGAACTTCAGCGCCTGGGTAAACGAGCATAAGCGTCAGGTGGCCGTAGGCTGTATCGCAGCCTGTCTCGTGATTGCCGCAGGAGCCAGCGTCATCAGCAGCAGTAGCAGTAAGAAGACGGAAAACGCTGCTGAGGGAGGAACCGTGATGACCAGCGCAGTGCAGGATACAGAGGCGGCGGAGAAAACAGCCCTGGAAGAAGCGAATCAGCTGGAGCAGGACGCGTACCCGGAGGTCAATGACCTGGTGCAGAAGTATTATGATTACATGTCCGCAGGCGATGTGGATGGTCTGGCGTCCGTAGAGGATCAGATCAGCGAGGAGGAGCAGAACCGTATCCTTCGTTCCAAGGATCTGGTAGAAGGCTATCAGAATATCTCCTGTTACACCAAGAAGGGCCTGGAGGATGGTTCCTATCTGGTATTTGTATATTACGAGCTGAAGTTCGCACAGATCGATACCCCGGCGCCGGGACTTTCCCCGCTGTATGTCTACACCAACGACGAGGGTAATCTGGTTGTTTTCAACGGCGAGGCCAGCGATGAGCTGAACGCGTATGTGGAAAAGGCAGCTCAGGAGGACGATGTAATGGCGCTCCGTGAGGAGGTTAAGACCAAGTACGAGGAAGCCAAGGCAGCAGACGAGAATCTTGCGAAGCAGGAGGAACGTTATCTGAAGATTGCGCAGGATTCCACAGCAGCTGAGGAGAATACCGAAGAAGCGGCGCCGGAGGAGAATGCGGAAGAGCAGCCTGCCGAGGAAAACCAGGAGGAGGTTCAGGAAGAACCGGCTCAGGAAGAGGCACCGGCTGAGGATACAGGCAGCGCGACCGCCCAGAACCGTGCGACCCGGTTCAAGGAGAGCGTACGTCTCCGTGCGGACGCAAGCACCGACGCGGAATATCTGGGTACTGCATATCAGGGAGAAAGCGTTACACAGATCGAGAGTTATGATAACGGCTGGAGCAAGATCAGCTATAACGGCAAAGAGTGCTACTGCATGACTGAGTACCTGGAGTAAGCAAAGCCGCAAGACAAACGTATATTTTTTAAAAATCTCCACATTCTATGAGCGAAAGCCCAGGCGGACTTTCGCTTATGGAAAGGAGATTTTTTTATGCTTACGAACGCGGATTTGGCGGTGCTGAACGAGGCGTACCGCAGCAGTCGAAAAGGAGTGGAGACCATTAATACAGTCATCAGTAAGGTGTACGACGACGATCTGGCCCTGGATTTGAACCGGCAGGCCGTGCATTTTTTGGCTTTCGAGGATAAGGCGGCGGAAGAAATCCGAAAGGCAAGTGAACGTCCGGAGGGCGCTTCGGCGGTGGAAAAGGCGGCCAGCTGGACGGCACTGCAGGCCGGAACACTTCTGAATACAAGCACCGGACATGTGGCTGAGCTGATGATCGAAGGAAACGCGAAGGGAATCACCGATTTGATGAAGGCCGTGAAGAAAAATCAGGAGGCGAAGCGGGAGTATTGTGAGCTGGCAGAAGAACTGATGGATTTTGAGGAAAAGAATATCGAGTGCCTGAAAAATTATTTGGACGAGTAGCGATGGCTCAGTTTAAAACGATAAAATTTTAAGCAAAAAAAGAACGTCATGAAAAAATTTTTGGATTTTTTACAAAAAACGCTTGCAAAAAGAGTGCTGCGGTGGCATAATAAACCTCGACAAAGGCGTCAAAAAGAAGCGTGAGAAAAGAATTTCGCGTTTCTGTTTTGGACGCCTTTTTTTGTACTTAAAAATAAAAGGGAAACACACGAGGAGGAAACGAAAAATGTCTTATGTTGATGAAGTGATTGAGAAGGTTGTTACAAAGAACCCGGGCGAACCGGAGTTCCATCAGGCAGTCAAAGAGGTTCTGGAGTCTCTGCGTCCGGTAGTGGAAGCGCATGAGGAGCAGTACCGCAAAGAGGCAATTTTGGAGCGCCTAGTTGAGCCGGAGCGTCAGATTAAGTTCCGTGTTCCGTGGGTAGACGATAAAGGACAGGTTCAGGTGAACGTAGGTTACCGTGTACAGTTCAATAGCGCTATCGGACCGTATAAGGGAGGCCTTCGTCTTCATCCGTCCGTAAATGTGGGCATTATCAAGTTCCTGGGCTTTGAACAGATCTTCAAGAACTCCCTGACCGGACTGCCCATCGGCGGCGGCAAGGGTGGTTCTGATTTCGATCCGAAGGGCAAATCTGACCGTGAGGTTATGGCATTCTGCCAGAGCTTCATGACAGAGCTTTACAGACACATCGGCAAAGACACCGACGTTCCGGCAGGCGATATCGGAACCGGTGCAAGAGAGATTGGATATATGTATGGCCAGTACAAGAGACTGACCGGTCTCTATGAGGGCGTTCTGACCGGAAAGGGACTTTCCTACGGCGGTTCCCTTGCGAGAACGGAAGCTACCGGCTACGGACTTCTGTACTTCACACAGGAGATGCTGAAGGCAAACGGCATCGATATCGCAGGCAAGACCGCTGCAGTATCCGGCTCCGGTAATGTAGCTATCTACGCTATTGAAAAGGCAACTCAGCTGGGCGTCAAGGTTCTGACCTGCAGTGATTCCAACGGCTGGGTATACGATCCGGAAGGCATCGACGTAGCAGCCCTGAAAGAGATCAAAGAGGTAAATCGTGCCCGTCTGACCGAGTACAAGAAGTATCGTCCGAACTCTGAGTACCATGAGGGACGCGGCGTATGGAGCGTAAAGGTAGACCTAGCTCTGCCGTGCGCGACCCAGAACGAGCTGCTGCTGGACGATGCAAAGGCACTGGCTGCGAACGGCTGCATCGCAGTGGCTGAGGGCGCGAACATGCCGACCACTCTGGAGGCTACCCAGTACATTCAGGAGCACGGCCTTCTGTTCGCACCGGGCAAGGCGTCCAACGCAGGCGGCGTGGCTACATCCGCACTGGAAATGTCCCAGAACAGCGAGCGTCTGAGCTGGACTTTCGAAGAGGTTGACGCAAAGCTTCAGAACATCATGGTAAATATCTTCCACAACGCAGCAGACGCTGCAGAGCGTTACGGTTACGCAAAGAACTATGTAGTAGGCGCAAATATCGCAGGCTTTGAGAAGGTTGTAAATGCTATGTTGGCACAGGGAGTTTGCTAATCGTATCTATTTCTTGCTTCTGGCGGAAATATCCAGTATAATAGGCAGTGGTGAATGGATTTTAAAATCCATTTGCCACTGCTATTTTTTCGCGGGCAACGAGCAAAAGTCCGTGCTTGCACGGGACCTTGGCGGTGCTAAGCGCCGGTGGCGCTTGTTCAGCACCGACCGAAGTGGAACGTAGATGCCGCGAAAACTTGGGAAATGTGCAGAGCACATTTCTCATAGTTTCATGTCCGTAAAAAGATGTGGACAGGAGGAAAATTATGGAAGAAATTCGTCTGAATAAATATTTAAGCGAAGCCGGTGTATGCTCAAGGCGCGAAGCGGACAGACTGATCGAAGCGGGCAAGGTGCTGATAGACGGTGTCCCGGCTAAGATGGGACAGCGGGTCCAGCCCGGCCAGAAGGTCCAGGTGGGCGATACGATCCTGGGCGGGGAGAAAGAGGAGCAAATTCTGCTGGCGGTGTACAAGCCCCCCGGCGTCATCTGCACCACGGACAAGCGGGAGAAGCGTAACATCGTAGATTATGTGGGCTATCCCACCCGGATTTACCCCATCGGACGTCTGGACAAGGATTCGGAAGGGCTGATTCTCATGACCAACGATGGCAGCTTGGTGAACCGGATGATGCGCTCCACGAATCATCACGAGAAAGAATATCTGGTGCGGGTCAATAAGCCCGTGACTGACGCCTTTTTACAGAAGATGGCGTCCGGCGTGCGGATTCGGAAGGTGGAAAAGGGTGAGGTGCTCCTGGATGCCATGACCCGTCCGTGCGAAGTGGAAAAACTTGGAAAATGCAGCTTCCGCATCGTGCTGACGCAAGGGCTGAATCGTCAGATTCGGCGCATGTGTGAGACTCTTGGCTATCATGTGGAGCATCTGAAGCGTATCCGCGTGCTGAATATCGAACTGAAGGGCATGAAGCCCGGCACCTGGCGGAAGATTAGTGAGCGGGAAATGGCGGAGCTTCAGGAGCTTCTGAAGGACTCTAAAAATTAGGAAGACAGAACATGAACAATAATATAGAAAAAAAGAAGCGTCAGAAGGAACTGACGGAAAAACTGAACGCTGCGAGCCGGGCCTATTACCAGGAAGCCCGGGAGATCCTGAGTAATTATGAGTACGATGCGCTCTATGATGAGCTGGCGGCGCTGGAGAAAGAGACCGGCACAGTGCTGGCCGGAAGTCCCACGGCCCATGTGGGCTACGAGGTGTTAAGCGAGCTTCCCAAAGAGCGGCATGAGAGTCCGATGCTGTCCTTGGATAAGACTAAGGATCGGGATGCGCTTGCAGCCTGGATCGGCGAACACCGCACCCTGCTTTCCTGGAAGCTGGACGGTCTGACCATCGTGCTGACCTATCGGAACGGCGGGCTTTTCAAAGCAGTTACCCGTGGAAACGGCGAGGTGGGAGAGGTCATCACCAACAATGCGAGGGTCTTCAAAAATGTGCCCTTACGGATTCCGTTTCAGGGTGAGCTGGTGCTCCGCGGCGAGGCGGTCATCGGCTATCACGAGTTTGAACGCATCAACGAGGAGATTCCCGAGGCGGACGCCAAGTATAAGAATCCCCGGAACCTGTGCAGCGGCTCCGTGCGTCAGTTGAATAATGAGATCACTGCGAAGCGGAACGTCCACTTCTTTGCCTTTGCGCTGGTGCGGGCCGAGGGCATGGATTTTGAGAATTCCAGGGAGAAGCAGTTCCTGTGGCTGAAGGAACAGGGCTTTGATGTGGTAGAATATAAGGCGGTAACCGGTGCGACCCTGTCGGAAAACATGGATTGGTTTGCGGAGCACATCGAGAAGAACGAATATCCGTCTGACGGCCTGGTGGCTCTCTACGACGACATTGCCTATGGCGAAGCCTTAGGCAGAACCGCCAAGTTCCCCCGTAATTCCATGGCCTTCAAATGGGCTGACGAAATTCGGGAGACCACACTGAAAGAAATCGAGTGGAGCCCGTCCAGAACCGGCCTCATCAACCCGGTGGCCATCTTTGAGCCGGTGGAGCTGGAGGGCACCACCGTGAGCCGGGCCAGTGTCCACAACATCAGCATTATGCGGGGACTGGAGCTGGGCGTGGGTGATACGATAGAAGTATACAAAGCCAATATGATCATCCCACAGATTGCGGAAAATAAGACCCGGAGCGGCGTCCGGGATATCCCGGAGGTCTGTCCGGTGTGCGGCGGTGTCACGGAGATTCGGAAAACGAACGACGTGGAATCCCTCTACTGCACGAACCCGGAATGCCAGGCGAAGAAAATCAAGTCCTTCACCTTATTTGTGAGCCGTGACGCCCTGAATATCGAGGGACTGTCCGAGGCTTCATTGGAGAAATTTATCGGTCGGGGCTTTATTCACGAGTTCGCGGACATCTTTAAGCTGAGCGCCCATAAAGCGGAGATTGTGGAGATGGAGGGTTTCGGGGAAAAGTCCTACGAGAATCTGATGACTGGCATTGAGCGGGCCAGAACGACCACCCTTGCCAGAGTTATTTACAGTCTGGGCATCCCGAATATCGGACTGTCCGGCGCAAAACTTATATGCAGACAGTTTGAGGACGAGGTGGAGCAGGTGCTGGCGGCGGACGAGGAAGCTCTGGCGGCCATTGACGGCATCGGCGCAGTCATTGCCGGAAGCTTCGCAGAGTACTTCCGGGACGCGGAAAAACGGGAGCGTTTCGAGCGCCTGCTTTCCCGGCTGACCCTTGTAAAGGAGGAGGTATCCGGGGAGCAGGATTTGAAGGGCAAGGTCTTTGTGGTAACCGGAAGTCTGACGCATTTTGCCAACCGGAATGAGCTGAAGGATCAGATCGAGAAGCGGGGCGGCAAGGTGACCGGAAGCGTCACCGGCAAGACGGATTATCTGATCAATAACGACACGACTTCTTCCTCATCCAAGAATAAGAAGGCAAAGGAGCTTGGCATCCCGATTATTTCTGAGGAGGATTTTCTAAAGCTATGAGTGATAAAAAGATCGTATTTTTTGATATAGACGGAACCCTTTATGAATTTGAAAAGGGAATTCCGGACAGCGCGGTGGAGGGACTGAAACGCCTGAAGGAGAATGGACATATCATAATCCTATGTACCGGCAGACCCGTATCCTCGCTGTTTCCGGAGATACTCTGTCTGCCCCATGACGGCATCATAAGCGGCGCGGGAACCCGGGTGGAATTTGGGGATAAGGTGCTGCGCAATGAGTTACTGTCCAACGAGCTGCTGATGCAGACTGTACCGAGAATGGAAAAAAACGGATGCACAGCAGTACTGGAGGGACCGGAATATTTAAGCTGCCGGATGGATGGCGACGCCTTCGATTATTTTCGGATTTTGCTGCGGCTGAGAGACGATTATCCGGAGCGCCTGAAGGAGATGGAACTGATGACGGACCGGGCCTGCAAGATTACCGTGGCTATTAAAGACATGGAGGCCTTTGAACGAATGATTCCGGAGCTTTCACGGGCTTTTGAACTGGCTCGCTATGAGGACGAACCCTATACGGAAATGATGCCGAAGAATATCTCCAAGGCCGACGGTATCCGGATTCTTCTGGAGGAGCTGGAGATTCCGTTAAAGAACACCTATGCGTTCGGCGATGGACCCAACGATATGGAGATGCTCCAGTACGTGGAGTATGGTACAGCCATGGGCAATGCGGAAACGCAGGTACTGGAAACGGCGAAATATCGAACAGAAGGCATGTGGGAAGACGGTATTTATCATGCGCTGCAAAGATACGGCCTGATCTAAAAAAGTTCAGTACAGCCCGAAGCACTTGCTGCTGAGGGCGTAAGAAAGTGATTCAGGAGTGCAAAATCCCATCGGCGAAGCCGATTCTCATGGATTTTGCATTGTAACTGGTCAGGTACTGAACAGTTACAGGTTTTATCGCATAAGGAGGAGAAGGTTATGGACAAGAAGTTGTACGAGCTTATGAACTGGCCGCGGATTGAGGCCCTGGTGTATTCAGAGGAGGACGAGCCGCAGGAGATCCTGGGACCTCATAAAGTCAAGGGGGGAACTTTGATACAGGCTTTTCTGCCCACAGCAGTTCAGATGGAAGTAATCTTAAAAGATACAGGCAAGGCAGTGGAGATGGAAAAAACGGACGAGGAAGGCTTCTTCGCGGCGCTGGTTCCGGGCAGAAAGATTCCGGCGTATCATTTCCGGGTTACCTATGATAACAATACGGTGCAGGAGATGGAGGATATTTATCGATTCTCACCGCAGGTATTTACAAAACAGGATTTGGAAAACTTTTCCAATGGAATTCACTATACGATTTACGAAAAAATGGGCGCGCATCCCATGTCCATCGACGGCGTGGAGGGAACCTATTTCGCAGTTTGGGCACCGAATGCGGAACGCGTCAGCGTGGTGGGTGATTTTAACCTGTGGGATGGCCGCCGCAATCCCATGATCAAGATAAAAGAAGCAGGGATTCATGAACTGTTTATTCCGGGCCTGAAAGCAGGAGCCTGCTATAAATATGAAATCAAGACGAAGCAGGGGCTGCCGATGCTGAAAGCCGACCCCTACGCCAACGCGGCGGAGCTTCGTCCCAACACGGCTTCCATTATCACCGAGCTTGGCGGCTTTACCTGGACCGATGAGAAATGGCTGGAGCAGAGAAAGGCGACAGATTATAAGAAAGAACCCATGCTGATTTACGAGGTGCATCTGGGCAGCTGGCGAAAGCCGGAGCCGGACGGGGAAGACGAGCGGGAGTTTTATACATACCGGGAGCTGGCTCCCATGCTGGCTTCCTATGTGAAAGAGATGGGGTATACCCATGTGGAGCTGATGCCGATTATGGAGCATCCGTTGGATGAGTCCTGGGGCTATCAGGTGACGGGCTATTACGCCCCCACGGCACGCTACGGTACGCCGGAGGACTTTATGTATTTCATGAATTACCTGCATGAGCAGGGGATTGGCGTGATTCTGGACTGGGTTCCGGCCCATTTCCCGAAAGACGTCTTTGGCCTGGCGGGCTTCGACGGCACCTGCCTCTACGAACACTTTGATCCGCGGCAGGGAACCCATCCCCACTGGGGAACATTGCTCTACAACTATGGCCGTCCCCAGGTCAAGAACTTCCTGATTGCCAACGCGCTGTTCTGGACCGAGAAGTATCATGCCGACGGCATCCGTATGGATGCGGTGGCTTCCATGCTGTACCTGGATTATGGTAAAAATGAGGGCGAGTGGATTCCGAATATCTATGGCGGTAAGGAGAATCTGGAGGCCATTGAATTTTTGAAGCACCTGAATTCTATCTATAAAAAACGCAAAGACGGCGCGCTTCTGATTGCCGAGGAGTCCACGGCGTGGCCCAAGGTGACTGGCGATCTTGACCAGGGTGGCCTCGGCTTTGATTTCAAATGGAATATGGGCTGGATGAATGATTTCCTGGGTTATATGCACTATGATCCGGTATTCCGTGGCTACCATCACGGCGAGCTGACCTTCAGCTTTATCTATGCGTGGAGTGAGAACTTTATCTTAAGTCTCTCCCATGACGAGGTGGTTCATGGCAAGTCCCCCATGGTGGGCAAGATGCCGGGCGACCGGGATTCCCAGCTTAATAACCTGCGGGCAGCTTACGGTTTCATGGCTGTGCATCCGGGCAAAAAACTGCTCTTTATGGGTCAGGAGTTTGCCACCTTCGACGAGTGGAACGAGAAGGAAAGCCTGGACTGGGATCTTCTGCAGTATCAGGATCACAGCGATATGCGAGGCTTCGTGAAGGCGCTGAACAGCTTCGTGAAGGAGCATCCGGCGCTCTATGCGGGCGACTGCACCCCCGAGGGCTTTCAGTGGATTAACAATATCTCCGCTGATGAAAATATGCTGGTATTCCTTCGAAAAGCCGAGAAAGAGACACTGTTAGTCGTATGCAACTTCTCTCCGTTGGTTTATGAGAAGCATAAGATTGGCGTACCGTTTGAGGGAAAATATAAGGAAATCTTCAACAGTGACAGTGAAAAGTTCGGCGGTACCGACGTACGCAATAAGCGGGTGAAGACGTCGAAAAAATCCGAGTGCGACGGCTTCGAGGATTCCATTGAGATCACAGTTCCGCCCATGGGAGTGGCGGTGTTTACCTGCACCGAGGAGAGGCTGCCGGTGAAGGGAAAAAAGCCGGCGGGAAAGAAGGCGGCAGGAAAAAAGACAGCAGAAAAACCGACAGCAAAGAAGGGACGTGCTAAGAAGGCATGAGATGGTTAGCGACCGTCGCGGACTCTCCGGAGCTTGCGACACAGATTACCGAAAATATAGAAAACGTAACCCAGCAGATCAGCAAAACCCAGGAGTATCTGGATAAATATCTTCCGGTGGCTATCGGCTTCGGGCTTCGGCTTCTGCTGACCGTTCTTTTATTCCTTGTGGGCAGCAGACTGATCAAGCTGGTCCGTAAAATTGTCCGTCGTTCCATGGAGCGGGCGGGAGCCGATGTGGGCGTGACCCAGTTTATGGATTCCCTGATCCGGGTACTCCTGTATTTTCTGCTGGTTATGTTTCTGGCAGATGGAATCGGAGTGGATACCACCTCGGTGATGGCCTTGGTGGGTTCCGCAGGTCTGACTATCGGTCTGGCCTTCCAGGGAAGCCTTTCCAATTTTGCGGGCGGCGTACTGATTCTGCTGATCAAGCCCTTCAAGGTAGGGGATTATATCATCTATACCTCCGCCAACCTGGAAGGAAAGGTGACCAAGATCGAGATGTTTTACACGACCTTACTGACGGTAGACAATAAAAAGGTCGTGATTCCCAATGGCACGCTTTCCAACAGCAGCCTGATTAATGTGACGGCGGAGGAAAAGAGACGGATCGACATTGTGGTGGGTATCGGCTATACCGCCAACCTGAAGCTGGCCAAAGAAGTCTGCCTGAATCTGCTGGCCGCGCAGCCCGCCGTCCTGCAGGATCAGAATAACATGGTTGTAGTAGACGACCTGGCGGACAGCTCTGTGAATCTGAAGATCTGCTGCTGGGTGCAGGCAGAGGACTACTGGACCGTCCGGTGGGATCTGATGGAGAAGATAAAGACAGCCTTTGATGAAAACGGAATCGAGATTCCTTTTAACCAGCTGGATGTAAATCTGAAACAGTAGCGGACAGGAAAAAAGCGAGGAATAAAAGCAATACAACTTTATGCAAAAAGTTGTATTGCTTTTATTTTTTCTCATTGACGAGTTGTGCAAACTGATGTATAAATAGAGTAGATGTTCGTTTTGAAACGGCAAATACACGAATAATAGTGGAGGTTAAGAGTGTGAATACAGTAAAAGATGCTATTTTAAATGGAAAAACATCCCTTGGTATTGAGCTGGGTTCTACCCGAATCAAGGCGGTACTGGTGGATGGCAGCTACAAAGCCATTGCAGTAG
Organism: Laedolimicola intestinihominis; assembly: GCF_040096155.1. NCBI lineage: Bacteria > Bacillati > Bacillota > Clostridia > Lachnospirales > Lachnospiraceae > Laedolimicola > Laedolimicola intestinihominis. The sequence goes on along the minus strand of NZ_JBBMFE010000004.1, from coordinate 187,201 downwards.
GAAATTTTGACTGGGAAAACCAGCTACACGACGGCATCTGGACCTATCCCCTTAGTCTGGTCTGGAAGGGACTGCAGGGCAGCTTTGCTTCCCTGAAAGAGGACGTGAAGGAAAAATACGGCGTAGAGCTTACCAAGGTAGGTTCCATCGGAATCAGCGCCATGATGCACGGCTATCTGGTATTTGATAAAGACGGAAAGCAGCTGGTGCCCTTCCGCACCTGGAGAAATACCATTACCGGTGAGGCTTCCCGGGAATTGACCGAACTGTTCCAGTACAATATTCCCCAGAGATGGAGCATTGCCCATCTGTATCAGGCGATTCTGAACGGCGAGGAGCATGTGCCGGAGATTACTTTTATGACCACGCTGGCAGGCTACATTCATTGGCAACTGACCGGAGAGAAGACGCTGGGCGTATGTGAAGCCTCCGGTATGTTCCCTATTGATACGGCGACCAAGCAGTTTAACGAGGAAATGCTGGATAAGTTCCAGGCAAAAATAGCGGATAAGGGCTTTGGATGGAAGATTCGCGAAATCCTGCCGAAGGTACAGAATGCGGGAGAGCAGGCAGGCGTGCTGACGGAAGCAGGCGCAAAGCTTCTGGATCCTTCGGGAACTCTGGAGAGCGGCATTCCCATGTGTCCGCCGGAGGGCGACGGAGGTACCGGAATGGTGGCCACCAACAGCGTAGCCCAGAGAACCGGTAACGTATCCGCAGGTACCTCTGTATTTGCCATGATCGTATTGGAGCATGAGCTGAAGAAGGTACATCCGGAGATTGACCTGGTGACCACCCCGGACGGCAGCCTGGTGGGTATGGTACACTGCAACAACTGTACTTCCGACCTGAACGCATGGGTAGGCCTTTTCAAAGAATTTGCCGAGAGCTTCGGCATGAAGGTAGATATGAACGAGCTCTTTGGAACCCTGTACCGTAAGGCCCTAGAGGCAGATAAGGACTGTGGCGGCCTGCTGGCATACAACTATTTCTCCGGAGAGCATCTGACCGGCTTTGAAGAAGGAAGACCGCTCTTTGTCCGCACCCCGAACGCCAAGTTTAACTTGGCTAACTTCATGCGGGTACATCTTTACACCGCCCTAGGCGCGCTGAAGACCGGACTGGATATCCTGTTCAAGGAAGAGGGTGTAGAGGCGGACGAGGTCATGGGGCACGGCGGACTCTTTAAGACAAAAGGCGTGGGCCAGAGCATCATGGCGGCAGCCATGGACGTACCGGTGACTGTCATGGAAACTGCAGGCGAGGGCGGCGCATGGGGCATCGCGCTGTTGGCAGCTTACATGAAGGAGAAGAAGGAGGGCGAGAGTCTGGGCGATTACCTGAACAACCGGGTATTCGCAGGCGAGAAGGGCGAAACCCTTGCCCCGGATCCGGAGGATGTAAAGGGCTTTGACGCGTTCCTTGCGCGTTACACAGAGGGATTGGCTATCGAGCGTGCGGCGGTGGATCATCTGAAATAGACAGTAAAACTTAAAACAGGGTGAAAATTTTACAGCGAAAAAGAGGAGACTGTCTGCGCAGCTCCTCTTTTTTTAAACGGGATTATTACTTTCTGGGGAATCTGGTCTTGCCATTCAGATACTTTTTCGCTATAATTGAATAAAATGTCCGCTTAGTGTAGATATCCGTTGTTCGGAAGCGGACGCCGAGGAGGATATGAGAAAATGAAGAAAGATGATGTGCTGGTAGATGAGAAATTTAACAAGCTGGTAGAATACAGCAGCCGTTCCGGAAAAATCGACGTGCGGCTGTATGCGGATTATGATGTGAAACGGGGTCTGCGTGATTCCGGCGGAAAAGGTGTCCTGACCGGACTGACGGAGATTTCCGATGTGGTTTCCTTCGGCTATATCGATGGAGAGCGGGTTCCCATCGACGGCGAACTGTACTTCCAGGGCGTCAATGTGGAGGATCTGATCCGGGGCGAGGCCAACCGCCGGTTTGCCTTCGAGGAGGCAACCTATCTGTTATTGTTCGGAAAGCTGCCCACCAGACAGCAGCTTCATGAATTCATTGATTTGATCGGCATCTACCGGGAGCTTCCGGAGACCTTTGTCCGCGATGTTATCATGAAGGCACCCAGTTCCAATATGATGAATACCCTGCAGAAATGCGTGCTGACCATGTATTCCTATGATCAGAACCCGGAGGATATCTCCATCCACAATATCCTGAAACAGTCTCTGCAGCTGATTGCCCAGTTCCCGCTGTATTCTGTCTACGGTTATCATGCGTACCGTCATTATCATCTGAATAAAAGCCTGATTATCCGGAATCCGAAACCGGATCTGTCCACAGCGGAGAATATCCTGCGTCTGCTTCGAAAGGACGGCCAGTATACGGAGCTGGAGGCAAAGGTGCTGGATGTGGCCCTGGTGCTGCACGCAGAGCATGGCGGCGGTAATAACTCTACCTTTACGACCCACGTTGTTTCTTCCACCGGCACCGATACCTATTCCGCAGTGGCGGCATCCTTAGGTTCCCTGAAAGGTCCCAAGCACGGCGGCGCGAACCTGAAGGTGCAGGAGATGTTCAAGGATATCAAGGCCCATGTGACCAACTGGCGGGATGAGACGATGATTGAGTCTTATTTGCAGCGGATTCTCCGAAAAGAAGCCTTTGACCGGGCAGGCCTTATCTATGGTATGGGGCACGCGGTCTACACAGAGTCTGATCCCCGTGCGGTGATTCTGAAGGAGTACGCGAGAAAGCTGTCCGAGGAGAAGGGCCTGGAGGAGGAGTTTAACCTCTACGAGCGCGTGGAGCGTATCGCAGGCGACTGCCTCATGTCAGGCCGCAGACTCTTAAAGCCTGTCTGCGCGAATGTGGACTTCTACAGCGGCTTTGTATACAGCATGCTGGGTCTGCCGGAAGAACTGTTTACCCCGATCTTCGCGATTTCCCGTATCTCAGGATGGAGCGCGCATCGAATCGAGGAAATCGTCAATGCGGGCAAGATTATCCGTCCGGCTTACAAGTATGTGGGGCACCATGTGCCTTATCTCGATCTGGATGAGCGGGAGAGCGCTTATGCGGAGGAAGAAGAGAATAAAGAAAAATAGATTATAGGCTGTGTACAGCCGTAACAAATAAATAGTGCTTCGGAAACACGCAGATTTTCATGCTCCTCGCAGGCGGCTTATACGCATCTGACCGGCCAACTCGGACCCAAGGGTCCTCAAACAGGGCCTCCTTCAGATGCTGCCAGCCTGCTCGTCCCTACGGAAAATCAGCTAACGTTTCCGAAGCACTATTTATTTGTTACGGCTGAGATGAAGGTCATTGAGAAATACAATAAAATGTAGAGGTCTATCTCGGCTGAGATAAGGGGGATAAAAAGGCGAAGTGCATAAAAGTGCGGATTGATAATTGTGATATTTGTTAATTGACAGAAAACAGATTCGGAACGTATAATGTAGTCAATGAATGAAGCGCTTCATTTTTGGAGGTGATAAAAGGTATGGCATCCTATAAGCAGATAGCGGAACGGACCGGACTATCATTTGGAACAATTTCTAATGTTTTAAACGGAAAAGGGTCTGTAAAAGAAGAGAATGTAAAAAAGGTATATGAAGCTATTGAGGAGTTGGATTACCGTCCTAATTATCAGGCAAAGGCGCTGGCTTCAGACAGTGCGAAGCTTTTGGGTGTTATTGTTCCTTCCATTAACGATGTGAGAGAGACAGAAGTGTTCAGTTATATGGAAGAGTTTGCAAGATCGAAGGGATATCGGATTATGCTTTCCACTTCGCATAATTCTGCGAAGGAGGAAAAAAATCAGTGTGAAATTATGTTGAGCAGTCAGGTGGATTGCCTGTTTATTATGCCTTATTCCTCAGAAAATAAGGAATATTTCCGTCGACTTTCGGAACAGATGCGCGACCGGATTATTTTCATTAACCGATATCTGGAGGATGTGGATATTCCATTTACAGTTGTGGACAATGATTACGCAGCCATGGAAATGATTCAGTATATCTATAAGATGGGACATCGCAAGGTTACATTCCTGGATTTGAAGGATCGAGGGATCTCTTCTGTTCGGGATCGCCGGAAGGGTATTATCCGATGGTCTGCGGAAATGAATATGGAATGTGAAATTAAGGAGATAGAGAGCACGCTTGAGGATGAGGTAATGATTGGTTACCAGTACGCAGAACAGGCGATTCGGAATCAGGAGCTTCCAAAGGTCATTCTTGCAAGGGATGACGCTATGGCAATTGGAGTTTACAGCGCCTGTATGCAGTATCAGGTAAGTGTACCCGAAACGGTGTCGATTGTAGGCTTTGGAAAGTATTATTCTGATTATATGACGCCGAAGAAGCTGACAACATTTAATCGAGATTTTAAAAGTCTGCTGAAGCAGGCGACGGATATGTTTCTGGCGATTACGAATGGTGAGACAGAGCACATACAGAGAAAAATTTTTATAAAAGGATATATGGAAAATGGAGCAACCGTTCAGAAAGTATAAAATTTTCGCTTCAAAAATGAAGCGCTTCATTTTTGAAATATGAAAAAGAAAGGGAGGATAGAGGTAATTAAAACAGAAGGTACTAAAAACAGAAGGTACTAAAAACGGAGTAACAAAAAGGATTGAAAAGTAAAAGAAATGTATGGAGGTAAGAAAATGAAAAAGGCACTCGTATTTTTAATGACAGCCGTGATGGCACTGAATGTCTGTGCATGTGGCGGCAAAGCAGAAACAGCAAAACAGGAGACAGCAGAAGAAAAAACAGTTGAGGAAGAAGCGGCAGTAGATACAGCTGCTCAGGAAGAGGAGGCATTTAAGCCGGAAAAGGATATCTCTTTTATCGTTGGCTTTGACGCAGGTGGAACTGCAGATATCCCGGCAAGAATTGTCGCGAAATATATGTCAAAATATGCGGGCGTAAATGTGGTAGTCAGCAACATTACCGGTTCAGGAGGACAGGTAGCGGCAGAACAGGTAAAAGCGATGGAGCCGGATGGTTACACTTTGCTGCATGTTCCGGTCGGATATTATCTGCAGGCAGCGCTTGGTAACGCTGATTTTACGTATGAGGACTTTACTCCGGTCACAATGTGGTGTGATTCCTGGGTAGCGCTGGCGGTTAAAGCAGATTCACCATACGAAACTTATGAAGATTTTATTTCCGCAGTTAAGGAGAATCCGCAAAGCATCCGTATGGGTACCGTGTCAGGAACGCTTCCGCAGCTGGCGGCACTGGCAATACAGAAAAAAGAAGATGTTGCTTTTAAGATGACAGATCTTGGAGTAAATAATAAAGCGACGGAATTGATGAGCGGACGAATTGACGCCTACATTGATGGTGTAGGACAGTTATCCCAGTATGTGAAGTCCGGTGACTTCCGTTTGCTGATGGCATTTGCTAAGGATGATACAGTAATTCCCGGATTTGAAGATCTGCCGTCAGCGGAGAGCCTGGGATATACAGACTTTGATTATCTGCTTCAGTCCTTTGGAATGTGGATGCCCAAGGGAACAGATGAAAAGATTGTACAGTACTATGCAGATTTGATCAAAACCTGTTCGGAAGACCCGGAGTGTATAAAGGAACTGAATGCGTTGGGATATGGAGCACGCAGTGAAGACCCGGAAAATTACGCAAACATCTGTGAGAAAGTACAGACAAAGACCAATGAGGCGGTTGCAGATATTTTAAATTAACCGTATTCATACAGAAGATGGAGGACTGGCATGGGAGAATTAGTGTTTTTGGCGTTGCTTTTAGCAGTGTGTACTCTGTTTTACGGAATGAGTTTTGACTTTAAAACCAGTATTCTGGATACTTCTGGCGGGGCCGCTTTGTGGCCCCGGATTGTAATTATTTTTTTGGTTATGATTATTATAATCCGTGGAATTCAGGTAATAAAGGAGAGGGACAGAAAACAATTTGTATTTAAAGAGCTGTTTCAGGGAAGCAGGCTGTTTTTTCTTCTCTCCCTGTTTGGATATGTGATTCTGTTCCGATATGCAGGATATCTTATTTCTACGATGCTGTTTCTGCTGATTACGATGAATATATTTTATAAAATTACAAGAGATAATTTCGGAAGTATGCGCTCTATTATAGTCAGAAATGGGGTTGCTGTTGCGTTTGTATTTGGATGTAATTTCTTTTTTGCGGAAGTTGTTCATATAGCACTGCCGCAGGGAGCAATTTGGTCTGCGTTGTTAGGTTGAGAGGAGGAGTAAAATATGTTTGTTGAGGTTTTACAGAATGTATTGAACCCTTCCAGTCTGCTTTTGATTTTGACGGGCGTTGTGTTGGGCAATATTTTCGGAGCAATTCCGGGTTTGAATACGCCAATTGCAATAGCGTTGGTGCTTCCGATTACGATGATTATGGATCCGGTTCCATCGGTATGTATTCTGATGGGAATCTATATGGGCGGTGTTTCGGGAGGACTTATATCTGCAGTGTTGTTGAAGATCCCTGGAACGGCAGCGGCGGTGGCGACTGTTTTTGACGGGTATCCGATGGCAGAAAGAGGAGAAGGAACAAGGGCGCTGACGATAGGTGCGTTCGCCAGCTTCTTTGGAGGTATTTTCAGTTCCGTTATGCTGCTGATTCTTGCGCCGCTTTTGTCAAAAATTGCGCTTACATTTGGACCGTGGGAATATTTTGGAGCGAGTATCCTTGCCTTATCATTGGTTACGGTTCTGGCAAAGGGAAATATGATTAAGGGTTGTATTTCTCTGGGAATCGGTCTGTTGGCCTGCTGCGTAGGTCAAAGTCCCATCGATGGTGTTGCATACAGATATTCCTTCGGAAGCATGTATTTGAGAAATGGTTTTGCTTTGGTAGCAGTGGTAATCGGTGTGTTCGCGCTTCCGGAGATTATAAATAATGCGGCGAGACTGAAGGAAATTCCGGTAGTAAATAAAGTGGAAAAGAAATTTTTTCATATGTTGGATTTCCAAAGTATAAAAAAGAATATCCGAACGCTGCTTCGTTCATCTGTTATCGGAACGGTGATAGGAATTCTTCCGGGATTAGGTGGAGGACCGGCAGCATTGGTATCTTATGCTGCTGCAAAAAAAGCTTCTAAAACGCCGGAAGAATTTGGAAAAGGCTGCGAGGAGGGAGTGTTTGCTTCGGAGACTGCGAATAACGCGACAACTGGTGGAGCGCTGATACCGCTGTTATCACTTTCTGTACCGGGAGACACTGCTACCGCAGTTATGATGGGTGCATTGGTAGTTCAGGGAATCGCTCTGGGGCCTAAATTGAGTATTGATCAACCGGTATTATTCCGGACCATCATTTTGGCAGTTTTCGTAGCGAACATTTTTATGTTCCTTTATCAGGCGTCTACATTAGGATTAATGGCGAAAATTCTTCAGGTACCTAAAATGTATTTAATGCCATATATTGCAGTCTTCTGCATTACCGGAATATTCTGTCTGAATTCCAATGCGTTTGATTTGTATTATACAATGGGCTTTCTTGTGCTGGGCTATATACTTGACAAAAACGGTTATCCGATTGCCCCGTTGATTCTGGGAATGATTCTGGGCAAAAATGTAGAGGAAAATCTGCGCCGCGCGATTGTATATTATGAAAGCTTCGGTAAATGTGTATTTCGGATGTCGGTGGGAACTGTTTTATTTGCAATTGCTGTAGCGGTTCCGGTTATCGTACTCGTAAAAGAAGCGAGACGCATACAAAAAGAAAAGATGACGCGGAGATAGAAAAGGAGATACGAATATGCGGGCAATAATGGTTATGTTTGATTCGCTGAATCGCCGCTTTTTGGAGCCGTATGGGTGTGATTTTAATAAAACACCGAATTTCAGCCGACTGGCAGAAAAAACGGCCTGTTTTGATAATTTTTATGTGGGAAGCCTGCCGTGTATGCCTGCGCGCAGGGATTTACATACCGGGCGATACAGCTTCCTGCATAGAAGCTGGGGACCGATGGAGCCCTTTGATAATTCCATGCCGCAGATTTTAAAAGAGCATGGAATTTTTTCCAGACTGGTCAGTGACCATGGACATTATTGGGAAGCCGGGGGCTGTACCTACCATACAATGTATTCCAGCTGGGAATGCAAGAGAGGGCAGGAAGCGGATCCGTGGGCACTTCGCACGGACGAACCGCAAATTCCGGAGCATGTGCCTACCATGAGGGAGTTTACCCATCCGGAATGGTGGCGGAACAACTGGTGTAATCGGGAATTGTACCGTCAACGGGGAACATGGCCTATGGACAGTGTGTTTGACGATGGACTTGAATTTTTAAAGCTGAATGAAAAGCATGATAACTGGTTTTTGCAGATAGAGACCTTTTCACCACATGAACCCTTTGATGTTCAGGAGGAAAGCGATCCGGAATATAAAGGACCTCATTTTGACTGGCCTCCCTATGCTCCGGTAACGGAGACAAAGGAACAGGTTGAGCATATACGAAAAAGATATGCAGCAGTCTTATCACAATGCGACAGAAATTTAGGAAGAGTACTTGACTTTATGGATGAGCATGATATGTGGAAAGATACCATGCTGATTGTGAACACAGATCATGGATTCCTGTTAGGTGAAAAAGACTGGTGGGCAAAATCGGTAATGCCGTGTTATAATGAACTGGCAAATATTCCGTTTTTTATATGGAATCCGAAAACTCCGGTTCAGGGTGAGAGAAGAAAGGCGTTATGTCAGACAATAGATATACCAGTGACCCTGTTAGACTTTTTCGACATTCCGGCTGAACAGGAAATGCAGGGAAAATCTTTAAATTCTGTATTGAAATCGGATGAAAAGCTTCGAGATTATGCTTTGTTTGGTTTTCATGGTTCTTTCGTAAATATTACAGATGGAAGATATCTTTATATGCGGGCTTCTGCCTCTATAGGAAATACGCCGCTAAACGAATATACCCTGATGCCTGCGCACCAGGAAAATCTGTTTACGCCAAAGGAATTAAAAGAAATTGAAATATGCGGCCCGCTCTCTTTTACAAAAGGGGCGTGTCTCATGAAGATTCCTGTTCAGAGCAGACTGGCGAATGCAACTTTTTGTAATTCTTTCCAGTATGGAAATCTGTTATTTGATTTGCAGGAGGATCCGGAACAGCTTTGTCCCTTGGATGATGCAGAACTGGAGGCAAGAATGATCCGGGCATTAATCGCTAAGATGCAGGAAAGTGATGCGCCGGATGAGCAATATGAACGCTTGGGGCTTCAAAAAGATGTTGTGTATAGCCCGGAACTTGTATTAAGCGAACGCGCGAAAAGACCGGGTTTTGAGAGTTTTCCCGTTACGAAGGACTATCAGTGGGAACCAGACGCTAAGCATATTTTCATAGGAATGCTTTCGTTAATAGGGGAAGAACGTCTGGAAGAATATTTTTCAGCATTAAGGGATGTAATGGAGCAGACAGGAGACAGCATTGTAAAACGGAAGCATTTTGAAATGCTTGCAAAAAAATTCTATTCAAAAGATGAAGGTAAAATTTTTTATTTTATTAACAAATTAGCAAGAATTCGATAAGAGATAAAAGAGGTAAAAAATGCCGCCTGTTCATATTATGATAAAACCGGTATCCGGATTATGCAATATGCGGTGTTCCTATTGCTTTTATGCAGATGAAATGGAACACCGCAGCGATAACATGTGTAAAAAAATGTCAGAAACGACGCTGGAAAATGTTATAAGGAAAAGTCTGGAATTTGCGGACGGTTCCTGTACATTTGCTTTTCAGGGAGGAGAACCCACCCTGGCCGGACTGGACTTTTATCAAAAACTTTTGGAAATTGAGGAAAAATACAATACAAAAAAGGTAAAAATCGAACATGCGTTGCAGACGAATGGCTATGCCCTGGATGATAAATGGTGTCATTTCTTTGCGGAAAACAATTTCCTGGTGGGATTATCCGTGGATGGTATCAAAGCAACGCATGATGCTTTTCGAAAAGACGCAAGCGGGAATGACACCTATTATCATGTCCTGGAAAAGGCAGAATGTTTAAAAAAGGCAGGGGTACAATTTAATGTACTGACCGTTGTGAACAGCAAAACAGCCCCTAAAATCCGACGCATCTATGAACAGTACAGAAAGCTGGGATTTTGTTGGCAGCAGTATATAGCCTGCCTGGATCCCATAGGAAAACTTCAAGGAGAAAAGGAGTTTTCCTTAACGCCGGAATTATACGGGAACTTTTTAATTGAATTGTTTGAATTATGGGAAATTGATTTGAAACAGGGAAAACAGCCCTATATCCGTCAGTTCGAAAATTATATTTCCATATTGCTGGGCTATATGCCGGAGGCATGTGAGCAACGGGGAATTTGCAGTTTTCAAAATGTGGTAGAAGCAGATGGAAGTGTATATCCCTGTGATTTCTATGTGCTGGATGAGTACAACTTGGGAAATTTAAACGAAAATAGTTTTGAAGAAATTCAGAAAAAAAGAAATGCAATTCAGTTTGTAGAGAATTCCTGTAATCATTTATCAGAATGCAAAGAATGTGAGTATTTTTTCATATGCAGGGGAGGGTGCCGGAAACACAGAGATAATATGGGAGTGATGGACGGGAAAAACAGATTTTGCCAGTCATACCGAATGTTTTTTGATGCCTGCTTATCACGGATGGTAGAGATAAGTAAAAGATGCAGATGAGATTGTTTCCTTAAGCAGGTCTGATTTTATGCATTGAAGCATAGATTACAACAATCGGATAACGCACGGATGTGATACTATGAAAAAATTCCTGTCCCTTCTGGTAGCTCTTATTCTGGCGCTGCAATTTCCGGTGATATCGGCCTGGGCGGAGGAAGCTCCGGCGGATACGCTGGGGATCTCGGCGCCTTCTGCGATCCTGATGGAAGCGTCCACCGGAACCGTGGTGCTGGAGAAGAACGCCCATGAGAAGCTGCCTCCTGCCAGTGTGACGAAGATCATGACGCTGCTGCTGATTTTTGACGCCATTTCCCAGGGGAAAATCCATCTGGACGATACAGTGACCACTTCGGAGTACGCCTCGTCCATGGGCGGTTCCCAGGTGTTTCTGGAGGCCGGGGAAACCCAGAGCGTGGATACGATGATCAAGTGCATCTCCGTGGCCTCGGCCAATGACGCGTCCGTGGCCATGGCCGAGTATGTGGCCGGGACGGAAAGCCTCTTTGTGGAAATGATGAATGAGCGCGCCAAGAGTCTGGGCATGAATGACACCCATTTCGTCAATTGCTGCGGTCTGGATACAGAGGGGCATGTGACCAGCGCCTACGACATCGCGTTGATGTCCCGGGAGTTGATTACGAAGTATCCGCAGATCCATAATTATTCGACCATCTGGATGGAAAATATCACCCACACCACGAAGCGAGGAACAGAAGAGTTCGGATTGACGAACACCAATAAGCTGATTCGCCAATACCCCTACGCCACAGGCCTGAAAACAGGCTCTACCAGTTTGGCGAAGTTCTGCGTATCAGCCACGGCGGAAAAGGACGGCATCGAACTGATAGCCGTGATTATGGCAGCGCCCGACCCCAAAGGCCGGTTTGCGGACGCCACAGCCCTTCTGAATTATGGCTATGCCAAGTGTACCTTGTACCGGGATACGGACGAACTGCCGCCGGTGACAGTACCCGTGCGGGGCGGTGTGGAAGAGGAGATACTGGGAGAATACGGAACCCCCTTTTCCTATCTGAGTACTACGGGTCAGGACTTGACCGGAATCGAAAAAAAGTGGTATGCTAAAAGAGAAATCGAGGCTCCGGTAGAGAAAGGACAGCAGATCGGAAAGCTGGTTTATTATCTGGACGGCACGGAGCTTGGAAATGTGGAAATTACAGCGGCGGAAGCGATTGAGCGGGCGGATTACCTGCATTATGTGAAACAGAGTTTCGGCTGCTGGCTTTTGTAAGGAACGGCCCGGAATATGAATTTCCGGGGCATGAATTGATAAAGATGAAGAAGGGAAGAGGTACAAATGAATTTTCTGATTTTAGACGTGGGAACCTCCAGCATGCGGGGCATCCTGTTCCGTGGCAATGGAGAAATGCTTCATACAGTGCAGAAGACCTATCAGGTCATTACCCTGGATCATGGCTGGGTGGAGCAGAATCCGCTGGATTTTAAGGACCATATGACGGCGATTGTAAAGGAGTCCGCTGCCTGGGCGGGGGAGCATGGAGAGTCCATCGACGCGGTGGCGATTACCTCCCAGCGTTCTTCGGTGATTCCGGTAGATGAGAACGGCAATCACCTGGGCAACGCGCAGATGTGGCAGGATAAGCGTACTGTGCCCATGTGCAGGGCCATGGAGGAGCACCACAGGGAGATCTTCAAGCTCTGCGGTTCCCGGGTCAATCCGGTGTTCTCCGGCGCGAAGATGAAGTGGATGCGGCAGAATCAGCCGGATTTATATGAGAAGGCTTACAAGCTGACCGTGATTCCGGATTATCTGGTGTATCATATGACAGGAGAGTTCGCTACAGACTGGACCTACGGCAGCCGTTCCCTTCTGATGAACCTGAAGACCTGCCAGTGGGACGACCGGCTTCTGGAGCTTTTTGAGGTGGATAAGGAAAAGCTCTGCGAGCTCCACGCGCCGGGCAGCATTCTGGGACGGACCACAAAGGCATTTGCGGAGGAGACAGGACTTGCCGAGGGAACGCCGGTTATCAGCGCAGGCGGCGATCAGCAGTGCGGTATGCTGGGCCAGGGCGTGGTAAAGGACGGCCAGGTATCCCTGACGTTGGGTACGGGCGGCTTCCTTCTGACCACCTGTAAGGAAGTGCCGGAGAACCTGGACTGGGACGTGGTATGCAATGCTTCTTCGGCAGCAGGTAACTATATCCTGGAGGCCAATATGCTGACCTGCACCTCCGCCATGGAGTGGTGCAAGCGAAATTTTTTCCGGGAGGAGACGGACTTTTACGGCAAGCTTGACGATATCCTGAACGGCATTCCGGCGGGCTCCCATGGCTGCATGGCGCTGCCTTATTTCCAGGGACGGTCCACGCCGGACTGGAACAGCGAGGCCACTGCGGAGTTCGCAGGACTGACTCTCGGCACTACGAGAGAGGACATGCTGAAGGCGCTGCTGGAGGGCATCTGCATGGAGATTGGCAATAACATTGCTTCCTTTGAGAAATATGTGCCCCTTCACAGGATTCTCATCAACGGCGGTCTCTCCAAGTGCGAGGCCTTCAACCAGATGCAGGCCGATATTTACGGCAAGCCGGTCATCCGCATGGACAACGCCGAGAGTACTGCCATCGGCGCCCTGATGGTAGCCACCGTCACCATGGGCGAGTACGCCGACGTGGCCGAGGCTTTCGACAAGATCCGCGAGGGTACAGGCTCCAAGGAGTATACGGTAAATGCGGAGAAGCACGCGGTATATGAGGAGCTGCGGGCGAAGATGAATGAGAGATATCAGCGGGAGAACGGGTAAAATACATTACGGTCTCGGATGCGGGGCATGAAAAATTTTCTTGCAGATTGCATTTCCCGGGGAAATATGGTAATCTAACAGCATGTCTGATTTTAAAATTTTTGAATACGAAATAAATACAGCAAAGCTTCCGGCCGGTTCTACTGGGCCGGTCTTTGTTATGCTTGCGGACCTTCATAATTTCAGCTATGGGGAAGGCAATGAGCGGCTGGCTGAGGCGATTTTCGCCCAGGAACCGGACACGGTGCTGGTGGCGGGCGATCTGCCGGTGGGCAGGCCAGGCGCGGATTTCACGCCGGCGCTGGAGCTGATAAGGCGGCTCCGGGAGGGCGGACTTCCGATCTTCTATGGCAACGGCAACCATGAGTACCGCATGCGCCTGCACCCGGAGATCTACGGAAGCATGTATACAGAATACACGGCGGCCCTTAGAGAGTACGGCGTGAAGCCTCTGGAAAATGAAAAGGTCTCCTTTTCCGCTAAGGGTCTTGACATGGATATCTACGGCTACGAGCTGCCCGAGTTCTATTATAAGAAATTTTGCAGAGCCATTTTCCGTCAGGAGGATCTGGAGAAGGCCATCGGACGCCCCGATCCGACGAAGTTCAATATCCTGCTGGCCCACAACCCCATCTATTTTGACAGCTACGCCTGGTGGGGCGCGGATCTGACCGTATCCGGTCATCTGCACGGCGGTATCATAAGGATTCCGGGCATCGGCGGAATCATCACGCCCCAGGCGAAATTATTTCCCAGGTATGACGCGGGGAAGTTTAAAAAGAATGGAAAGAACCTGGTGGTAAGCCGGGGCCTGGGCACGCATACAGTGAATATACGGATCTTTAATCCGGCAGAGCTGTCGGTGATTCGTCTGAAGGGAGAATAACATGGGCATCCCCGTGAAACTGCCTGCATTTGAGGGTCCCTTGGACCTTCTTCTGCATCTGATAGAAAGCAACAAAATTGATATTTACGATATCCCCATTGTGACCATTACGGATCAGTATATGGAATACATCCGCGCCATGGAGAAAAAAGATCTGAACGTCATGAGCGAATTCCTGGTGATGGCGGCGACCCTGCTGGAGATTAAAGCGAAGATGCTGCTGCCCGCCGAGGTGGACGAAGAGGGCGAGGAGATCGACCCGAGAGCCGACCTGGTGGAGCGCCTGCTGGAGTACAAATTGTACAAATGTATGGCCGAGCAGTTGAAGGGACGTCAGGGAGAGGCAGAGAGGAGTCTCTACCGGGAGGCGGATATTCCCAAAGAAGTGTCTGCCTACACGGCTCCCGTGGAACTGGACGAGCTCCTCGGCGATCTGACACTGGTTCGGTTAAACGAAGTGTTTCAGGCAATTTTGCGCCGCACTGAGGACAAGATCGACCCCATTCGAAGCAAATTCGGTGAGATCGAGAAGGAAGAGGTCAGCCTGGAGGACAAGATGGTCTATGTGGAGGAGGAGCTTCTTCGGCACCCCCGCACCAGCTTCCGGGGTATTCTGAAGGCTTCCGGCAAGCATGGGAAAATGCAGGTTATCGTGACCTTTCTGGCCATTCTGGAGCTGATGAAGGTAGGGAAATTGAACGTAAAGCAGGATGACACCTTCGGAGAAATCTATATCGAAGCGGGAGACGCGCTTGGAGCGCCGTCAGAGCCTGCGAAGCAAGAGGAGTAAAACGTGGAAGAAAAGAGAACGGAAAGTGAAATCCGGGCGGCAGTGGAGGCCATACTGTTTGCCGCAGGGGATTCAGTGGAAAATGAACGGCTGGCGGAGGCGCTGGATCTGGATAAGCAGGAGATGATCGATATTCTGAAGCGGATGGCCCTGCGTTACGAAGAGGCGGATCGGGGCATCCGTCTGGTGGAGCTTGACGGATCCTGGCAGCTCTGCACGAAAACCGAACATTATGAGGAGCTGATCCGGGTGGTGAAGCAGCCGAAAAAGACAGTTCTCACGGACGTACTTCTGGAGACACTGTCTATCGTGGCCTACAAGCAGCCGGTGACCCGCCTGGAGGTGGAGAAGATCCGCGGCGTCAAGAGCGATCACGCTGTGAACAAGCTGGTGGAATACGGCCTCATTGAGGAGGTGGGCCGTATGGACGCGCCGGGACGTCCCATTCTCTTTGGCACGACGGAGGAATTTCTGCGCCGGTTCGGGGTCAATTCCGTGGGAGATCTGCCCCGGGCGACGCCGGAGCAGATGGAGGATTTCAAAGAAGCGGCGGAAGAGGAAGCAGGCATAGAACCGGAGAAACCGACAGAACAGTCAGTATAAAATAGTTTCAAAACAGAACAGGAAGAAACTGGAAAATAGTGCATGGATTTCAAAATTTCCATTCATCAGATGGAAAGGATTGGAATTTATGCACTATTTTTTTCCCTGAAAACAGGAAAAATTGACCAAAATAGACATTGTAAGACGGAAACTCTAAAAAGAGTTAGCATAAGCTAATAAAATTTCCTTATTGATATTGACAATCAAAATTGATTGAGTTAGAATAAAACTCGATGTTAGTAAATATTAACTAACTTAAGTAAGCATAGACAAACTGCAAAGGATGCGACGAAGCAGTCTGTTCCATGCGGACGAAAGAAGAGAGGAGCGATCGATCATGATGCCATTAGCGATGTCCAAGGCGGGCGACGAACTCATGGTTGCCAGAGTCGGCGGGAATGAAGAGGCCAAGAAACATCTGGAGGATTTGGGTTTTGTAGCCGGCGCGCATATCACCATCATTTCCCAGCTGGGAGACGGCAATATCATCGTGAACGTGAAGGAATCCCGGCTTGCTATTACAAGCCAGATGGCTTCCAAAGTGATGGTTGTACCGCAGACCTGAGAATCTGTGTAAACATAGTATGACATTTGTAAAGAAATCCAACAAATGTGAAGGAGGAGTGGAAGAAATGAAAACCTTAAGAGATGTTCCGGTAGGAGCGGTGTCCAAAGTAGTGAAGATCCATGGAGAGGGTGCGCTGAAGAGACGTATCATGGACATGGGAATCACAAAGGGTACAGAGCTCTATGTGCGCAAGGTGGCGCCGCTTGGGGATCCCATCGAGGTAACTGTCCGTGGCTACGAGCTTTCACTGCGTAAGGCAGATGCGGATATCCTGGAGATGGAGTAAGTTTTAAAGACAAAGCGTTATTTTCAAATTAAATGATGGCCCAGAGGATGAAAGGGTCAGGAAAAGGGGAAGACATGTCAATTAAAATTGCGCTTGCAGGAAATCCGAACTGCGGCAAAACAACATTGTTTAACAATCTGACAGGCAGCAACCAGTACGTTGGTAACTGGCCTGGCGTAACGGTAGAGAAGAAGGAAGGACGTCTGGTAGGAAATAAGGACGTCATCATCCAGGATCTTCCGGGTATCTATTCCTTGAGCCCGTATACACTTGAGGAAGTCGTAACCAGAAACTATCTGGTACAGGAAAAACCGGACGTCATCCTGAACATCATCGACGGCACGAACATCGAGCGTAACCTGTACCTGACCACACAGCTGGTTGAGGTAGGTCTGCCGATGGTTATCGCCATCAACATGATGGATCTGGTGAGAAAGAACGGCGACAAGATCGATATTGCTATGCTTGAGAAGAAGCTGGGCTGCAAGGTCATCGAGATCAGCGCGCTGAAGGGCGACGCTACCAAGAAGGCGGCAGAGCTGTGTATCGAGGAAGCGAAGAAGGGTAAGCAGACGGAGCTTCCCCATGTCTTTACCGGCAGCGTAGAGCACGCTATCGCGCATATCGAGGAGTCCATTCAGGGGCTGGTAGACGCAGTAGAGCTTCGCTGGTACGCCATTAAGGTGTTCGAGCGCGATTCCAAGGCTCTGGAGCACATTCAGCTTTCCGCTGACCTGAAGTCTCATCTGGAAGAGCACATCAAAGAGTGCGAGAAGGAGATGGACGACGACGCTGAGAGTATCATCACAAACCAGAGATACCTGTACATTCAGGACCTGGTAAAGGAGTGCGTTTCCAAGAAGCGTAAAGCCGGTGAGCTTTCTACTTCTGATAAGATTGACAAGATCGTAACCAACCGTATTCTGGCTCTGCCGATTTTCGCAGTTGTTATGTTCCTTGTTTACTATATCGCAGTATCCACCATCGGTACCGTGGTAACAGACTGGACCAATGACGTGCTGTTCGGCGAGTGGCTGCAGGGCGGCGCTGAGACTCTGCTGGTGGGCGCAGGCGCTTCCGACTGGGTTATCTCTCTGGTGGTAGACGGTATCCTGGGCGGCCTGGGAGCTCCCATCGGATTCGTTCCGCAGATGGCTATCGTATTCCTGTTCCTGTCCATCCTTGAGGACTGCGGTTACATGGCGCGTGTGGCGTTCATCATGGACCGTGTATTCCGTCGCTTCGGTCTGTCAGGAAAGAGCTTCATTCCGTTCCTGATTTCCTCCGGCTGCGGTGTTCCGGGTATCATGGGTACCAGAACCATTGAGAGCGAGAGCGACCGTCGTATGACAATGATGACCACAACCATGATTCCCTGTGGCGCGAAGCTGCCGGTTATCGCCCTGATTGCAGGCTTCCTGATGGGCGGCGCATGGTGGATGGCTCCGGTGATGTACTTTGCCGGTATCATCATGGTTATCGTTTGCTGTATCATTCTGAAGAAGACAAAGATGTTTGCCGGCGATCCGGTTCCCTTCGTTATGGAGCTTCCGGCATACCATGTACCTTCTCTGAAGGGCGTACTGCTTCACGTATGGGAGCGTGTATGGGCATTCATTAAGAAGGCCGGTACTATCCTGTTCCTCTGCTGTGCAGTGATGTGGTTCCTTGGTTCCTTCGGCTTCGTAGACGGAAGCTTCGGACTGGTAGATTCCGCAGATTCTCTGCTGGCTGTGATCGGCGGCGTACTTGCTCCGCTGTTTGCTCCGCTGGGCTTCGGTACCTGGCAGGCAGTTGCCTCCTCTCTGTCCGGTTTCGTAGCAAAAGAGGGTATCGTTTCCACCATGGGTCTTCTGTCCTCTCTGGCTGTTGAGGTGGAGGAGTACGAGGTATCCATGCACGACGCGTTCGCTGCATTCTTCCCCAGCGGAATCGCGGCGGTATCCTTCCTGCTGTTCAATATGTTCGATTCACCCTGTCTGGCAGCTATCTCCTCCATGGCGAAGGAGCTGGGCAACCGGAAATTCTTCTGGTTCGCTATCCTGTTCCAGAACCTGATGGCTTACTGCGTAGCACTGGTTGTATATCAGCTGGTTGGTCTGGCTATCGGCGAGGTGGCGTTCAACGTATTTACCGTTGTCGCACTGGCAGTACTTGCAGTTCTGCTGTACCTGCTGTTCCGTCCGGATCCGAACAAGAAGAAAGCAGTTGAAGGAAAGAGCGTTAAGGCAGGCGCATAAAAAGTTTATTTCTAAGTATAACATAAGCCATAAGGGAGCGCTCGTTGTCTGAGACAGCGGGCGTAACCTTTACGAAAAAATATACCCCCATACGGTATTTTGGAAAAATAGGAAAGAGTGGTTTTTATGAATACAAATGTCCCTGTAAACAGCACCGATAAAATCGTATTGATTTTGCTGGCGGTCCTGGCCGTGGCAGCGGTCCGCATCGTCATCAGCTTCTTTAAGCCGGATAAGCCGAAGGCAGGTGTGAAGCCTCACCGGCGCTCTGCCAAAACAGCAGGTCTCACCGAGGTCATCGTCGGTATTGACGGCATGATGTGCGGCATGTGCGAAGCTCACATTAAGGACGCCATCCGCGAGAAATTTCCGCAGGCCAAAGGGCTGTCGGCTTCCCATGTGAAAGCCCAGGCTATTTTCTATCTGCCGGAACAGATGCCTGCAGATGCCATTACAGAAGCCCTTCATGCGGGAATTGAACCGTTGGGATATACGATTACAGACGTAACCGTGGGATAATCACACACTTGAGAGACAAAAGCTACGATATTATTATAATAAGAAGAAACAGACGTTTCCACAGAAGCCGGATAAAAGGTGGTGGAAGCGTCTGTTTTTAGGTAACAGGAGAATTCGTATGAAATTTCTTTGATGCAAAAATAAAATGTGTTGATTTTATGTTGGATTTATTTATATTTATATTGACTTATGTTGAAATAATGCTATAATAAAACCATAAATTGCGGATAAACAATCAGGAATATAAGAAACACACACATCAAAGGAGGAATTTATCATGAATCTGGCAGAAGCAAAGGAATATGCCAAGAAAAACATTCACAACCGTCCGGCGACCACAGGCCGTCTGGCTGGTAAAATCGCAGTGGTAACCGGAGGAGCCCAGGGCTTTGGTCTTGGAATTGCCACAGAGATGTATAATGAGGGAGCAAGTGTCGTACTTGCAGACCTGAACGTGGATCAGGCGAAGGAAGCGGCCAAGACATTCGGAGACCGCGCCGTGGGTCTGAAGGTGGATGTATCCGACCCGGCTTCCATGGAGCAGATGGTCTGCGATGCGGTAGAGCATTTTGGCGGCATCGACATTTTTGTATCCAATGCAGGCGTTCTGAAAGCAGGCAGCCTGGATGATATGGATCCGGCGGCATTCGCGTTTGTAACCAAAGTAAATTATATCGGATATTTCAACGCTGCCAAGTACGCGTCCGCCATCATGAAGGCGCAGCATGAGGCAGATCCGGAGCAGTGGTTCGATATTATCCAGATTAATTCTAAGTCCGGTCTGGTAGGCTCCAAGAACAACAGCGCTTACGCAGGCGGTAAGTTCGGCGGCATTGGTCTGACCCAGAGCTTTGCGCTGGAGCTGGTTTCCGCAAATATTAAAGTAAATTCCATCTGCCCGGGCAACTTCTACGACGGCCCCCTGTGGTCCGATCCGGAGAGAGGACTGTTTGTACAGTACCTGAACGCAGGCAAGGTTCCGGGAGCGAAGACCGTACAGGATGTAAAGGACTACTATCTTTCCAAGTCCCCGATTCACAGAGGCTGCACGCCGAAGGATGTGGCGAAGGCTCTGTTCTATGCAGTGGAGCAGCAGTTTGAGACAGGCCAGGCGATCCCGGTTACCGGTGGTCAGACTATGCTGAATTAGCTTCAGGCAGGAGGGTTTTATGGATAAATTTGTGGAGCGGCAGGAGGTTTTGAAGCTTCTGAATGCGCCGACACCGGAAGAGCGGCTGGCGAATCTGGCCATTCTGATCGGAGGCGAGAAGGAAAAGCCGGAGGTAAAGCCTCAGTTCGCTAACAATCACATACATACTATTTACTCATTTTCCCCGTACTCCCCGACAGCGGCTGTGTACTGTGCCCGGGACGAGGGCCTTCAGACAGCCGGAATCATGGATCATGACAGTATCGCCGGAGCCGTGGAGTTCCGGAAAGCGGGCAAGATCGCCGGGATTGGCACTACCTGTGGCATGGAGTGCCGCGTAGACTTGTCTGCCACGAAGATGGCAGGCCGGAAGCTGAATAACCCGGATCAGGCAGGCATCTGCTACATGGCCATTCACAGTATCCCGGCGACGGGCTTCAAGCGTCTGGACGAGGTCTTCGCTCCCTTACGGGAAAAGCGAAATGTGCGGAACCGCAAGATGGTGGCGAATATCAATGAGCTGATGAAGCCCTACGGTATCGAAGTGGATTTCGATCAGGACGTCGTTCCCATTTCCCAGTATCAGAACGGCGGTTCCATCACCGAGCGCCATGTGCTCTGCGCCTTAAGTCAGAAGATTCTGGACAAAGCACCCCGGGGAGGCTGTGCGGACTTTGTGGAGCAGGAGCTGGGCGTCGCATTAAATGACACTGCAAAAGCACGGCTGTCGGATCCGGAGAACCCGCATCTGATTTACGACCTGCTGGGCGTGATGAAAGCAGAACTGGTGTCCAAGATCTATGTACCGGCTACCGATGAATGCATGCCTTTTGCAGATCTGGTAAAGCTGGCCGACGAGGTGGGCGCGATTCTCTGCTATCCCTACCTGGGCGATGTGACGAATTCTGTGACAGGCGACAAGAAGGCGGCTAAATTCGAGGATGATTTCCTGGATGAGTTGTTTGAAATGCTGAAGGAAGAGGGCGTACACGGCGTCACTTACATGCCGGCCCGCAATACGAAGGAGCAGATGACCAGACTGCAGAAGCTCTGCCGCAATTATGGCATGATGGAGATTTCCGGCGAGGACGTGAATTCCTCCCGCCAGAGTATGATTTGCAAGCAGTTGGAGGATCCGCAGTTCAAGCACCTGGTAGACGCCACCTGGAAGTTAATCGAGCGTGAGAAAGTAGATTAACCTTATAGATATCATAAAAGGAGAAGAACTATGAAAGCAAAAGCACTGAGACTTTACGGAAAAGAGGATTTACGTCTGGACGAATATGAGCTTCCGGAGATCAAGGACGACGAGATCCTGGCAAGAGTCGTATCCGACAGCATCTGCATGTCCTCCTACAAGGCAGCCATGCAGGGCGAGGATCATAAGCGTGTTCCGGAAAATATCAAAGAGCATCCGGTTATCATCGGCCATGAGTTCTGCGGTGACCTGGTAAAGGTAGGAGCAAAATGGGCACATGAGTTCAAGGAGGGTGAGAAATTCTCCATCCAGCCGGCTCTGAACTACAAGGGCAGCCTGGCAGCTCCGGGATACTCCTATGAGTACATCGGCGGCGACGCTACCTATATTATTATTCCGAATGAAGTTATGGAAATGGGATGTCTGCTTCATTTTGACAGTGACAATTTCTTCGGCGGCTCCCTGACCGAGCCCCTGTCCTGCGTAGCAGGAACCTTCCATGCCATGTACCATGCCACCAGAGGAAAATACGAGCATGACATGGGTATCGTAGAGGGCGGCAAAATGGCAATTCTGGCAGGTGTAGGTCCCATGGGACTGGCTGCTATCGACTACATTACACATTGTGACAGATGTCCGTCTCTCTTAGTAGTTACCGACATCGACGACGCGAGACTGACCCGTGCGGCTCAGGTGCTTCCGCCGGAAGAGGCTGCCAAGAAGGGTATCAAGCTGGTATATGCCAACACAGGTAAGGTAGAGGACGCCCATAAGTTTATGATGGACTTCACAGACGGCGAAGGCTTCAACGATGTGCTGGTATTCGCTCCGGTAGCTCCGGTAGTAGAGCTGGCTGACAGCATTCTGGCACAGGACGGCTGCCTGAACTTCTTCGCAGGTCCCTCCAATCCGGCATTCTCCGCGCCGTTCAACTTCTACAATGTCCATTACGCAGGAACCCATGTAGTAGGAACCTCCGGCGGCAATACAGACGATATGAAGGAGTGTCTGTCTATGATTGGCCAGGGCAAGCTGGATCCGGCGATTCTGGTAACCCACATTGGCGGCCTGAACGTGGCAAGAGAGACCACTCTGAACCTGCCGAAGGTACCGGGCGGAAAGAAACTGATTTACACCCATATTTCCCTGCCCCTGACTGCTATCGCAGACTTTGAAGAGAAGGGCAAGGAAGATCCGATGTTCGCGGAGCTGGCGAAGATCGTGGCGAAGACCAACGGTCTGTGGAACGCGGAAGCAGAGAAATATCTGCTGGAGCACGCACCGGCCATCTAAAAACAGAGGAACAGAGACAGAGCGCATTTCCTGCGGGGATGCGCTCTTTTTACTCTATCGAAAACACTATGTTACGTCGAAGTGCGAAAGCTATGATTCCTATAGAGCAAGAAGCCCCTCCGGGGGAGCGCACTCGGCGCAGTGGCACATTCTTTCCTATGCTGAAAGCGGGCGTTGTTGGTATGATTTTTCAATAAAAACATGTAAATGATACCTTATTGAGAATTAGTATCAACGAATCCTCTTGCGCTATCCCTATAAGTATGATAGGATAAATACATGAGTTAGGAAGAACTAACCAAAAAAACCATTTAAAACGGACAGACAGAAGCCATTTTGAGTACATAACAAAACCAACATATGGGAATCCTGAAAAATGGATTCTTTTTAAAAGGCGAGCAGTTAGCGAGAACTAACCAGTGCGCGTCAGGACATTTTTACAGCAGGAAAGAGAGGGCATGCGTATGAGTATAGTGATAATCGGGGGACACGACCGGATGGTGCGCCAGTACCATGACATCTGCAAGGCGCATAAATGTAAGGCAAAGGTATTCACCCAGATGACAGGCGACCTGAAAAAGCAGGTGGGCAGACCGGATCTGTTCGTACTGTTTACGAACACCGTATCCCACAAGATGGTCAAATGTGCCCTGGAGGAAGCCAAGAAGAACAACATCGAAGTCGTTCGCTGCCATACCAGCAGCCAGGCGGCGCTGGAAGAGATTCTCGGGAGCTACTGCTAATGGCAGGGGCGGAATGTGAGCTGGAAAGGCTTCTGGCCAATCATTGCGCGCCGGTGTTCTGTCATCGTAAGACAGCCAATCTGGTAGCGGCGAGACGGGAACTGATGGATGCGCTGCCGGAGGTGCTTGCGGACAGCAAAATTTCCTGGGTACAGCTTTGCGGCTGCAGAAAATACTGCCATATCCTCTTTTACGACAGAGAGCGTCTGGAACGGTATCTGCAAAGAGAAGGACATCAGAGCTTTCTGAAGGAACACGGCTATGCCGGCCGGACAATGGAGGAGCAGCTGAGTCTGCTGGCGGAACGCTACGAAAGCTATCAGAAGCATGGAAATCCATTTCCCCATGAGATCGGTCTGTTCCTGGAATATCCGCTGGCCGATATCGAAGGCTTCATCGAGCATCAGGGCAAGGACGCTCTGGAAAGCGGATACTGGAAGGTCTATGGCGACGTGGAACAGGCCCGGGCGGCCTTCCGTCTCTACGACGAGCTGAAAATGGCGCTGACCACCATGCTGGCGGCAGGCTTTAGCTTTCGCGAATGCTGCGCGGCACAGACAGTAGCATAAAAAAGGAATAAAGGGCTGTAAAACAGCTTTTTATAAATGTTTATAAATAAATAAGAAAAGAAAAATCAGGAGGAGCATCATGAAAGTAGTATATTGGAGCAGCACAGGAAACACAGAGAGAATGGCAGAAATGCTGGCTGAAGAAATCAAGAATGCCGGGGGAAGCGCGGAAGTAAGCGAAGTATCCACCGTATCTCCGACAGACCTGGAAGGCGAAACCGTCTTTGCTCTGGGCGCGTCTGCCATGGGCGATGAGGAGTTGGACGAGGGCGAGATGGAGCCGTTTGTAGAGGAAGTGGAGAAATTCGCGGCAGGCAAAAAAGTGGCGCTGTTCGGTTCCTATGACTGGGGCGACGGTGAGTGGATGCGCAAATGGGAAGAGCGCATGAAAGAAGCCGGAGCAGAAGTAGTCGGTACCGTAATCGCCAACAACGAGCCGGGCGACGACGACCAGGCGAACCTTGCAGAGCTTGCGAAAAAGCTGGTATAAAATCCTAAAAACGGAGGGTCCGAAAGGACCCTTCTACTATATTAAGGAGTTAGTTAAAACAAACAATTAGTATTGACAAACTGTTCTGAGTGTGCTTTAATAGGAACTAGAAAAAAGAAATTGAGAGTTATTCTCAATAAACCTTATTCAAAAATTTCTTGAAACCACATAGGATAGGAGATAAAATGTCAGGAGAGGAATGGAAGAATATGAGTCAGGAGATGATTCTTGGACGCCTGCGGGAGCGCGGATTTCGTATCACCAAACAGAGGAAGCTGATTATCAGCACCATCCTGGAGAATGACTGTTCCTGCTGCAAAGAAATCTATTATCAGGTAAGAGAAAAAGATCAGACCGTCGGCATTGCCACGGTATATCGTATGATCAAGACCCTGGAAGAAGCCGGAGTCATTGATCGGAGAAATATGTATCGAATCGGAAGCTTGAAAGAAGGTGCATGAGGATGTTAGCAGACATTATCGTAGTAGCAATCGTGGCCATCATCGCAGTATTCTGTATCAGAACTCTGATCCACAACAAGAAGACCTGCGGAACTACCTGCAGCATGGGCTGCGCAGGCTGTAGCTGCAGCGGAAGCTGCGGAGGCGGCGCTCCGGCGAAGCGCAAGAAATAACACAATTACCAAAGTCAGAAAGCGCGGTGAAAAAATTTTTTCGCAGCGCTTTCATCTGTCTTATAACAAAATCTTGTAGAAAAGAATCGAAAAAAGTGATATACTCAAATCAAATGACAAAAAGGGGGAGTTATCCATGTATGGTTACGAAAATGCAGCATCCGGCCTCAAAAAAATGTTCACAGCTCAGGTGGGTTCTATTATCTGCGTGGTACTTATGATGATTCCGTTCATCGGAGTAATCGGACTGATCGGAGTATTTGTATTTACAATTATGTCCCTGATCGGACTGAACAGCGCAGGAAAAGACATTGAAGGCTGCAAAACAGCCTTTACACTTACCATTGTACAGATGGTCGTGAGTGTAATCGGTAATCTGGCTGGCACGGGAGTCTTTGCTACGGTTTTTTCTGTTGTAAATGATATTCTGGCGCTTCTGGTTGTCCGGGCGGTCTGCCTGTCGGTGGCAGAGGTGATGGATCAGCTGAACCAGCGGGTTGTGGCAGATAAGGGACGGTCTGTATGGAAAATTAACCTGGGATGCTATGTGGCGGATATCGTTCTGACGATTCTTGCCGTGATTCCTGTTTTGGGAACAGTGCTGGCGGTCGCAGGCAGTGTCGTTACCGTGATCCTGAGTCTGGTGGCAGGTATCATGTACATCATGTTCCTGTCAAAAAGCTATCAGGCTCTGGAGAATTAAGTTCTTGACAAAATCCCTTCCGGCAAGTGATATGTACCCTCTTTACTGGACAACCAGTAAGGAGGGTATTTTTATCCATCCGAATAAAACGCCCTCTCCGAGAATAAATATAAAATGAAAATATACCCTGGGATGTCCCCTGATTATGAAAAAATTTCTGGCCGCTTTGCTTTCTATACTCCTGTTCCTGCATCTCATTGTCATTGTGCTGCCTGTAGAGGCCGGGGCCGCGTCAGGCGACGACTCCCTTGCCCTATACGCCCAGTCGGCCGTCCTGATGGATGCCGATACCGGGCGTATTTTGTATGCAAAAAACGCGGAGGAACAGCGTCCCATGGCCAGCACCACCAAGATCATGACCCTGATTTTGGCGTTGGAGAATGCGAATCCGGACGATATTGTTATGATCTCGGATTATGCCGCATCTATGCCGGACGTGCAGCTTCATCTGCGGGCGGGGGAGCATTATCGCTTGGGAGATCTTCTCTATTCCATGATGCTGGAGTCGCATAATGACAGCGCGGTGGCGATTGCGGAGCATGTGGGTGGAACCGTTCCGGGCTTCGCGGCCCTCATGAATGCCAAGACCCGGGATATTGGGTGTTACGCCACGTACTTTATTACGCCCAATGGGCTGGATGCGGAGGATGACACAGGCGTTCATTCGACCACGGCTGCGGATCTGGCCCGGATTTTGCGTTATTGCATTATGCAGTCTCCGAAAAAGGAAGAGTTCTTAAAAATTACCCGGACAAACGCGTATAGCTTCAGCGATGTGGAGGGCGTAAGAACCTTTACCGTGGGCAATAAGAATGCGTTTCTGCATATGATGGAAGGCGCTCTGACCGGCAAGACCGGCTTTACGGGGAATGCGGGGTACTGCTATGTGGGGGCTCTGCGGCAGGAGAAACGGACCTTTATCGTGGCTCTTCTGGCCTGCGGCTGGCCCAACAACCGCAGCTACAAATGGAGCGATACCCGGAAGCTCATGAACTACGGGCTGGAGCACTTTACCTACCGGAATGTGTGGCAGGAACCGAAGCTTCCGGAGCTTCCGGTGAAGAACGGGATTCCGGACAGAGAAAATCTGGAGGAAGAGGCCCGGATCCGGCTTCGTCTTTCGTCGGAGGAACCTGATCTGAAGCTTCTACTCTCGGAAGGCGAGCAGGTGCAGGTGGAAACCCATATTTCCCAGGAGGTAACCGCTCCGGTGGAGCCGGGGACGCTTCTGGGCAGTGTCCGCTATCTGCTGGACGGCCAGGTGGTGAAGGTCTATATGGTGGAGGCTGCGGAAGACGTGGAGGCGGTGACCCTGGGCTGGTGCCTGGAAAAACTGTGGCGAAAATATATTCTGTAATGGAATCCGTAAGCATGAAAAAGAAGCATTGCACAGAACCCCCTACCGGGCTTGCCTGGGAAAAACAGGGAGCTATAATATAGGAAAAAGGAAACAACAAATCTAAAGGAGGGTATTGATTATGGCATGTTTTCTGGTAACAGCCGCAGAGGCAGTAGTAGTAACAGTTGCTGCGCATGTGTCAAAAGCATCGGAGCAGAAGAACGTTGGACACGTAGAGGTAGCAGGTGCAGTTCCACTGAACACAGAAGAAAATCTGACTGAGATTCCCTGGAGCAGAAAACTGAAATGGCTTTCCTATCTGTTATGGGGTGGTGCATTGCTTTTGTGTTTTGAGCATATCTGGCATGGAGAGGTTGTTCCGTTCTTCCCCTTCCTGACAGCGATGGCAGACCCGGGTGATACGGCAGAAATGCTGCATGAGATGTCTACAGTAGGTGTCACCATGGCAGTGCTTGTGACAGCAGCATGGGGTATGATGGTCTGTGCGGTGGATGTGATGGTGAAGCGGGTATCCCATATGAGGGGAATGGCAGCATAAAAAGGAGGAACATAGAAATGACATTGCTGATTACAGTATTTGCTACTATCATCTGTACAGTAAAATGGTACAACCGTAAGGATGACAGCATGAAGCTTGGTATCCTCTGCTTTATGTATTGGGGCGCAGCTCTGATGTGGCTGGGAGATGCCATTTTTGAATACATGGAGCTGGGAGCCGAATATTTTGCACCGGCACCTGCAGACATGCTGAATGACAGTTTCCTGGGATTTTCAGTGATAGCTCTGGGGTTGATTGTATGGCTGATTGTTTTGCTGGTGAAAGATCCAAAAGGTTCTGTCAGAGCGGCACTTGCAAAAAAAATGTAAGTTTCGGAAAATGGATTCCGTTAAGTAATGGATTTGCAGGAAAATCTGGCATTATTTAGAACCCCCTACCGGGCTTGTAGGAAAAGAACAGGGATGATTATAATAAACAGTGGCTGTGATATGGCGTAGGCCGTTTCGCAGCCACTGTTTTTTTCGCAGGATGAGGTGAAAAATGGCAAAAGTTCGTGATTTGACAAAAGGAAATATCGGGAAAGAATTGATTCTGTTTGCAATTCCCATGCTTTTAAGCAGCCTGGTACAGCAGCTTTATAATACCGTGGATTTAATTTATGCCGGTAACTTTCTGGGAAAATCCGCAACCGCATCCATTGGAGCCAGCAGTCTTCTGATTACCTGCCTGGTGGGCTTCTTTGGAGGAATGTCGGTGGGATCCGGCGTCGTGGTGTCCCAGATTTATGGTGCCAGAGATGAAGAAA
The DNA here is from genome assembly GCF_040096155.1 of Laedolimicola intestinihominis. Classification (NCBI taxonomy): domain Bacteria; kingdom Bacillati; phylum Bacillota; class Clostridia; order Lachnospirales; family Lachnospiraceae; genus Laedolimicola; species Laedolimicola intestinihominis. The sequence continues at coordinate 158,433 of NZ_JBBMFE010000004.1, read as the reverse complement.
AACTGAAAAAAGCCGTTCACAATGCGGTAGCTCTCTGTCTGGCGGGAGGCTTGCTGTTTATGCTGTTGGGGGTTGTATTTGCTCCGTTATATCTTCGCTTGATAAATACGCCATGGGAGCTGCAGGCAGGTGCAGTCAGCTATCTTCAGATCTATATGCTGTCGTTTCCGGTGCTTTTTCTATATAATATCGGCTCCGGAGTACTGCGCGCCTTGGGGGATTCCCGTTCGCCGCTGGCGGCCCAATTTGCGGGCGGCCTTGTAAATGTGGGAATGGATTATCTGTTTATCCGTGTATTTCATGATGGCGTCTGCGGAGTAGCCTGGGCTACGCTTTTTTCACAAAGTGTGGCGGCTGCGATTACACTTTATAATCTGAGCCGGCTTCCAGCTCCTTATCGGCTGCATGGAAGGGAGATCCGATTTGAAGCGTCTATTTTAAAAGAAGTGATTCGGATCGGCGTCCCGGCCGGATGCCAATCCCTGGTGATTACCCTGTCCAACGTGATTGCCCAGTATTTTATTAATTCTTTTGGAGAAGATTCCATTGCAGCATTTACTGCGTATTTTAAGGTGGAATTGATTATCTATCTGCCAATCGTAGCCTTTGGACAGTCGATTATGGCATTTTCCGGACAATGTAAGGGAGCGGAGGATTACAGCCGGATTCGGAAGGGAACCGGAATTTGTCTGGCGCTCAGTATGCTTGTGGCTGGGCTTACCAGTGCGGCAGCCCTGCGGGGCGGAGCGGTTCTGTTTCGGATTTTCAATAAGGAAGCAGCAGTCATTGAGGCAGGTTTAAGCATTATCCGGGTATCCTTCCCCTTTTATCCTATCTACTGCATCCTGCAGGTGGTGGGAGACAGCCTGCGAGGCTGCGGAAAGGTGAAGCAGCCCATGCTCATTGTTATGCTGAATATCTGTATTATCCGGACCCTGCTTTTATGGGTGTTGGTGCCCTGCACGGGCAGCCTGCAGGGAGTGACCGTGACTTATCCGATTACCTGGGCACTGACGGCAGTCTGTATGATGGGGTATTATGTGATATATCACAGAAATGCAGAACGATCGGTACGGTTTGGTTTAAAAGAAACAGAAACTTTTATAGAATAGATGAAGAAATGGAGGAAAAAGATGCAAAGACAGGCGGAAACAATCGGAAAACGCTGGGATTATTGCGCGGATGGCTATGACGCTATTGTGCAGAATGAATTTGCAGAAGAACTGGCAGAAAAATGGAGTGAAATTCTGAAAAATCATGCGCCCTGCGAAAAAGGAAAGGTACTGGATATCGGAACCGGTCCGGGATTTTTTGCAGTTTTGATGGGACGTATGGGATGGCAGGTGACAGGAATTGACTGTTCTGAAAAAATGGTTGAGACAGCAGCTCGAAATGCGGGAAAAGCGGGAGTCCATGCGGAATTTTATCAGATGGACAACCACCAGCTGGACTTCCCGGAGGATACTTTTGATTATATCATCTGTCGGAATGTGACCTGGATTCTTTATGATCCGGAAAAAGCCTTTGCGGAATGGAAACGGGTGCTGAAGCCGGGCGGAAGGATTCTATATTTTGACGCAAACTGGCATATGACCGGCAATGCAGAATACAGGGAGGATATCAAACGGGATGAAGAAGAATACAGAAAGCTTTATGGCGATCCGGAAAATACATACACCGGAGATGAAAATACCGATCAGGAATTTCAGAAGGTTCTGTATTTTAATGAGATTTTGAGGCCAAACTGGGACGAAATACACCTGCCGACTCTGGGTTATGAAAATATGGAGATTGTTCCAAGAGTCAATGAACAGGTATACAGCGAAAAGAAACAGCTTTTGTACCGTTCTATTCCTATGTTTCTGGTTTGTGCGGATAAACCGGCAGAAAGGATGCAGGCGTGAAAAGAAAAATGCAAAAACTGGTGGCACAGCTTGCGGGTATCCTGATTGTACTTCTGGGAGTGACCTTACTGTCCTTTTCCCTGATGTATATCGCGCCGGGGGATCCGGCCAGAACCATTCTGCAGGCTGGAGGAACCATGCCGTCGGAAGAAGCAGTGCAGGAAAAACGGAAGGAAATGGGACTGGATCGTCCATTCCTGGAACAATACGGAAGCTGGCTGTGGAATTTTGTCCATGGAGATCTGGGAGTATCCATGATTGATGGCAGGAATGTGTCATACGAGGTAACAAAAGCGCTTGGAAAAAGTGCGGTACTGGCTGTGACGAGCCTGGCTGCCGGAGTAGCAGCCGCACTCCCTCTGGGGGTAATGTCAGCGGCAAGAAAAGAGAAAATGTTTGACCGGATTACCTGCTTTTTTGTATTTATCAGGCTGTGTATGCCCTCCTTCCTGGTGGGAATCGGATTTCTGTATCTGTTCGCCTATCGTCTGAAACTGATTTCTATATCCGGAAGTGGTGGAGTGTCTGCTCTGATCCTGCCTGCGGCGACGCTGGCCACCGGTATCTGCGCACGGATGATTCGACAGATCCGGACTCTGATTTATGAGGAAATGAAGCATCCCTATGTGGATGGACTGCGTTCCAGAGGAATCCGGGAAACACAGATTTTGTTTGTACATATTCTGAGAAATGCCATGCTTCCGATTATCACCCTGATTGCCCTGTCCTTTGGTGAATTGTTGGGAGGTACAGCCATCACGGAAATCATATTTTCCTGGCCGGGAATCGGCAGGCTGGTTATGACGGCCATTGAAGAACACGATTATACGATTATCCAGGGATTTGTCGTTGTGATTGCCCTGATTTTCTTTGTGATATACGGATTGACAGAGCTGTCCTATAGTTTGTTTGATCCGCGGGTAAAAAAGCAGAAAGAGAGCAGCCGGAATGGATAGGAAAAAGAAACTTCGGATCAGACTGGCATGGTATCTGCTGCTGACGGCAGGATTGCTTATTATCATGCTGTTTGGAGAACAGCTTTCCCCACATGATCCCTATGAAAACAATCTGTTGAAAATCGATCAGCCACCCGGAGCTGAATACTGGTTTGGTACCGATCAGCTGGGAAGATGTCTTTTTTCCAGAATCCTGACGGGAGCCAGAAGCTCCTTAAGCGCTACGTTTGCAGTGGTGCTGGTGACGGCTGTGCTGGGAACAGCAGCCGGAGTAATAGCAGGGTATTATGGAGGCCCGGTGGATAGGCTGATACAGAAGCTTTTATTGATCATACAATCCTTTCCGGGACAGGTGATGGCTATCGCGGTGGCGGGCGTGCTGGGAGCCGGGGTGAAAAATGCGGCAATTGCACTTGTCAGCATCGGCTGGATTCCTTATGCGAGAATGTCCCGCAGTATGGTGTTGAAGATCAAAGAAAGCAATTATATAAAAGCGGCACGTCTGTGCGGCTGTAATTCCGGTTATATCATTCTGCGTCATGTGATTCCCAATATCGGCAGCGTACTTTTTGTGACAGCCATGCTGGCGCTTCCCGGTACCATGATGGAGATTTCCAGCCTTTCCTTCCTGGGACTCTCCGCGAAGCTGCCGACGCCGGAATGGGGTTATATGATGAACGAAGGAAGAAAGGTGCTGATGACGGCGCCCTGGCAGGCATTGATACCGGGCGGAGCAATTTTGATATCCGTTATCATTTTAAACCGTCTGGGTGATTCCGTACAGGAATATCTGGAATACCGTACAGGTAGTATATGAGTACTGAGAACAGGTAACATGTTCAAATAAATGATTTTAATTAAGGAGGAGACCAATGAAGAAAAGGATTTTAACCATGCTGCTGGCCAGTGTACTGAGCGCATCCCTGCTTGCAGGCTGCGGTGGTTCCAAAGAATCTGCGGCAAACACGGAGAAGGGTACGGAGGAGGCGTCGGAAAGTACACAGGCAGATGCAGGAGAAAAGCATCTGAATATGGCTTATCATTCTGAGATAAAAAATCTGGATCCGGCCGCGAGCAGCTGGGAAACCAAGCGTATCGGGGTAGGTGAGAATCTGTTCCGTATCAATGACGATCTGCAGCTTGAGCCCTGGCTGGCAGACAGCTACGAGCAGGTAGATGATCTGACCTGGAAAATCACTCTGAAGGACGGAATCAAATTCAGCAATGGGAAGGAACTGACTGGAGAGGCTGCCAAGGCCTGCCTGGATCGGACCTGTGAGAAAAATCAGAGAGCGGTCACCATGCTGAATATCGCTTCTATTGAAGCAGAGGGACAGACTCTTACCATCACCACCAACGATGTAAACGCGGCGCTTCTTAATAATCTGGCGGATCTGGTAGGTACGATTTTGGATGTGGATACGCTGGAGGGAGAAAACGCAATTCCGGTGGGAACCGGCCCCTTTGTGATTGCCTCTATGGAAGAGGGCAAGATGGAGCTTGTGGCAAACAAGGATTACTGGGACGGTGTTCCGAAGCTGGATTCTGTCACCATCAAGTATATCCTGGATGGTAACGCACAGGCTATGGCTTTGGATAGCGGGGAGATAGATCTGGCATTCCAGCTGCCTACCGAGAATATTACCCAGTTTATGGACAGTGATAAGATTACGGTAACCAGCAATACTGGATCCAGATCCCAGATTCTGTATTTCGATTATACCAACGAGTTTCTGGCGGACCACAGCGTAAGAGAGGCAATTTCCTCTGCGATTGATCGGGAAGCCTTTGCGAATGTTATCAATAAGGGAAATTCTGAAGCAGCTACCGCTATTTTCCCGGTCAGCTTTTCCTACGGAAAAGTACCGGGCGTGTCCTATGATGTAGAGCATGCGAAAAAGCTGCTGGCTGATGCAGGCTACAAAGACAACGATGGAGATGGTGTTCTGGATAAAAATGGTAAGGCGTTGAGTTTTAATCTGTATACCTATGGAGAGCACGGAACTTTGCTTGCGACTTTTGCAGAAGCAATTCAGGCGTCCTTAAAGGAGATTGGAATTGCCATCAATATTGAGACCAATGATTATGACGCACATACCAATATACTGAAGGCCGGAGGCTTCGATCTGGCACTGAACAGCTATATTATGGCGCCGGTAGCCGATCCGCAGTATTTCTGCGATATTATGTTGAGAACCGGAGCGGACTATAATTATGGAAAGTATTCAGATGAAAAAGTAGATGAGCTGATTGCGCAGCTGGATAAGGAATTTGATGCTGTAAAGAGAGAAGAGCTTGCGAAGGAAATCCAGGCTGTAGAGGTGGAGGATTGCGGCTTCTTTACCCTTGGTCATCTGAAGTACCAGATTGCCGCAAATAATAAGGTTTCCGGTTATTCCACACAGGCAACCGAGGCTTATATTCTGACGAAGGATACAGATATCGCGGCTGAGTAAAAGAAAAACAGGAGAAGGGCATGCTTGAGATAAAGGACTTATCGGTTTCCTACGGTAACAGGGAAATTGTTCATAATGTGGATTTTTCTGTACAGCCCGGGGAAACGGTATGTATCGTAGGAGAAAGCGGAAGCGGAAAAAGCACATTGCTGAAGGCGATAACCGGACTGTTGGGACAAGAAGGACATATAACCGGAGGCAGAATAGAATTTGACGGCAGGAATCTTGCACAGTCAGATCCGAAAGAATACAGAAGCCTGCGCGGCAGCCGGATCGCCATGGTTTACCAGCATGCGGGAGAATCCATGGATCCGGTTATGCGGATCGGAAGACAATTTCAGGAGGAACTGAGTCTGAAGGGGAAAATCGGCCGCCGGGAATCAGACAGGAAGGCAACAGAATGTATGAAGCAGCTTCTCTTGAAGGAACCGGAAAGAATTCTGCGTTCCTATCCTTCGATGCTGAGTGGAGGAACGAATCAGAGAGTTGCCCTTGCTCTTGCTATGGTAATGGAGCCGGATTTGATTCTGGCAGATGAACCTACCTCTGCCCTGGATGTAACAGTCCAGGCGGAGGTGGTGAAGGCTATGCAGAATATGAAAAAGGCCACCAATGCGGCTATTTTGATGGTTACGCACAATATGGGCGTTGTGGCACAGATGGCAGATAAGGTGGGAGTTATGAAGAGTGGAAAACTGATAGAATGGGGAACAGCAGAAGAGATCCTTTCGCACCCGGTTCATGACTATACGAAGATGCTGATGTCCTGTGTGCTCAGAATGGAGACGGAAGATGAATAAACAGCCGTTTTTACAGGTAGAACAACTGGAAAAATTCTATGGAGAAATCAGAGCGGTAAATGGAATCAGTTTTTTTGTGGAAAAAGGAGAATCCGTTGGAATCGTAGGAGAAAGCGGCTGCGGGAAAAGTACCACAGCGCGTCTGATTGCGGGACTGGAGAAGCCCACAGGCGGAAGGGTCCTTTTGCAGGGCGAACCTCGCCGTTTGAAAAGCGGCCGTTATAAAAAATGTTATGTGAATATGATATTTCAGGATCCGCGGGATTCCTTTGACAGTCATATTACAGTATTTTCCAGCCTTTATGAAGCTCTGAGTCATACAAGGCGGACAGACAGAAGACGGGCCAGGCCGGTGATTGAAGAGCTTTTGACCCAGGTGGAACTTTCGATAGAATATGCGGACAGAAGAATCGTGCAGCTCAGTGGTGGAGAATGTCAGAGGATAGCCATTGCAAGGGCGCTTCTGACGGAGCCGGAGCTTCTGATTTGCGATGAGGCGACCAGCGCGTTGGATGTATCAATTCAGAAACAGATTCTGGAGCTTCTGCAGAGAATACAGAAGGAGCGTCAGCTTACCTATCTGGTTATTTCTCATGATCTGGCGCTGGTGTCTCATTTGTGCAGTCGGGTTCTGGTAATGTATCAGGGGAAAATTGTGGAAGAAGGAGATGTAAAAAAGGTGCTCCGGAATCCGGAACACCCTTATACAAAGCTTCTTCTGGCCAGTGGAGCTGCATTTATGCCGGATCCGTATTTTTATAACCATTCGAAGTGAGTACAAAAAGTACAGAGGCATGGGAGGAAATCAGTCCCTGTTTCTGTGCTTTTTTTGCACAGGGATAAACCACGGCAGAGGAGGTTTCCAGGTAGAGACCATGGGAAGCCATAGCACGCACCGCGTCTCGGATGTCCGTATCCGACGCGCTGAGGGCAAAACCGCCGCTTTCCCGAAGCGCCGTAACGGATTGCCAGGTAGCGGTATTGCCTCCGATGGAGGACATGGAAGAGGTATCGCCTTCAAATTTGTCTTCCACCCTTTTCTGACCGGAAAGGATCAGTTCCAGACGGGGAATCGGTTCGCAGGCAACCAGACGGGGCAGAGTCTTGATATAACCGGTTTTCAGCAGATCCCGGAAACCAAGATAGATGCCGTATAACAGATCCCCGCGGCAGGTGGGAATCAGAAGATAGTCCGGAAGCTGCCCTTCCAGCTGTTCATACAGCTCAAAGGACAGGGTTTTATAACCCTCAATGCCGTAGGGTGAACTGCCGGATGGAAGATCCAGAAGATTGGTTGCAGGATACCAGTCTTTTCCCTGGGCAAGCTGTTCCTTCTGATAGAAAAGGCGCGCAGCAGGCGTATCGGTAAGTACCAGTTTCGCTCCGGTGGCGTCTGAAGCATTTTTCCAGAGAGAAGGAATGGAATGGGTAGATACGTTGACACAGTTCAGCCCTTCCGCTGCAGCATAGGCAGCCAGAGATGCGGCCTCGTTTCCGCTGGAAGCACAGGTGACGGTGGAATAACCGGCTTCCCTGGCCCGGGCAGTGATGAAAGGATTCATGCGGTCCTTATGGGAACCGGTGGGATTTTGAAATTCATGCTTGGTATAGAGCTTTCGGAAGCCCAGTTCTTTCGCCAGCCGGGGAAAGGCTCGCACGGGTGTAAAGCCTTCGCCCAGAGAAACCGTGTCGTCATAGGGAAGAAAATCCCGATAACGATGCCAGCCAGTGGCATCCTTTTGAATCTGTGCCTTTCCTTCGTAGACCAGGGTAAGATTAGAACTGGCGCCCCGTTCCAGACAGGCGGGACAGCCAAAAAAGTAGTCCCCAACCGGATAGCGTTTCTGACAGCGCGGACAGATCATGCCGGTAATGCGGGAGTTCAGTTGATGTAAAGTTCTTGACATAAAGCGGCGTCCTTTCTATAAAGAATTTATTCAGTATAGCAGGATAATAGCATTGGGTACAAGCTACCAGGGGGGATAAGCAGGATTCAAAAAAAGAATATATATAGAAGCAAAATGGGAATAGAAAAACAACCCCCAGGGAGGCTTGTGGAGGATAAAAAAAACTGCTACACTCTAACCATCCCAATTATAAATCATTCTATCAGATAATTTCAAACAACCCCAAAAGAATCGTGTCCGGTCAAACACGATTCTTTTGGGTTAAAATCTGTAGCGCGGGAAAGGAAAGAAAAATGGAAGTAAATGTATTATTATTTGATGATTTTGAAACCATGGACGCTTTTGGACCTGCGGATATTTTGTCCTGTGAAAAAGAGGGACTTCATGTCAATTATCTTTCACTGACGGGCAATATGGTGAACAGCATGCAGGGCGTGAAGGTCTGGACAGAGCCGCTTGATCCGGAGCAGCTGAAGGGAATTCTGATTGTGCCGGGAGGACGTGGCGCAAGGAGAGTTCTGCAGCAGGATACGGAACTCCAGAAGAAGCTTAAGATTGCGGCGGAGCGCTCGGAATTTTGTCTGATGATCGCGGAAGGAGCGTACCTGGTGGCGCAGACCGGTCTTCTTTTCCGTAGAAAAATCGCAGCCTGTAAAGCCGGAGAAAACTGGAAACGAATGTTTCTGGCAGGAGTTTATGAGGTTCCGGACGCCAGCTGGGTGGCAGATGGCAAATATTATTCAGCGGCGACCACAGCGGACGGCTTGTCCATGGCATTGGCCATGCTGGCGGATCAGATTGATCTGGACGTGGCGCTGCAGACCGCAAAGCGTCTGGGGTATCGGTGGGATCCGGAGGATGAGGCTGTTTATCAGTAGAAATGGGACAAAAAACAATGGAGAAAAGAGAGGGACAGCGATGTTGAAAAAGAATGTGAAGAAACTGTTGGCGCTGGGACTCGCAGCTGGTATGGTACTTGGCATGACAGCCTGCGGCGGGGAAAAAGCAGCGGAAGATACGACAGCTGCGCAGACAGAAGCGGCAGAAGACGGAAAGAAAGTAATGAATATCGGCTCTATGGGCTATTTTGCGGCGGAGACCATGGATCCGGCCAATGGCTGGGACGCCTGGTATATGATGTATGACGGAACCACGGAGACCCTGTTTAAGCTGGATGAAAATATTACGCCCACGGAGAATCTGGCAGTATCCTGTGAGAGTGACGATTATATCAACTGGACGGTAACGCTCCGGGACGATGTAACCTTCCAGAATGGAGAGAAGATGACTGCGGAGGCAGTAAAAAAATGCTTTGAGCGGACCTATGAAATAAATGACCGCGCAAAGGGGCAGATCGCTATTGACACACTGGAGGCAGATGGTCAGAAGCTGATTTTCCATCTGCAGCATGAGAGCGTAAATCTGTTAAATGATCTCTGCGATCCGCTCTGGAGTGTATACGATTCAGAAAACAGCAATTACACGGACACGCTTTACTGTACCGGACCCTATATAATCCGGGAATTTGAGCCCTATGTAGAGACTGTTGTAGAAAAATATGAGGGCTACTGGGGAGGAGAACCGAAGCTGGACGAGGTTCATCTGATCACCATCAGCGATACAGAAGCCATAACCATGGCTCTTCAGAATGGAGAGATTGATATGGGAGTGGCTATGGCAACCTCTACCGTGCCGGTATTTGAAAATGACGAGAACTTTGTAGTAGACGCTGTGACCACCACAAGAGCGAACCGGTTATATTACAACATGGATCGGGAGCTGATGTCAGACCCGGTTATCCGTCAGGCCATTGAAATGTGTCTGGATAGAGATGGTATCGCTGCAGGTATTTATAACAATATGGCTACGCCCTGCTGGGCGATTTATCCGGATATGCTTCCCTATGGAGGAACAGAGGGACTGACCTTAAGCGTAGACAAGTATGATCCGGAAGGTGCGGCGGCCCTGCTGGCAGCCGACGGCTGGAAGGACAGCGATGGGGACGGAATCCTGGATAAAGATGGAAAGGCGCTGGAGCTGAAGGGCATTACCTTTGCTTCCCGAAAAGAGCTGGGGCAGGTTCTGGAGCTTCTTCAGTCTGAGCTTGCGGCTATCGGTGTGAAACTGAATGTGGAAGTCCTGGAGAGTACGAATGACGTAGTAGCCGCAGGAGATTATGATTTGGATTGCGAGACGGGCGTGCAGGCTCCTACCGGAAATGCGCAGTACTTTATCAACCTTATGCTCGTAACAGGAGGCAGCTCCAATTCTTCCCATTATTCCAATCCGGAACTGGATACTCTGGCCGCAGAGCTTGAGAAGACGGTAGATACCGATAAGAGAACAGAGCTGGTACGCCAGATGGTACAGATGACTTTGGACGACCATGCGATGACCGTATTTAACCATCAGAAGATGATTAATATCTACTCTAAGAATGTGGTAAACTATCATACCCATCCGTCAGAGTATTATCTGCTGGATGTAAATACAGATCTGGTGCGATAAAACGAGAATAAGAAGAGGGGGCGGTGCAGAAAATCTGCACCGCTTCTGGCGTGGAGGTTTTCATGCGTCTGATAAAATACAGTATAAATAAAACAGGACAGCTGATTCTGATATTCCTCGGCATTACCTTTCTTTCCTTTTGCCTGACTTATCTGGCACCCAGCGATCCGGCTGAAATCCAGCTGAATAAAACGGGCGTGGCGCCCACGGAGGAGCTTTTGGAAAAGACCAGGGAGGAAATGGGATTGAACAGACCGTTTCCGGTACAATACGCAGACTGGCTGAAGGGAATTCTCAGCGGAGATATGGGAACATCGCTGCGTAACGGAAAACCCGTTCTGGACGAGCTTCGGAAGGCCCTTCCCGTAACGCTGATCCTGACTTTTTTTTCCATGCTTGTGGTTACGGTTTTATCCGTTCCGCTGGGAATCGTATGCGCCAGATTTCAGGACAGCTTTCTGGACAGGACGGTACGGTTTATAACGTATCTCCTGGCTTCCCTGCCTTCTTTCTTTCTTGCGCTTTTGTTTCTCTATCTTTTCAGTGTAAAGCTTCGGTGGTTCCCGGTGATTGCCTCAAAAAACGGGTCGAAGGGCTATATTATGCCGGTACTGGTTCTGGCGTTGTCATTAAGCTCCTGGTATATCCGGCAGGTGAGAGTCGTCGTGCTGGACGAGCTGGCAAAAGGGTATGTGGCAGGAGAAAGATCCAGAGGAGTGCCGGAATGGCAGATTTTGTTCCGGCATGTGCTGAAAAACTGTATGCTGCCGCTTTTGACGCTGCTGGGAATTTCTTTTGCGGGAATGCTGGGAGGTACCACCATTGTAGAAAATATTTTTTCCCTGCAGGGACTGGGAAAGATGGCCATGGATGCGATTTCGGCGAGAGACTATCCGGTCATTCAGGCGTATGTGGTATGGCTTGCGCTGATTTTTCTGGCGATCAATTTCCTGATAGATTTGTCTTATGGATGGATTGATCCGAGAGTCCGGGCCGGACAGGAGAGGGAAGCATGAAGAAGAAAAAAGCGCTCATAATGTTGAGCATTCTTTTTATATTTTTGATTTTAACAGTGGTCGGGAGAAGGTTTGCGCCCCATGATCCCTATCAGTCGAACCTGATGGATGCAAACCGGGCGCCATGCGCAGAATATCCACTCGGAACAGACAATCTGGGACGCTGCGTGCTTTCACGTATTCTGGAGGGCGCCACAGTATCGGTATATTCGGCTCTCGGCGTAGTGGCCGTGGTATTTTCAGTGGGTACGCTGATCGGAATTGTGGCGGGCTATGGAGGAGGCTGGCTCGATCAGCTTCTGATGAAGATCACGGTGGTATTTCAGGCTTTCCCCAGCTTTATCCTGGCGGTGGCGATTGCGGGAATGTTGGGACCGGGATTGAAAAACGCGATGCTTTCCCTTGTGGTTATGTATTGGACCACTTACGCAAGACTAGCAAGAAGCCTTGTGCTTCAGCTGAAAAATGAAACCTATATTCAGGCGGCAAGGATATGCGGGGCCAAGAAGCGGCAGATCTTGTTTCGCCATATTTTGCCGGGTATTCTCTCTCCCATGCTGCTGACGGCGGTTCTGGATATCAGCAATGTGATTTTAAGTATGGCGGGGCTGTCCTTTCTGGGTCTGGGAGTTCAGGCTCCCATGGCAGAATGGGGACTTATGATTAGCAACGGAAAGGCGTTTTTGCAGACGGCTCCCTGGCTGATTCTGTTTCCAAGTCTGGCGTTGTTCCTGACGGTGATACTGTTTAACGTAACCGGTGACAGTCTCCGGGACGCGCTGAACGAGAGGGGGGAAACGGATGTTTGAGGTAGACGGACTTCAGATCACATACGGAAAAACGGAAGTAGTGCACCGGGTGAGCTTTGGTGTGAAGCCGGGAGAAATCATCGGGATTGTGGGAGAAAGCGGAAGCGGGAAGAGCACCATGCTGAAGGGAATTCTGGGCATTCTGGATAATCCGGGACAGGTGACCGGCGGACAGATAAGATATGAGGGAACGGATCTTCTTGGCCTTCCCCGGGACAGGCTGCGCCAGCTTTGCGGAAATGAGCTCGCGATGCTGTCTCAACATCCGGAGCTGTCCCTGGATCCGCTCTGGAAGACGGGGAAAACCTATTATGAGACTGTGCGGGCGCACAGAAAGATCACAAAGGGGCAGGCGGAGAGGGAAGCCGTGGAAATCATGAGATTGCTTCGTCTGGAAAATCCGGAACGGATTCTGAATTCCTATCCATTCGAATTGTCAGGCGGAATGTGTCAGAGAGTAGCGTTGGCCATCGCCATTGCGAATCGGCCCAGGCTCCTGCTGGCAGATGAACCTACCAGCGCGCTGGACGTAACGGTGCAGAAGCAGGTGATAGATACGATGCTGGATCTTCGGAAGCAGTTTGGAACAGCGATTGTAATTGTATCCCATAATATGGGAGTCATTGCAGCGATGGCGGATAAGGTCGGGGTTATGAAAAAGGGAGAACTGGTGGAATGGGGAAGCCGGGAACAGGTTCTCTATCATCCGGAGCACCCTTATACACAGAAGCTAATCAAGGCAATTCCCAGAATGGGCAGGAGGTAGCGTATGCCGGAATATATTCTGACAGCAGAGCATTTGAAAAAGGTTTTCCGGGGCCGTGAAAAGTATGGAAAAAAGGGAAAAGACATCTGCGCGGTGGAGGATGTGAGCTTCTGCCTGCGAAAGGGAGAAAGCCTGGGGCTGATAGGCGAGAGCGGAAGCGGTAAAAGTACGGTGGCCTATATGACGGCGGGGCTTCTCAAGCCGACCGAGGGAACAATACATTTTTACGGGAATTATATGCAGATGGTATTCCAGGATCCGATAAAATCCCTGAATCCACACAGAACGGTGGTGGACAATATCTGCGAGGGCCTGATTTACCGGAAAAACGGGAAATCGATGGCTGAAATCCGGAAGCTTGCGCTGGAAGCCATGGATCTGGTTCATCTGGATCGCAGCTACGCAGGGAGAAAGGGAAGAGAGCTGTCCGGAGGGGAATGTCAGAGAGCCACCATTGCCCGGGCGATTCTGATTAAACCGGAGCTGCTGATCTGTGATGAGGTTACCAGCGCGCTGGATGTTTCCGTACAGGTCCAGATTATGGAACTATTGAGTGAACTGAAGCGGCAGATGGGACTTTCCTATCTGTTTATCTCCCATGATATCGCATTGGTCAGTCATTTCTGCGACCGGGTAGCAGTCATGTACAGGGGAAGAATTGTGGAGGAAGGGGCAACCGGACAGGTGCTGGAGCATCCGCAGCAGGAATATACAAAAAGACTTTTAAAATCAGTTCTTACCTTTTAAACATTTATAAAACAAGAATATCCCGGTGCCGGAGAAGGGATCCTGTTAAAATGGACAGATAGAATAATAGACGAGGGAGCATGATTATGATGGAAATCCGACAGCTCCGCTGCTTCGTAACCTGCGTGGAGGCAGGCTCCTTTACAGCAGCGGCAGAACTTTTATACACCACCCAGTCCTCGGTCAGCAAGACCATTCACGCCATGGAGCATGAGCTTCAGACTGAGCTTTTTGAACGGACAGGAAGGGGAATCCGGTTGACAGCCCGGGGACAGGAGCTTTATAACTATGCGGTCAACGTGCTGGATACTATGGAGCAGATCGAGCAGCTGGCCGGGAAAAGTCCGGTACGCAGTCTGAAGGTATCGGTGAATCCGTCCTCCTGGATGGAAGCGGCGTTTACGGAGTTTTATGAGCGCGCGTACCAGAAGGGCGACTATTATGAATACTTTGAGGGAAATGTCCGGGACGTCATCGAGCGGGTACAGAAAGGACAGGACGATCTGGGCTTCATTTATCTGTTGAAAGAACAGAGCGCCTCCGCCCAGTTCCTGATGCGGAAGTACCAGCTACAGTTTGAACCTCTAAAAAAAATTCAGTTGATGCTTTACGGAGGAAAAAAGATAGGACAATTTCCGCCAGCGGACGGAGAACTCCGCCTGGTTCAGGGAAGCCAGACAGAGGTGCGTCCGGAGGATGTGCTGCGTCTGGGAGCCATAGAGGGCATTTCCTTGGAATCGCCGCAGACGTCTGTGACCACGAACAGCGGATCGCTGCTCCGCCATCTTCTGGAGCATTCTGATCTCTGGAATCTGAGCAGTGAAAGCCTGGATGGAACCTACAGTGGTACCGAGGGAATCCTGCTGGAGGGAAAAGGGAATGAGGTAGTGTTTGGCTGTGTCAGCAGAAATGAGGAACAGCTGGGCGAACTGGAGAAAGAATTTATCGCATATGTAAAGAGAAAACTGGAAAATTCCAAAAAGGAATGAAAATACAGGAAAAACAGGAATACGTAACAACCCCGCCTGGGGCTTGTGAAAAACCCATTCCTGCCTTACAATTTTATCAGAGAATAAAAATGTCCGAAATCCGATGTTTAGATTTTCGGGCATTTTTGTTGTGGAAAGGATTGCAATACATGAAAAAATATGTCTTAAAAAGACTTCTTCAGTTAATTCCGATTCTGCTGGCGATCACATTTCTTTCCTACGGCATGATGAGAGTTGCCGGAAGTGATGTGGTAGAGCAGAAAATGGAAAATACTGGAAGCGATATTTCGCAGGAAGTCGTGGATGCAGCCCGAGAGGAGCTTGGACTGGACAAGCCCTTTCTGACGCAGTATGTGGTTTGGCTGGGAGGACTTCTCCATGGGGATATGGGAACCAGTTATGTGTCTGGTAAACCAGTGTTCTCCACATTTATATCCAAGCTTCCGGCAACATTGCTTTTGACGGTCACATCGATTCTGCTGACGATTTTGATTTCTGTTCCGTTAGGTATTTTATCGGCGGTTCATCAAAATCGATGTTCAGATTATCTGATCCGGACATTCAGCTTTATTGGCAATAGTTTACCGAATTTTTTTGTATCGCTGTTATTGATGTATCTGTTTGCCATCCGTCTGGGCTGGTTTCCGGTAATTGCAACCGGGGTCAGTCTGAAAAGTGTGGCTATGCCGGCAATTACACTGGCCATTGCCATGAGCGCGAAATATCTTCGCCAGGTAAGGGCAACGGTGTTGGATGAACTGAGTAAAGATTATGTGGTTGGAGCAAAAGCAAGAGGCGTCAAATTCTCCAGAATCCTGTGGGGCAGTGTTATGAAAGATTCTCTGGTAACAATCATTACCTTGCTGATGTTATCAGTAGGAAGTCTTCTGGGAGGAACTGCAATTGTAGAATCTATCTTCATGTGGGATGGGGTCGGAAAGATGGCAGTGGATGCTATCAGCATGCGTGACTACCCGATTATTCAGGCTTATGTGATGTGGATGGCGATTATTTATGTGGCGGTCAATCTGCTGACAGATATTTCCTATCGCTTTCTGGATCCGAGGATCCGTCTGGGAGGTGATCGGGAATGAGTCAGGAGCGTCAGGTGACTGTCCGGGTTCAGAAAGTGAAGAGAAACCGGATCCGGATGAAATTATTTTTGTTTGCAGCACTGGCAGCGACATTGCTGCTGATTACGATTTTTGCAAAGTATATCTGTCCTTATGATCCTTACGCACAGGATCTGTCCCAGGCCATGCAGCCGCCCAGCGCGACTCATCTGATGGGAACGGATACCTATGGTCGGGATATGCTGTCCCGCGTACTGATTGGAGCGCAGACCAGTATTTCTTCTACGTTTGCTTTGGTCGCAATCATTACGGTGTTTGGAACGATAGTTGGAATTTTCTGTGGCTACTATGGCGGAGTTGTTGATTCCGTGATGATGCGGATCTCCGACATCTGCCTGGCATTTCCGGGTCTGGTGTTTGCCATGGCGGTGGCAGCTATTTTAAATGGTGGTGTGCAGAATGCGGTCATTGCACTGGCACTGATCAGCTGGCCGAAGTATTCCAGAATTGCCAGAAGCCAGACCTTGTCCATGAAGAGTCTGCCGTATATGCAGGCCGCGCAGCTGGCAGGTGATTCGGCGCTTCAGATGATTTTCCGGCATGTGCTTCCCAATATTGTCGGACCGATTCTGGTCACTTCCATGTTAGATATCGGTACGATGATGATGGAGATTGCAGGACTGTCGTTTTTGGGTCTGGGAGCCCAGCCTCCGGTGGCGGAGTGGGGAAGCATGATGAGCAGTGGCCGGAGCATGCTGCAAACCTATCCCTGGATCGTGTTATCTCCGGGATTGGCCATCTTTGTATCTGTGGTGATATTTAACCTTCTGGGAGATACGATCCGTGATTATATGGATCCGAAGAATTCTCATTCAAGGTAGATATAAAAAAGTAAAAGAAACGGGGAGTAAAAACATGAAGAAAAGAACAGGAAAAATTCTTGCATTACTTCTGTCGCTGACCATGATGGCAGGTGTCATGGCAGGCTGTGGTTCAGAAAAGACAGATGGATCTGCAGACAGTACAAGTACACAGGCTGCGACCGGTGCAGATACCACTGGTAAAAAGACATTTGTATTTGGCGATACCACATTTAATGCAGAAAACGAGGAATCCACGATTGACCCGCACAGTGCATACTGCGGATGGGCATGTATGCGCTATGGAGTCGGAGAGACTCTGATGAAGATCAATGATTCCATGAAACTGGAACCGTGGATCGCAGAAGGCTATGAGCTGGTAGATAATCTTACCTGGAAAATCACCTTAAAAGATGGGGTGTGCTTTTCCAATGGAAAACCTTGTGATGCGGAAGCGGTAAAGAAATGTCTGGAGGATCTGATCGCTGTGCATGAGCGCGCGGCAGGAGATTTGAAGATTGCGTCTATGGAGGCAGACGGTCTGGTGCTGACGATCCATACGGCTGAAGAGTGTCCGAGTCTGATGAACTATCTGTCTGAGCCCTATGGATGTATCATTGATGTGGATGAGGGTGTGACGGATGACGGAATCGTGGTTGGTACGGGTCCGTATGTGGCAACCGAGCTGGTGACAGATGATCATCTGAAGCTTGTGAAAAATGAAAATTACTGGGATGGAAATGTGAACATAGATGAGATCACAGTCCGTACCATTTCAGATGGAGATACTCTGGCACTGGCACTGCAGTCCGGCGAGATCAATGCGGCATATGGTATGGCATATGCAAGCTATCCGATTTTTGAAAATGACAAGTTCCAGTTTACCAGTGTGCAGACCAGCCGTTCCTTTTACGTACAGATGAATTATGCATCTCCGGTTGTGGCAGATGACGCGGTCCGTGAAGCCATTGCCATGGGTATTGATAAGGAATCTTTTGTTAAGGTGCTTCTGAATGGATATGGATATGTGGCAACGGGTGCCTTCCCTGATACGGTAGCGTTCGGAGGTTCCACACTGAATGCGAAGACTTATGATCCGGAAACAGCGAAAGCGGTTTTGGAAGAAGCCGGATGGACCGACAGCGATGGTGATGGAATCCGTGAAAAAGACGGACAGAAGCTGACCATCCGGTGGCTTACCTATCCGAGCCGTCAGGAACTGCCGCTGCTGGCAGAGGCTGCACAGAGCACTCTGAAAGAGATCGGAATAGAGGTACAGATCAACGCAACTGCAGACCACAATACGATCTGTAAAGATCCGGCAGCATGGGATGTATATGTAGGCGCCAATGTAAACTGTGGTCTGGGAGATCCGACTAACTTCTTCTCTACACATTGTCTGGATGCGTCCACCAAGAACCGTGGACAGTATCACAGCGATGAGTTGGAAGAGCTGGCAGTGAAACTGAACAGCACGTTCGATGTGACAGAGAGAAACCAGGTTGCCATTGAGATGCAGCAGCAGCTTCTGGATGATGATGCGTTTGTATTCTGCTCTTTCTTAAAGATGAGTATGATCAGTCAGGCAAATGTGACAGGCCTTACCGCACATGCATGCGATTACTATGAGCTGACGGCTGATCTTGATATCAACTAAGTATGATATCATTTTGACAGTGATTCAGGAGTTATGGAATGGACGATACATTATTGAAATATGATTCCGTGGAGATCTCTTTTGGCGGAAATCCTGTGGTTCATGATATTTCCTTCTCTCTTCGTCCGGGAGAGATCCTTGGGCTGGTAGGAGAATCCGGAAGCGGGAAAAGCACATTGATCAAGGCTGCCATGGGACTGCTTGGCGACAATGGCCTGGTGACCAGAGGAGATATTACATTTAAGGGAAAAAATCTGGTGGATATGCCGGAACGGGAGCTTCGACTCATACGTGGCGCCGGAATCGGCATGATCTTTCAGGATGCAGGCGCTTCGCTTTGCCCGATCCGGACCATTGGAAGTCAGATTCGCGAGAGTATGGAAGCACATGGAAAAATCACGGAGGCGGATGCAAAGGCATGTGCCCTTGAGCTTTTATCAAAACTGAATTTTAAGGAACCGGAGCGGATATGGGACAGCTATCCTTTTGAAATGTCCGGAGGCATGAATCAGCGCGCAGGTATCGCCATTTCCATGCTGATGAATCCGCCGGTATTGTTTGCGGACGAGCCTACCAGTGCGCTGGATGTGACAGTTCAGAGGCAGGTGGTTCAGGAGATGCTTCGTGTCCGGGAATTGTTTGGAACGGCGATCATCATCGTGACGCATGATATTGGTGTGGTGTCGGCTATGGCAGATACCGTGCTGGTTCTTCAGAATGGAAACAGGATGGAATATGGCCCGGCAAAATCGGTGTTGGAACATCCGCGCAACGAATATACAAAAGAGCTTCTGTCTGCAGTACCGAAGCTTAGAAGGAGTGGCAGTTGAGTATGGAAAACATTTTACAGGTGAAAGATCTGAAAAAAGTATTCCATCAACATGGAAAACGGGATGTGACTGCGGTAGAAAACATGAGCTTTTCTCTGCGGGCAGGGGAAATCCTTGGAATTGTCGGAGAATCCGGAAGCGGAAAGAGTACAGTTGCAAAATTGATTACAAGATTGGAAGCTGTGACAGAGGGACAGATTATTCTGGATGGGCAGGACATCACACATCGAAAAGGCAGGGCACTTAAAAGTATTTATGATAAAATTCAGATGGTCTTCCAGAATCCGGTTGGTTCCTTTGATCCGAGAAAGACATTAGGCTATGGAATCGGAGAAAGCCTGAAAAACAGAGGCGTTCCCAAAGAGGAGATCCGAAAAAAAACAGCGAACCTGTTAGAACAGTGTGGCCTGGAGGCTTCTTACATGGACAGATATCCCCATCAGGTCAGCGGAGGTCAGTGCCAGAGGGCTGCTATTGCCAGAGCATTGGCGGTAGAACCTCAGATTATTATTTGTGATGAAGCTACCAGCGCGCTGGATGTGACAGTTCAGAAGAAAGTGCTCGATTTGCTTATGAATTTACAGGAGAATAAGAAGCTGTCCTATGTTTTTATCTGTCATAACCTTGCACTGGTGCAGCAGTTTTGTGACCGTGTCATCGTTATGAAAGATGGGCGGATCGTAGAAGAAGGGATCCCGGATGAAGTGATTCAGAATCCAAAGGACGCATATACGAAAATGCTGGTAGATTCCGTATTATAAATTAAATCAGATTTAGAACAAATTTTTATCCCCCCGGGAGGCTTGTGGCCTCCGGGGGGCTTTGTTATAATTTTTACCAATAAGAACATGCGGCTGAGACGGAGAAGCACGCTGCATGAGATACGGGAGAGAGACAACATGGGACAGATGCTTGGCAGAATTGAAGAGTACTGGACAAACCGGGCGGAAGGGTACTCACAGGTAAATCAGGAGGAGCTGGCGACAGAGCAGAAGAACCGGTGGCTTAAGGCACTGGAAATGGAGTTCCCGCACCGGGATCCGAAGGATATCAGAGTGCTGGATATCGGCACCGGCCCGGGCTTTTTCGCCATCATTCTGGCGAAGGCGGGCTACCAGGTGACAGCCGTGGATTACACGGAGGAGATGCTCTGTAAAGCGAAGGAAAATGCAGGCCGTTATGCGGACAGGATCTGTTGGATGCGCATGGACGCCCAGAAGCTGGAACTGCCGGACAATCAGTTCGACGTGGCGGTATCCCGAAATCTGACCTGGAATCTGGAGAATCCGGACGAGGCATACAAGGAATGGAAGCGGGTACTGAAGCCCGGCGGACAGCTTCTGAATTTCGACGCCAACTGGTACGGCCATCTCTTTGACGCCGAGAAGCGCCGGGAATATGAGGAAGACCGGAAGCATGTGGAGGAGCAGGCCATGGAAGACCATTATATCGGTACGGATATTGATGAAATGGAAGAAATTGCCAGAAATGTTCCCTTAAGTCCGGTGATTCGTCCTGCCTGGGATATGAAGGTATTGAAGAATCTGGGCTTTCAGAGCGTCCGTACAGATGAGCAGGTATGGCAGAGAGTCTGGAGCGACACAGAGAAAGTAAATTACGCATCGACACCGATGTTTATGATTAAGGCGGTAAAATAGAGATGGAAGAGATAAAGAAAGAGATATCTTCCTACTGGACCGGGCGAAGTGAAGACTTCGCCCGTCTTCGTGAGGAGGAGTTAAACAGTGAAATGGCTGAGCTTTGGCTTCGGGAACTGAAGAAGGGGCTGCCGGAGGGAGAAACTTTAAGGATTCTGGATGTGGGAACCGGCTGCGGCTTTTTCTCCGTGCTGCTGGCGAAGCTGGGCCATCAGGTAACAGGTATTGATCTGACACCGGCTATGATAGAGAAGGCGAAAATGATTGCAGACGAGCGGGACGTGCAGGCAGATTTCGAAGTGATGGATGCGGAGCATCCGGATTTTCCCGATGGCACGTTCGACGTGATTGTTTCCCGGAATCTGACCTGGACCCTGCCCCACCCGGCGGAGGCATACGGCGAGTGGCTGCGGGTACTGAAAGACGGTGGTGTGATTCTGAATTTTGACGCGGATTACGGGAAAGAGGATCTGCTGGGGGAGCTTGAGAGGCTTCCGGAGGAGCATGCCCACAATCATATGAGCTGCGGTCAGTTAGAGGAATGTGATAAGATTAAAAAGCAGCTTATGATAAATGGTATGAGCCGTCCATCCTGGGATGTGGAGATATTAAAGCATCTCGGATGCGCGGAGGTGACGGTGGATCCAGATGTCTATCAGCGTATTTACCGGGAAGAAAACAGCCCGTTTTATAATCCAATGCCGGTATTTGGCCTGCGTGTCATAAAATAGTTATGATATCCCGATTTTCCTATCTGAAAATCGGGATATTTGCTTGCAAAGACGGAAAAAGTCCGTTATGATAAAAAAACGCTTGACAAATAAAAGCAGAGCCTATATAATCCTACTTAACCAATAGGAAATACAGGTAATGTAAAAAACAAGGAGGAGTATATTATGAGAAAGCTGACAAAGAAACTTGTGGCATTGGCACTCGGCGTAGTAACAGCTGCGTCTCTGACTGCATGCGGCGGCAGCAGCAAGGGCGTTACCGTCGCAGTACCGAACGATACCACCAATGAGGCGAGAGCCCTTCTTCTGCTGGAGGAGAACGGCTACATCAAGCTGAAGGACGGCGCAGGCATCACCGCTACCGTAGCAGATATCGCGGAGAATCCCTATGATATCACCTTCAAAGAGGTAGAGGCGGCGCAGGTACCGAACGTGCTGAAGGATGTAGATTACGCTATCATCAATTCCAACTATGCCATTGACGCGGGTCTGAACCCCACAGAGGACGCGCTGACCATGGAAGGCTCCTCTTCCGCGTACAGCAATATCCTGGCAGTCAAGGAGGGCAATGAGAACACAGATAAGATCAAAGCTCTGAAGGCAGCTCTGGAGAGCCAGGCGGTAGCAGATTACATCACAGAGCAGTATGACGGAGCAGTGATCAGTACTGTGGACAATCCCACAGATGGTTATGACGCAAGTGTAGATTACGACGCGCTGGCAGGAACTACCATTACCGTAGCAGCATCCCCGGCGCCCCACGCAGATATCCTGAAGGTGGCAAAGGACATTCTGGCTGAGAAGGACATTACCTTGGACATCATGGAGTTCACTGACTATGTACAGCCGAACAATGTGGTAGACAGCGGCGAGGTAGATGCAAACTACTTCCAGCATAAGCCGTACCTGGATGATTTCAACGAGCAGAACGGAACTCATATCGTATCGGTAGCGGCTATCCACGTAGAGCCCATGGGACTGTACGGCGGCAAGCAGACAAGTCTGGACGCGATTACAAAATAATGTTATAATAGAAAAAGTGACAGCCGACGGTCTGTGGCAACAGGCTGTCGGCTTTTCGGATCTACGAGAAAAATCCAGACGGAGGGGTTTTATGATTGAAATTAAAGATTTGACCAAAGAATTCCAGACCGCCGACGGAACCGTGGAAGCGCTCCGGAATGTGAATCTGAACATTCAGGACGGCGACATTTACGGTATCATCGGTATGAGCGGCGCGGGAAAAAGTACCCTGGTGCGCTGCATCAATATGCTGGAGCGGCCTACCAAAGGCCAGGTGCTCATCGACGGCCAGGACATCGCGAAGCTGTCAGATAAAGAGCTTCGGGCGGTGCGCCGGGATGTGACTATGATTTTCCAGGGCTTCAACCTGCTGATGCAGCGGACCTGCCTGAAAAATATCTGCTTTCCCCTGGAACTCATCGGAATGGACAAGGAAAAGGCAAAAAAACGTGCCCTGGAGCTTTTGGATGTGGTTGGGCTTCCCGATAAGGCCAATGCCTATCCGGCCCAGCTCTCCGGCGGCCAGCAGCAGCGTATCGCCATTGCGAGAGCCCTGGCCACCGATCCGAAGGTGCTGCTCTGCGACGAGGCCACCAGCGCCCTGGATCCGAAGACGACCCATGCGATTCTGGAGCTGATTCGGGACATCAATGAGCGTCTTGGCATTACGGTCATCATCATTACCCATCAAATGAGTGTGGTGGAAGAGATCTGCAACCGGGTGGCGATTCTGGATTCCGGTTCTGTGGTGGAAGAGGGCGTCGTAAGCGAAGTCTTCTCCAGCCCCAAATCCAAAGCGGCCAAGCGCCTGGTATTCCCGGACGGCGCCGACGAGATTCTGGAGGAGGTTCCGGGCGAGCGCCGGATCCGCGTGGTATTCAGCGGCGCGGTGGCCTCCAGAGAACCCCTGATCGCGAAAATGGCCATCGACGAGCAGATTACAGCCAGCATCCTGGGCGCGTCCACCAAGAGCATCGGGGACAAGGCCTACGGCAATATGCTGCTTGGACTGCCGGATGATGACGATGTAGTAAAACGTGCGATTTCCTACTTAAGCAGCATTCCGGATGTACTGGTAGAGGAGGTGACAGGCGATGTTCGATAAATTATTTTCCCCGGAGACCATAGAGGAGACCCTGCGGATTCTACAGACAGAGATTCCGCTGGCCTGTTGGGAGACCGTCTATGTGACGGTTCTGGCGACAGCTTTTGCGGTGATTCTTGGCCTGCCTCTCGGCGTGCTTCTGGTGGTGGGCGAGAAGGACGGCGTGCGTCCCCTGCCGAAGGGCGTCATGCATGTGCTGAATGTAATCATTAACCTGCTTCGTTCCGTGCCATTCCTGATTCTGATGATTATGGTATTTCCGCTGACGAGACTCATTGTGGGAACTGCAGTCGGAACCGTGGCGTCCATTGTGCCGCTGGTTATCGCGGCCTTTCCCTTTGTGGCCCGGCTAGTGGAGGGAAGCCTCAGAGAGGTAAATCCGAATATCATCGAGATGGCCCAGAGCATGGGCGCTTCCCCGTTTCAGATTATCGTAAAGGTGCTGATTCCGGAGAGCGTGCCGTCCCTGATTTCCAATTTCACCATCGCTATCACGACGATTCTCGGCTACTCAGCCATGAGCGGTATCATCGGCGGAGGCGGTCTTGGTAAAATCGCCATCAACTACGGCTATTACCGTTATAAATATCTGGTTATGCTGATTGCTGTGGTACTTCTGATCGTGCTGGTGCAGATTTTCCAGAGCGTAGGAACGCATCTTTCTGTAAAATCAGATAAGCGGTTGAAGGGAAAATAGAAAATCATAAAACTCGAAAGGGCAGTTATCGGTTGACGGTAACAGCCCTTTAGTGCTATGATTAAGAGTGGCAGGCGGGAACGCCTAATCTATGCGAAAAAAGGAAGTGAGGAGTCCGTGGACGGGCGAAGTCGAAGTTGTGGCTTAAAAGAGAATAGAATAGAGACAGACACGGATTTTTCTTACAGATAAATAAACTGTCGTTACCCGGCGGCAGGAGATACAGATGCTGTGCCTGTCGACGTGGGAGGACAAGAGTGCATGGCAATCGGAAGTTATGATCGGGAGGAGCTTACAGAGCTTCTGGAGGACCGACAGTTCCGAAAGCTGCGTGAGACGATGTCGGAGATGAACGAGGTCGATATCGCGGAGTTTATCGAGGAACTGGAGCCCGAGAAGAAGGTTCTTGTATACCGGATGCTGCCCAAGGAACTGGCGGCAGACGTATTTTCATTCCTGGAGGTAGACGACCAGGAGCATATTATCAACAGTATTACGGATTATGAGCTGGGCAAGATCGTAGAGGATCTGTACGTGGACGACGCAGTGGATATGCTGGAGGAATTACCGGCTATCGTAGTCAAGCGTGTATTACAGAACGCAACTCCGGAAACACGGAATCTGATCAATCAGTTCTTACAATATCCGGAGAACAGTGCCGGAAGCATTATGACAGCGGAATATATCGGCCTGAAGCGGAACATGACCGTAGAACAGGCCTTTGCGTACATCCGGGAAAATGGTGTCGATAAGGAAACCATTTACACCTGCTTTGTGACGGACAGCAAGCGTTGTCTGCAGGGTGTAGTGACTGTGAAGGATCTGCTCATGAACCCTTATGACACAATCATAAAGGACATCATGGATGAAAATATTATCTACGCAGTGACCACAGAGGATCGGGAGGACGTAGTAGAGACGTTTAATAAGTATGACTTACTGTGTCTGCCGGTAGTCGATCACGAGGATCGCCTGGTGGGCATCGTCACCGTTGATGACGCGGTGGAGGTCATGGAACAGGAGGCCACCGAGGACTTCGAAAAAATGGCGGCTATGTTCCCGTCAGAGAAGCCCTATCTTCGGACCGGCGTGCTGGAACTTGCGAAAAACCGTATTCCCTGGCTGTTAATTTTGATGTTTACGTCGATTTTGAGCGGCGCGATCCTGATGGATTACCGGGAGGCGATTCAGGTGCTTCCCCTGCTCTTAAGCTTTGTCCCCATGCTGATGGACACCAGCGGCAACTGCGGCAATCAGAGCAGCACCATGGTTATCCGTGGTATGGCGGTGGGCGATATCGAACTGAAGGACGTCTTGCGGGTGGTCTGGAAGGAGTTCCGGGTGGGACTGCTGTGCGGCGCGGTACTGGCGGCAGCCAACTTTATCCGGCTGATTTTACAGTATCCGGACCGACAGGCCCTGAATCTGGTCATCGTCCTTTCCCTGATGCTGGCCATTGTGCTGGCGAAGATCATCGGCTGCGTTCTGCCGATGCTGGCAGAGAAAATGAAGCTGGATCCGGCGATTATGGCTGCGCCCCTCATCACCACCATCGTGGACGCCAGCAGCCTTCTGATTTATTTTAAAATAGCGAGTATGCTATTGCATTTATCATAAAAATAATTTATAAGAGGAGAACACAAGATGTTAGGAGATAAAAAAGTATTATACAGCGGCATGCAGTCCACTGGAAACCTGACCCTGGGCAACTATCTGGGAGCCCTGAAAAACTGGATTACCTTAAGCGATGAATACGAGTGCTTTTACAGTGTAGCGAACATGCACTCCATCACCGTCCGTCAGAATCCGGCGGAGCTTCGGAAGCACGCGAGAGAGCTTCTGACCCTGTTCATCGCGGCGGGTATCGATCCGGAGAAGAACTGCATCTATTATCAGTCCCATGTACCGGCCCATGCAGAGCTGGCATGGATTCTGAACTGCTACACCTACATGGGTGAGCTGAGCCGTATGACCCAGTTCAAGGACAAATCTGCCAAGCATGCGGACAATATCAACGCAGGTCTCTTTACCTATCCGGTACTGATGGCGGCAGATATCCTGCTTTATCAGGCGGATGTGGTTCCGGTGGGTATCGATCAGATGCAGCATCTGGAGATTACCCGGGATATTGCCCAGCGTTTTAACAGCATTTACGGTGACGTATTTACCATACCGGAGGCTTATGTCGGAAAAGTAGGCGCGAAGATTATGAGCCTGCAGGAGCCGTCCAGAAAGATGTCCAAGTCCGACGAGAACCCCAATGGCAGCATCTATCTGATGGACGATCCGGATACCATTATGCGAAAGTTCAAGCGCGCCGTGACTGACTCCGAGGGTCAGATCCGCTACCGCGACGAGCAACCGGGTATCAAGAACCTGATCAGCATTTACTGCGCATGCACCGGCAAGACGCCGGAAGAGGTGGAACGGGAGTTCGACGGCAGGGGCTATGGCGAGTTTAAGCCGGCAGTCGGCGAGGCAGTTATCTCCGTTCTGAAGCCGCTGCAGGCTCGGGTAGCTGAACTGACCCGCGACAAGGCGTACATTGATTCCGTGATCAAAAATAATGCAGAAAAAGCTGATTATGTGGCCAATAAAACGCTGCGGAAGGTTCAGAAGAAAGTAGGCTTCCCGGATAAAATCCGTTAAGCAGATGATTTGACAGGAGGTATCTGACATGAAAAGTATCAAACCGGAAGAACTGGATAAAAATGTATTTCATATGATCGGCAGAGAGTGGCTGCTGGTCACTGCAGAGAAGGCGGGCAAGGTGAACACCATGACCGCTTCCTGGGGCGGCCTGGGCGTCATGTGGGGCAAAAATGTGGCCTACATTGTGCTGCGTCCCCAGCGCTACACAAAGGAGTTCGTAGACGCAGGCGAGACGTTCTCCCTGTCTGTGCTGGACGAGGAGTACCGGAAAACCTTGAGCTATCTGGGTACCGTGTCCGGACGGGATGAGGATAAGATTACGAAGGCAGGTCTTACGGTAGAACATGCGGACGGAACGCCCTATTTCGGCGAAGCTAATACCGTGCTGGTGTGCAGAAAGCTGTACGCCCAGAACTACGATCCGGCCTGCTTCATCGACAAGTCCTGCGATGAAAAATGGTATCCGGACAAGGATTATCACACCATGTATATTGCAGAGGTGGAGAAGGTTCTGGTCAGAGAATAAAAAAGTGAATCTGGAATCAGAGGTGAAAACGGCGGCCTTGCGGGAGAAATCCTGCGGAGCCGCCGTTTTTTGACTGTGAAAATATTGTAAAACATTTGCTGTACAATGAAAATAAAGACTGAAAATTACGTGGAAAATCAAAGGTTTTGTGAAAAAATATATAAAGTAAGACTTTACGAAATGGATTTTATACAATATGTCGGATGAAAAATGCGGTTTCCCATAGAAAAACAGAAAAGAAATGGAAAAGAACAGGTAAAGTTTCTGCGAAAAATGCGAAAGATAGCGGAAAAGCAGAAAAAAGCAAGTTCGTGAAAAGAATATCAATATTCAACAAAGTGTATGATTGCTGATTTTGAAAGAGAACACTATAATAGGACACATAGTAGATAAGAGATACGAATGAATCACTTGTTAAATTATCTACAAAAAAACCACAGACATCGGTCGCGGAAGGGCCGGTAACTATGAAAGGAGAAGTTTTACAATGGGATTCAAAACTGACATCGAAATCGCACAGGAAACAGAGATGCTGCCGATTACTGACATCGCGGCAAAGGCAGGTATCGACGACAAATATCTGGAGCAGTACGGAAAGTACAAAGCAAAAATTGATTACAATCTGCTGAAGGAGAAACCGGCTGAGAACGGCAAGCTGGTTCTGGTGACCGCTATCAACCCGACTCCGGCAGGAGAAGGAAAGACCACCACATCCGTAGGTCTGGCAGACGGTATGCAGAAGATCGGCAAGAAGGTTATGGTTGCCCTTCGCGAGCCGTCCCTGGGACCGGTATTCGGCGTAAAGGGCGGAGCAGCAGGCGGTGGATACGCACAGGTAGTTCCGATGGAGGATATCAACCTTCACTTCACCGGCGACTTCCACGCAATCGGCGCAGCCAACAACCTGCTGGCAGCGATGATTGATAACCACATCTTCCAGGGCAACGCTCTGAACATCGACCCGAGAAAGATTACCTGGAGAAGATGCGTAGATATGAACGACCGTCAGCTGCGTAACGTAGTAGACGGACTTGGCGGAAAGACCAACGGTATGCCGAGAGAGGACGGCTACGATATCACCGTAGCATCCGAGATTATGGCTGTTCTGTGTCTGGCTAAGGACATCACAGACCTGAAGGAAAGACTTGCAAGAATTATCATCGGATATACATACGGAAAGGTTTCCGAGCAGAAGCCGGTTACCGCTGGCGATCTGAACGCACAGGGCGCTATGGCAGCTCTTCTGAAGGACGCTCTGAAGCCGAACCTGGTACAGACTCTGGAGCATGTACCGGCTATCGTACACGGCGGACCCTTCGCGAACATCGCTCACGGCTGCAACTCTGTAACCGCTACCAAGATGTGCCTGAACCTGGCTGATTACACCATCACAGAGGCAGGCTTCGGCGCTGACCTGGGTGCTGAGAAGTTCCTGGATATCAAGTGCCGTATGGCAGGACTGAAGCCGAACGCAGTTGTTATCGTAGCGACTGTACGTGCTCTGAAGTACAACGGCGGCGTTCCGAAGGCAGACCTGAACAATGAGAACCTGGAGGCTCTGGAGGCTGGTCTTCCGAACCTGCTGAAGCATGTAAGCAACATCACCAACGTATATAAGCTTCCCTGCGTAGTTGCGATCAACGCATTCCCGACCGATACCAAGGCAGAGCTTGACCTGGTAGAGAAGAAGTGCAAGGAATTGGGCGTAAATGTCGTTCTGTCCGAAGTATGGGCAAAAGGCGGCGAAGGCGGCGTAGCTCTTGCGGAAGAAGTGGTACGTCTCTGCGAGCAGCCCAACGACCAGTTCACATACTCCTACGAGCTTGAGGGAACCAGCATTGAGGATAAGCTGAATGCTATCGTAACCAAGATCTACGGCGGCAAGAGAGTTGTCCTGACCGCAAACGCTCAGAAGCAGGCAAAGCAGCTTGAAGCTATGGGCTTCGGCAACTGCCCGATCTGCGTGGCTAAGACTCAGTACAGCCTGACTGACGACCAGACTAAGCTGGGCGCTCCGAAGGACTTCGAGGTAACCGTACGTAACCTGAAGATTTCCGCAGGCGCAGGCTTTATCGTAGCGCTGACCGGTGAAATCATGACCATGCCCGGACTGCCGAAGGTACCGGCTGCAGAGAGAATCGATGTAGACGAGACCGGCAAGATCAGCGGCCTGTTCTAAGAAAATCCGGATTGCATCCGTATTTCCTCAGATGCTCCGCAGGAAACGCTTGAACAGCGTTTCCATAGAATTAGCTACCCATTATAAACCCAAACAAATAGGCACAAAGGGAAGGACCATCAGGCCCTTCCCACTTGTGCGCATAGGGAAATGTATGGTATAATTGGAATATCATTTTGATACATAAAGGAGAACGATATGGGATTTTCAACCAGCAGATGTGATGAATTTGTAGAAGTACTGGCTTCCAAGGCTCCCGTTCCGGGCGGCGGCGGAGCATCCGCACTGGTAGGCGCAGTGGGCACTGCCCTGGGCAACATGGTAGGCAGCCTGACCGTAGGTAAGAAGAAGTACGCAGACGTAGAGGAAGAGATGTACGCGCTGAAGGAGAAGGCGACGGCTCTTCAGAAGGATTTCCTTCGTCTGATTGAGCGTGACGCAGAGGTATTCGAGCCCCTGGCCAAGGCTTACGGCATGCCCCGTGAGACCGAGGAGGAGAAGGCTGAGAAGGCGCGTGTCATGGCGATCGTGCTGAAGGACGCCTGCTCTGTACCCATGGAGATTATGGAGAAGTGCTGTGAGGCGCTGGATCTTATCGTAGAGTTTGCGGCAAAGGGTTCTGCTCTTGCTATCAGTGATGCAGGCGTAGGCGCTGCGTTCTGCAAGGCGGCTCTTCAGGGAGCTTCCCTGAATGTATTTATCAACACCAAGTCCATGGCGGACAAGGAGTACGCGGCAGAGCTGAACGCCAAGGCGGATGCTATGCTTGAAAAGTACACCAAGATTGCGGATGATATTTTCGCAAGCGTCACAGCGAGACTGAGATAAAATAAAAGGAAGGAAATAAAAAAATGGCAAAGCAGTTATTAGGAAAAGAAGTAACAGCAGCACTGAATGAGCGTATCAAGGCAGACGTAGAGGCTTTGAAGGCAAAGGGAGTAAACCCCACACTGGGAATTATCCGCGTAGGCGAGAACGAGAGCGATATTTCCTATGAGAGAGGCGCAACCAAGAGATGTGAGACTCTGGGCGTAGCATGCGAGAAGATTCTGCTTCCGGCAGACGCTACCCAGGAGCAGGTTCTGGCAGCTGTAGATAAGGTAAATAAGGACGACAGCATTCACGGCGTTCTGCTGTTCCGTCCGCTTCCGAAGCACCTGAACCAGACTGAGATTGAGAATGCCCTTGACCCGGCTAAGGACGTAGACTGTATGACCGACGGTTCCATGTCCGGCGTATTTACAGGCAAGGCAGTAGGCTTCCCGCCCTGTACACCGCAGGCATGTATGGAGATTCTGGACCATTACGGAATCGACTGCACAGGCAAGAAGGCAGTAGTAATCGGACGTTCCCTGGTTGTTGGAAAGCCGGCAGCTATGATGCTTATCAAGAAGAACGCAACCGTAACCGTATGCCACACCAAGACTGTGGATATGCCCAGCGTAGCGCGCGAGGCAGATATCCTGATCGTGGCAGCAGGCCGCGCAGGCGTTGTAACCAAGGATTATGTGGCTCCGGGCCAGACTGTAATTGACGTTGGAATCAACGTAAATGCAGAGGGCAAGCTTTGCGGCGACGTAGCTTACGCAGAGGTTGAGCCTATCGTAGACGCTATCACTCCGGTACCGGGCGGCGTTGGAAGTGTAACCACTTCCGTGCTGGTTGGACATGTGGTAGAGGCAGCTAAGAGAAAATATATGTAAAGAAAAAGCGGCTTACATAGCCGGTTAAGAGACGGCCCGGGCGGGAAAAATGAGGTGTCCCCTCAAAATCCTGCTTAGGGCTGTTTTTTTGTTGCCAGTGGCAGGTCCTGCAGGTTGACTTTTGGGGCAGGTTTTCGTACACTATGTATGACGATACCAAAGAGGAGGTATTTCTCATTATGAAACTGAGCACCGCTATCCTGGCAGATAAGTTAAAATCCAAATTCGGACTACAGAACAAAAAGGCCCTGTCCGATGAACTGCATCTGGAGCAGGTCTTATTTTACGACGACGGAGACGAGATGCAGCCGGATAAAATCTATATTTATACCCAGAAGCCGGGCGCGGCGGAGATGCTGGTGGTTCCGGAGCGGACAGTACTGTTCTGCATGGGTAAGGTACATACAAGAAATACCGAGAACGACGGCCAGGTTTTTCAGGTTATTGACGAGACGTCGCCCTTTACGCTTCTGAATGAAATTCAGCGGATTTTCGATTATTACGACCGGTGGGAGAAGCGCCTTCAGGAGCTGACACGACAGGCTGACAATATTCAGGAGCTTCTGGACGAGAGCTTCCGGATCTTCCTGAATCCCATTATCGTAAGCTCCGCCGATTATTTTGTTATCGGCTATTCCAGCGTCATTGATACCCGGGAGGAGTTGTCCAGCCTGGTGGATTTGGATTCTGTCATTCAGTCCAGCGATGAGTACCAGAACGGCAAGCGCATCCTGAACCAGCGGAAAAAGCGGGGGGCATACTACCTGCCGGAATACATCACCGGAGCCCGGACTCTTCGCGTGAATCTATTTGAAAATGCTCAGTTTATTTATCAGATTATGATGGTGGAAAGCTTAAGTCGGTTCAAGTCCTATGACGGCGCGCTTCTGGAATATCTGTCTGCCTATATTCAGACGGCCCTGGCCCGCTTAATTGATTCCCGGGTGGAAATCGGGCACCGGCTGGATCGTATCCTATCCGATATACTGTCCAATCCGGGTCGTGACAATAAGAGCGCTGAAAAATGGTTTTCGGAATTCGGCTGGCTGGCGACGCATCGCTATTTCTGTGTCAGCCTGAAGGTCAATTCCCTGGACTGGGCCAATATGACCGTCCGATTCATTTGCAAACACATGGAAAGTATGCTGGGAAAATGTGGAAGCTGCGCCTTCCAGTATGAAAATAATATCGCCATTTTCATCAACCTGACGCTGATGGAGAGCGGAGCGGAGGAGGTGCTGGAGAAAATGGTGAGCTTTCTGAAGGATACCTTTTTAAAGGCCGGGGTCAGCAATGAATTTACAGGCTTTGAGCAGTTGGATGCCTATTACCGGCAGGCGGTGACAGCTCTGGATGTGGGCTGCAGGAGAAAGCCCTATCGCTGGATTTACCGTTTCGACGAGGTGGCCCTGGACTACGTGCTGGAGCGAAGCAGCTCAGAGCTTCCGGTGCGTCTGGTCTGCTCAGATCGGATTTTGAAGTTGCAGGCCTACGACGAGGCACATCACACAGATTATTATCATACCCTGAAGACCTATGTGGAGAGTCAGCTGAACGCAGTACAGACCGCAAAGAAGCTGTTTATCCACCGAAGTACCTTTTTATACCGGATGGAAAAGATCGAAGAGCTGGTGAAGCTGGATTTGAATGATTACGACACGCTTCTCTATGTGATGATGACCTTCCGGATTCTGGAGCAGGAGGAACAGAAATAGGAAACTGAATAGAAAGCATACCCCTTGCATATATTTTAACAGCATATATGGAAGGGGTATTTTTATGGACAAAAATTCCGAATATAATCTGTATCAGGATATCCAGACCCGGACGGGAGGCGAGATTTATCTGGGGGTGGTGGGGCCGGTGCGGACCGGAAAATCCACCTTTATCAAGCATTTTATGGATTTGTGCGTGCTGCCGGGGATAGCGGATGAGCATGAACGGACCAGAACCCGAGATGAACTGCCCCAGTCGGCGGCGGGCAAGACGATAATGACCACGGAGCCCAAATTTATTCCCAAGGAAGCGGCCAGCGTGCGGATTTCCGAGGATGTGGAAATGAAGCTTCGGATGATTGACTGCGTGGGCTTTCTGGTGCCCGGAAGCGAGGGGCATATCGAGGACGGGGCCGAGCGCATGGTGAAGACACCCTGGATGGAAGAAGAGATTCCATTTTCAGAAGCCGCGGAGATAGGGACCAGGAAGGTGATTGCCGAGCATGCCACGGTGGGCATCGTGGTGACCTGCGACGGTTCCTTTGGCGACATTCCCCGGGCCAATTACATAGAGGCGGAGGAGCGGACCGTGGCGGAGCTTAAGAACCTGGGGAAGCCGTTCCTGATTCTGCTGAATTCGGAAAAGCCCTACAGCGAGCCCGTGACCACGGAGGCGGCTGCCCTGCAGGAGAAATACGGCGTGGCGGTGCTGCCGGTGAACTGCGCGCAGCTTAAAAAAGAGGATGTGACGAAGATTCTGACCCAGCTTCTCTACGCGTTCCCGCTGGTGCGCGTGGAATTTTTCGCGCCTCGTTGGACGGAAATGCTGCCGCCGGAGCATAAAATCAGGCAGGATATGATTGCCCATATCCGGGAAATGGCAGAGCGCCTCCAGACTATCCGGGATATGAAGCAGGAGAATCTGGAGCTGGACAGCGCGTATATTCAGCGGGCTGTGCTTAAGGAGGTGCGGCTGGACAGCGGCAGCGCCCGGGTGCAGTTCGATGTGGATGAGAAATATTATTACGAGCTGCTGGGCGAGCTGACCGGCAGTGAGATTCCGGATGAATATGAGCTGATAGCCCTTTTGAAAGAGCTGTCCCGGATGAAACGGGAGTACGAGAAGGCAGAGACGGCGCTTCGGGCCGTGCGGCAAAAGGGCTATGGCGTCATGCTGCCGGAGAAGGCGGAAATCACTCTGGAGGAGCCGGAGCTGATTCACCAGGGGAGCAAGTACGGCGTAAAAATTCGTTCCGTAGCTCCCAGTATCCACCTGATCCGGGCCAACATTGAGACCGAGATTGCGCCTATCGTAGGAAATGAGGACCAGGCCCGGGATTTGATTACCTATCTGAAGGACAGCGCCGGGAGCGGGGAAGGAATCTGGAATACGAATATCTTTGGCAAGTCCGTGGAGGAGCTGGTAGAGGACGGTATCCGCAGCAAGATTTATCAGATTGGGGATGAAAGCCAGGTGAAGCTTCAGGATACCATGCAGAAGATTGTAAATGAAAGCACCGGCGGGCTGGTGTGTATCATTATCTGAGAGAATGCCGGAACAGGAAGATCGGGATCTGCCGGGGGGAGATTCCGGTCTTTTGGCCGTGAAAAGTGGACCTTCCTGATAAAAACAGTTTACCGGAATGCGTATCTATGCTACACTTGTAACTGTGTTCTTTGTACACTACAAGATATTAGGAGGGAAACAATGTTAGAAAAATTGTTTAAACTGAAAGAGAATCATACCACAGTGAAAACGGAGATCCTGGCAGGTATCACCACATTTATGACCATGGCGTATATCCTGGCAGTGAATCCCAGTGTCCTTGGCGCGACGGGAATGGACCAGGGAGCGATTTTCACTGCGACGGTTCTGGCAGCGGTGATCGGTACCGTGTGCATGGCTCTGTTTGCAAATTATCCGTTTGCGCTGGCGCCCGGTATGGGACTGAACGCTTATTTTGCGTATACGGTAGTCATCGGCATGGGATATCCGTGGCAGGCAGCTCTGGCAGCCGTATTTGTGGAGGGTGTGATTTTCATCCTGCTGTCTCTGTTCAATATCCGTGAGGCGATTTTCAACTCCATTCCGACCAACCTGAAAAAGGCTGTATCCGTAGGTATCGGCTTCTTTATCGCGTTTATCGGACTGCAGAATGCCAAGATCGTTGTGGGCGGAGCGACTCTGGTAGAGTTCTTCTCCCTGGACGCCGTAGAGGGAGGCACCATGCATGACGTGGGAATTACCGTATTCCTGGCGATTTTAGGCGTTCTGATCACTTCTGTTCTGGTCATTAAGAACGTAAAGGGCAATATTCTCTGGGGCATTCTTGCCACCTGGATTTTGGGTATTATCTGCCAGCTCACAGGTATTTATGTTCCGAATCCGGAGATTGGCTTCTATAACCTGCTTCCGGATTTTTCGGCCGGAATCTCCATTCCGAGTCTGGCGCCGATTTTCTGCAAGCTGAACTTTACGGCGATTCCGTTCAGCCAGTTCATTGTCATTGTATTCGCGTTCCTGTTTGTGGATATGTTTGATACTCTGGGAACCCTGATTGGCGTAGCTTCCAAGGCGGACATGCTGGATAAGGACGGCAAGCTTCCGAACATCAAGGGCGCGCTGATGGCAGACGCAGTGGGAACCACGGTAGGAGCTCTTCTGGGAACTTCTACCACCACCACCTTCGTAGAGAGCGCCTCCGGCGTATCCGAGGGCGGAAGAACCGGCCTGACGGCCATGACCACCGCGGTACTTTTCGCGCTGGCTCTGCTGCTTTCTCCGATTTTCCTGGCTATCCCGTCCTTCGCGACGGCTCCGGCCCTGATTGTCGTAGGCTTTTACATGGTCAATCAGGTGGGCCTGATTGACTTCAGCGATTTTGGCGAGGGTATTCCGGCCTTTATCTGTATCGCGGCTATGCCGTTCTTCTACAGCATTTCCGAGGGAATCTCCATGGGAGTTATCTCTTACGTGGTGCTGAATGTAGCCACAGGCAAGGCAAAGGAGAAGAAGATCAGTATTGTCATGTATGTACTGGCTGTGCTGTTCCTGCTGAAATATTTCCTGATTTAAGGAGAGAGGAAGGCAGATTTTACACATGAAAATGACGGCTGCATATCGGTTGATATGCGGCCGTTATTTGCAAGAACCGGTGGGAACTGTTATAATCAGGAATAGAAGAAAACAGGGAGGACGAAAAAATGCTTGTAAAGATCTATACGGACGGTGCGGCCCGCGGCAACCCGGACGGACCGGGCGGCTACGGCGTGGTGCTGCATTATACGGACAGTAAGGGGCAGCTCCATGAGAGGGAGTACAGCCAGGGCTATAAGAAAACCACCAATAACCGGATGGAGCTGATGGCAGTTATCACAGGTCTGGAAGCGCTGACGCGGCCCTGCCAGGTGGAGCTGTATTCCGATTCCAAATATGTGACGGACGCCTTCAATAAGCGCTGGGTGGATTCCTGGCTGAAAAAGAACTGGAAGGGCAGCTCCGGACCGGTGAAAAACGTGGACCTCTGGAAGCGGCTTTTAAAGGCGAAGGAGCCCCATCAGGTGGAATTTATCTGGGTCAAAGGCCATGACGGTCATCCGCAGAATGAGCGCTGCGATCAGCTGGCTACCACGGCGGCGGACGGGGACGGACTGATAGAGGACGAGGGACTGAATGACTGATTTCTTATTATAATAGTAGGGAAATAAAATAACGGAGCAGATGTGTGGTAGAAAAATACAGAAATACCGGACATCTGCTTTTATTTGTTGCATAAATGGAAAAAGAAGGTAGAATATCTTACGGGAAATGGTGGAAATCTTAAGAAAATGCGAAGAAGGGATTGCGAAAAGCTGCTCTGTTATGCTAAAATAGCAAAATCACTGCCTTTTCGGTGCTGACGGGAGAAACAGACCGGAAAGAGAAGAAAAGGAGAGTAATTATGAGTGATAACAATTTTAAGCCTTACATTCCGGCTGAGAAGTCTCTTCCGGAGTTTACGGCGACCTCTGTCATTCTCGGTATTCTGCTGGCTGTTCTGTTCGGCGGCGCAAACGCTTACCTGGGACTGAGAGTTGGTATGACTGTTTCCGCGTCTATTCCGGCGGCAGTTATTTCCATGGGTGTCATCCGTGTCATCCTGAAAAAGGATTCTGTTCTTGAGAACAATATGGTACAGACCATCGGTTCCGCCGGTGAGTCCGTAGCCGCAGGCGCTATCTTCACCATGCCGGCTCTGTTCCTGTGGGCCAGCGAGTGGGGCACCAGTGCTCCGTCTCTGGTAGAGATCGCCATCATCGCAGCTATCGGCGGCAGCCTGGGCGTTCTGTTCATGGTTCCGCTGCGGAAAGCACTGATTGTGCAGGAACACGGCGTACTTCCCTATCCGGAAGGGCAGGCTTGCGCGGAGGTACTTCTGGCAGGTGAGGAAGGCGGAGAGAAGGCCGGTATCGTATTCAAGGGTCTGGGTCTGGCAGCAGCTTACAAGTTCGTCACAGACGGCCTGAAGCTGTTTCCCAGCGAGGTTCACTATGAAATTCCGGCTTACAAGGGATCCGGCGTCGGTATCGACGTACTTCCGGCTCTGCTTGGCGTCGGCTATATCTGCGGAACCAAGATTTCCTCCTATCTGTTCGCAGGTGGTGTACTGGGTTGGTTCGTGCTGATGCCGCTGATCGTTCTGTTCGGTCAGAATGTCACCCTGTTCCCGGCGAGTGTAAGCGTCGCTGAGCTGTACGCGGTAGGCGGTTCCTTCGCTATCTGGAGCAACTACATCAAATACATCGGCGCAGGCGCCGTAGCAGCGGGCGGAGTCATCAGCCTGATCAAGTCCCTGCCGCTGATCGTTCGCACCTTCCGCGACGCCATGAAGGGCTACGGCAAGGGCAATGCAGGAAGCGATCTGCGTACAGACAAAGACCTTCCGATGAAGGCTATCATCCTTGGCGTAGTAGCTCTGGCCCTGCTGATCTGGCTGATCCCGATTGTTCCGGTGAATCTGTTCAGCGCAATTCTGATCGTGATTTTTGGTTTCTTCTTTGCAACCGTATCCTCCCGTATGGTAGGTCTGATCGGAAGTAGCAACAACCCGGTATCCGGTATGACTATTGCGACTCTGCTGGTAACCGCTATGATCCTGAAGGCAACCGGTCAGGTAGGCCAGGCTGGAATGACAGCAGCTATCGCTATCGGTTCTGTGATCTGTATCACAGCAGCGATTGCCGGAGATACCTCTCAGGACCTGAAGACCGGTTACATCGTAGGCGCTACACCCTGGCGTCAGCAGATCGGTGAGCTCATCGGTGTGGTAGCATCCGCAGTGGCCATCGGCGCGATCCTGTACCTGCTGAACGCAGCATGGGGCTATGGCTCCACCGAGCTTCCGGCTCCCCAGGCGACTCTGATGAAGATGATCGTAGAGGGCGTTATGGGCGGAAACCTGCCCTGGACTCTGGTATTTGCAGGCGCGTTTATCGGCATCGTAGTGGAAGTCCTGGGTATCCCGGTACTTCCCTTCGCCGTAGGTCTGTATCTGCCGATTCATCTGAGCACCCCGATGATGATCGGTGGTCTGGTTCGTCTGTTCCTGGAGAAGAAAAAGGGCATGGACGAGAAGGCGAAGAAGGATATGCTTGATAACGGCGTACTGTACTGCTCCGGTCTGATCGCAGGCGAGGGTCTGGTAGGTATCCTGCTGGCAGTCTTTGCGATCATCCCCATGGCAGATGGTTCCCTGGGCGACGCGATGGGCGATACCATTCTTTCCAGAACCCCGCTCAACGGCAATATCGGTGGCTTGGTATTCTTTGCCCTGCTGACCGCGACCCTGTTCAAGATCACCATTGGCAGAAAGAAGAAATAAATGAAGAAAAAAAAGAATTATCTGGATTTTGTGCCGGTCTGCGCGCCGGGCTACAGCTGGAAGCTGAATGAAAAGAAGCTGGTGGAGATAGAAGTACAGAACAAAGGCTTCTATAATTGGCTGGCACAGAAGTTTTTCAAGCGGCCGAAGGTCAGCTATATCAGTCTGGACGAGTACGGCAGCTTTGTATGGCAGCAGATGGACGGCCAGCGGACCATCTACGACATCAGCTTTCTGGTAAAGGAACGCTACGGCGAAGAGGCGGAGCCGCTTCTTCCGCGCCTTACAAAGTTTTTCCAGATTCTGTATCAGAATCATTATATCGGATACAGTACTCCGCTGGAGAAAAAAGCAAAATAAAAAAATCTTAAGAATTGGCAGCAGCTCTTCCTCCCGGAGAGCTGTTGCCTTTTTCTTTGGGAGCGGGTAAAATAGAGGTTAGAGAGAAAAATGGCATCAGCGAAGGGACGGAATCCATGGCGGGATGGAAAAGATCTTTTTACAGGGAAATGATAAAATACATTCAGATAAGTATTCTGGCAGTTCTCATGGCGCTCCTTGTAGGCGGCGCATTGTGGGCGGCGGAAGGCTTTTCTGCGCCCGGGAAAAGCGCGGAGGCTCTGGCGGATGCAGGGATGGATTCCCTGGAAAATGCGGACACTGAGAAAACAGGAAAGCTGTCAGTGGAAGTACCGACCGTACATGTGTTGACGCCGCCCGGAAAATCAGAAGCCTCTGAAGCTTGGGCAGAGGAATCGGAAGGTGCAGAAGCCTCGGATGGAGAGAATCGGAAAGAGGAGGTTACCTTATTGTTTGCAGGCGACCTGTTTCTGACTGATGTTTTACAGGAAAAATACGAGCGAAATGGCATTTCTGCAGTGGCCACATCAGATTTGCTTTCCATTACCCGCGGCGCCGATATCTTCATGCTGAATCAGGAATTTCCTTTTGGAACTACCGGTGAGGCAATGGAAGATAAGCAATATACCTTCCGGGTGGATCCCAAATATGCATCTGTATTACCGGAGCTGGGGGCAGATATCGTGACCCTGGCCAATAACCATATGCTGGATTATGGACGGGGCCCGCTTAAGGAGACCCTTGAAGCGTTGGACGAGGCAGGAATTCTCCATGTGGGAGCGGGGCAGAACCTGGAGGAGGCAAAGGCTCTGAAAACCGTGGAGGCAGGCGGACGGGTCATTGGCTTTCTGGGAGCCACCCGTGTGATTCCGGAGCATTCCTGGACTGCGTCTCAGAGCAATTCCGGTCTCTTTACCACCTATGATCCCACGAAGCTTCTGGAGGAGATTCAGGCTGCGAAGGAGACCTGCGACTATGTGGTGGTCTATGTCCATTGGGGAATCGAGCGGAACACAGAGCCGGAGGATTATCAGAAAACCCTGGCCCGCCAGTACATTGACGCCGGGGCAGACGCTGTAATTGGCGCGCACCCCCATGTGCTGCAGGGCATCGAGTATTATCATGGAAAGCCCATATTCTACAGCCTGGGTAATTTCATTTTTGCGAACCGGGCTTACGAGACCATGATGGCGGAGCTGACTCTGACCGACAGCGGCGTGGATGTCCGGGTGATTCCCTGTGTCAGTACGGCCAATCAGATGGGGCTGATGAACAGCGGCGAACGGGCTGGCTTTTATGGCAGGCTGCAGGAGCTGTGCTTTGGCGG
The DNA here is from genome assembly GCF_040096155.1 of Laedolimicola intestinihominis. Taxonomy (NCBI): domain Bacteria; kingdom Bacillati; phylum Bacillota; class Clostridia; order Lachnospirales; family Lachnospiraceae; genus Laedolimicola; species Laedolimicola intestinihominis. The sequence goes on along the minus strand of NZ_JBBMFE010000004.1, from coordinate 117,618 downwards.
GATAGCGATAGATGAAGGGGGGAGGGTACCAGAGTAGAAGAGAACATGCTGACAGGGCTTTGGATAAGGAAAAGCGAAAGCTCTGACAGTCAGGAAAAGAGCGGTTCTTTTTGGTATGTTAGAAGTGAATAAATTATCAGAAAAATATAAAAAAAACATGCAATATAAAGAATTTAATTTTTTTGGAAAAAACACTTGCATTTCCCCTTGCCTTATTATATACTAAACAAGTCGCAAGGGTGCGGCACAAAAACATAGGAAATGGTCGATTGGTCAAGCGGTTAAGACGTCGCCCTCTCACGGCGAAAACAGGGGTTCGATTCCCCTATCGACTGCTGAAAAGCTTCTGGTTATCCAGGAGCTTTTTTGCTCTATAGGAAGCACCGTGTTACATGAAAGTGCAAAAGCCATGATTCCTATAGAGCAAAAAGCCCCTCCGGGGGATCGCACTGCGGCGGAATGGAATAATGTCGCTTACGCGACCCGCCGCAGGCGGAGAATCCTGCTTTGCAGGATTCTTTCTTAATGTGCACTGCGGCGCTGTGGAAGGAACTGGCACAGATTAACAATATTTGATGCTTGACAAGAAAAAAGAAAATAGGTAATATATCTAACGGAGTGAGTGCCGGCTAACAGAAATGTTGGGCCGGTGAAAAGGGAAACAGGTGTAAATCCTGTGCGGTGCCGCCGCTGTAAGCGCGAAGTTTCAGGGCCGTTTTCCTTCACTGTCCGTAAGGTACAGGAAATGGTACGGGACGGGAAGAAGGAAGACAAATAAGGCCGGCGTAAGTCAGAAGACCTGCTTATTCTGCTTTTGCTGTCACGGTCCATGACATTTGCGAAAGATAGAGGGCGCAGTGCGTCCGGATGCCGAATACGGGTGCATCTTCTGATTTGGATAGATCAGAGGGTGCTTTTTTTATGGACAAATTATTATACAGAACGAAGGAGAAGAAACATGAAGAAGAAAGTAGTAAGCGTACTCTTAAGTACCTGTCTCGCGGCGAGCCTGCTGGCTGGCTGCGGTTCCAAGGCTGCGGACACCACAACAGAGGAGAACACAGAGGCTGCCGAAAGCACCGACGAGGCAAAGGAGACTGCAGACGCAGACGACGCCTATGAGCCGGTTACCATTACTCTGAACCTGGAGCGTTCCGGACTGGGCGAGAACGTAGAGTACACCATCACAAAAATGCCCTCCGCTGTGGTAGCTTCCGGTGACCAGATGGCAGACTTTTTCTTTGATCTGGGACTGCAGGATCAGATGGTAGGCTATACCAAGGGCTTTTGCTGGAGTACGGCTTCCGAGTATCCGGCCCGCGATCAGGTTCCCCAGCTGATGAACCCGGGCGAAGGCCTGACAAATCTGTCCAAGGAAGAGCTGCTGGCAACCGGCTGCGATTTCCTGATGGGCTGGGATTCCACATTTTCTGATAAGAATTTCAACAAGGATTTTTGCGATGAGAATGGTATCGCCATGTATTTCCCGTATGTATGCACAGACAGCGCAACCTTTGCGGATCTGTATAAGGACTATGAAACTCTGGGCGAGATCTTCAAGGTGCAGGATCTGGCAGCTGAGAAGGTGCAGGCTATGAAGGATACCCTGCAGGAGGTGCAGGACGCTCTGGGCGATGAGGCCTATGAGAATCCGGTAAAAGTATTTGCTTATGATTCCGGAGAGGATGTACCGTTTACCGCTTGCCAGGGTATGCCGGGCGACATCATCAAGAAGGCCGGCGGTATCTCCATCTTCGATGATATCGAAGCAGGCTGGGCAAAGCCCTCCTGGGAGGAAGTAGTAGAGCGTGATCCGGACGTGATTCTGATTCTGGAGTATACCGGAGACGATGTAGCAGAGAAGCGGGAGTTCCTGGAGACCAATGAATTCACCAAGGATCTGCGCGCCGTAAAGGAAGGCAGAATCTACTCCGTATGCTGCAGCGATATGCAGGGTAGCGCAGGAAGCGCCAATGCAGTGAAGACCATTGCAGAGCAGCTGTATCCGGACAAATTCTAACAGGGGAAAAGACAGGGGAGTGAAAGCTCCCCGTTTTTCTTGCTCATTCTATCTATGTTCTCGAAGGAGGAATCTATGAAAGGAACAGCAAAATCAGGGAAAGGCCGTTTTTTTGTGACACTGCTTTTGGTACTGTTGCTGATTGTCGGGGTATTAACCATATCGGTCACCATCGGCGCAGTGAACGTTTCGGCCGGCGATATTGGAAAAATTCTGGTAAATAAAATTTCTGGGAAGGATATCTTTCGGATTGCCTGGGAGGGCAAGACAGAAAATATCATCTGGAATATCCGGTTTCCCCGCGTGCTGATGGCCTTTATCGTAGGCGCGGGACTGGCGCTGTGCGGCGTCCTGATGCAGGCGCTGACCAAGAATCCCCTGGCGGATCCCTATGTACTTGGCATCTCCTCCGGCGCTTCCGCCGGAGCAGTCTGTGCCATCCTGCTTGGCTGGTTCAGCTTCATGGGCGGGTATTCCGTTATCTTTGGCGCTACCATGGGAGCGGCTGTCTCCATCTGTCTGTCTTTAAGTATCGCCTCCATTCATGGTCGGATTACCTCGACGCAGCTGGTGCTGGCGGGTATCGCGACTTCCGCCCTGTTCTCCGCCTTTACCAATCTGATGGTATACGGAATCAATACGGGATCGGATAAGACGAAGATGGCGCTCTATTGGATGGTAGGATCCTTAAGCGGAGCCACCTGGAGCAAGCTGAGATATGTGGTGGTGGTTGGCGTTGTGGTAATCGTGGTTATTTTCCTGTTCGCGAAGGAGCTGGACGTATTGCTTCTGGGCGACGACGTGGCGGAAACTCTGGGTGTGGATACCCGTAAAATGAAACTGGTTATTATTGCGGCTTCCACGATCCTGACCGGCGTTGTGGTATCCGTCAGCGGCGTTATCGGATTTGTGGGGCTGGTTGTACCTCATATTATGCGAAGCTTTGTGGGATCCGGACACAGACGGCTGATCCCTATGGCGATTCTGGGAGGCGGTCTTTTTACAATGCTTACCGATCTGATTTCACGCACCATCATTGCTCCGTCTGAATTACCCATCGGCGTGGTGGCGGCCTTTTTCGGCGCGCCCTTCTTCCTGTATCTGATTCGCCGGGGCAATATGGGAAAAAAGTAGAGGAGGCAGAATATGAGTTTACAGGTAAAAAATCTGGATTATCAGATAGACGGAAAAAGCATTCTGGAACAAATCTGCCTGGAGGTGAAGGACGGGGAATTTGTCGGTCTGGTAGGACCGAACGGCTGCGGCAAATCTACGCTTCTCAAAAATATCTACCGGACCTACAAGCCGGGCCGGGGGACAGTCTTTCTGAACGAAAAGGACGTGCTGGATTTTTCCTTCAAGAAAATGGCCGGAGAAATGGCAGTCATGGCCCAGGAAAATCATGTGGAGTTTGATTTCGAGGTGCGGGATATGGTCATGTTCGGCCGGTACGCCAAGAAAAAATTCCTGCAGGGGGATTCGGCGGAGGACAAGAAGCTCTGTGAAAAATGCCTGAAGGAAGTGGGACTGTCCGGCTACGAGCACCGTTCCTACTTAAGCCTCTCCGGCGGCGAGAAGCAGCGTGTGCTGCTGGCCCGGGTGCTGATGCAGGAGAGTGCCTTTATTGTGCTGGATGAGCCCACGAACCATCTGGATGTGAGCTATCAGTATCAGATTATGGATATTTTAAAGGGGCAGGATGTGACGGTATTTTCATCTATTCATGACCTGAATCTGGCGGCCCTGTACTGCGATCGGATTATTTTCATGTATCAGGGGAAGATTGTGGATTACGGTACGCCGGAAGAAGTGCTCACAAAAGAAAATATCCGGGAGTACTTTGGAATTGAAGCGCAGATCACAACCAATACGGCCACCGGAAAGCGCCAGATCTATTATCTGCCGGGCTGGATAAAAAGCGGAAAAAGGGCTTGACAAAACCAGTTTCCCCTGCCTATAATAAACGCAGATTTACACATAAACCAAAAGGCTTTGACGGGAACAAGTAGAAGTCGGAGGGAGCGGACAGAAAGCAGCCGGGCGATGAGAGGCGCGCGTATCTCCTGATTTTGAATACATCCCCGAGCTTCGCACCGAACCCATTTCCGGAAGCAGTTTTCCGGGGCAGGAAGTAGGCTGCGACGGAATCCCGCACCCGTTAGCGTGCTAGAGTGTCGATACCGGGCACTTGAAGAGGTAAGCAGCGCGAGCTGTTTATGAAAAAAGGTGGTAACACGAGCGTAGCCCTCGTCCTTTTATAAGGATGAGGGTTTTTTTACGTAAGCAATGAGCCGTGCATTCTGGGCTACAGGAACATTTTTCATGCTTGCATGGGAAATGTGGATGGAGCCCGGAATATAGGGCGAAGCCCGTGAACCCTGGCCTTGAAAAAGCCAGGGTTTGCACAGCAGAGTGAATTTCTAATTAGGAGGAAGAGAACATGGCAGAAAATATTTATGACGTACTCATGGAGCGCGGCTTCATAGAGCAGTGTACCCATCCGGAGGAGGTAAGAGAGCTCCTCGGAAAGGAAAAAGTAACCTTTTACATCGGCTTTGACGCCACTGCAGACAGCCTGACCGCAGGACATTTCCTGACCATCATGGCTATGATGCATATGCAGCGGGCAGGACATCGTCCCATCGCCCTTCTTGGCGGCGGAACCACCATGGTGGGAGACCCCTCCGGCAAGTCCGATATGCGTAAGATTATGACAAAGGAAACCATCCAGCACAATGCGGACTGCTTCAAGAATCAGCTGTCCCGTTTCATCAACTTTGACAACGACAACGCGATTCTGGCGAATAACGCGGACTGGTTGCTGGATCTGAATTATGTGGATTTCCTGCGTGAGGTGGGAGCGCATTTTTCAGTAAATCGTATGCTGAACGCGGAGTGTTACAAGCAGAGAATGGAGAAGGGACTGACCTTCTTTGAGTTTAATTACATGATCATGCAGTCCTACGATTTCCTGAAGCTGAATCAGATGTACGGCTGTCAGATGGAGCTGGGCGGCAATGACCAGTGGTCCAATATCATCGGCGGCGTAGAGCTGATCCGGAGAAAAGAGAACAAGCCGGCTTACGGCCTGACCTTCAAGCTTCTGACCACCAGCGAGGGTATCAAGATGGGCAAGACCATGAAGGGCGCTGTATGGCTTGATCCGGAAAAGACCTCTCCCTACGAGTTCTACCAGTACTGGAGAAACATCGAAGATGTGAAGGTAGAGGAGTGTCTGGGACTTCTGACCTTCCTGCCGATGGACGAGGTTCGTCGCCTGGGAGCTCTGGAGGGCGCGGAAATCAATCACGCAAAAGAGGTTCTGGCATACGAGATTACCAAGATTGTACACGGCGAGGAAGAAGCTAAGAAAGCGCAGGAGGCTGCAAGAGCCCTGTTCGCCAACGGCGGCAAGACCGACGATATGCCCACCACAACCTATGCGAAGGCCGACCTGGACGAGGGCAAGGATATCCTGACTCTTCTGGTGGAGACAAAGCTGGCTCCCACCCGTTCCGAGGCGAGACGTCTGGTACAGCAGGGCGGCGTGACGGTCAATGATGTAAAGGTAACAGATGTGTACCAGAAATTTACCACCAATGATATGGACGCCGACGGAGCGTTGGTGCTTCGTAAGGGCAAGAAGGCATACCACAAGGTAAAGGCTGATTAATATGGAAGAAAGACAGTATCTTTCCCGCGTCCGCGCCTTCCTGAAGAAAAAGGGCTGGGAATATGAATATACGGAGGAGGACGGGCTTGGCAGCATCGACTTCTCCTACCGCGGCGTCCCCTATCACATCTGGGAGTTTGAGGAAAACGGTGAGCGCGGCGCAGAGACCAATCTCTACCACGGCGGCCGTCAGCAGGAGGTCCTCGGCGACTACGAGGAAGAGCTGATCCGGGAAATGAAGCGCTGGTAATTGACAAACCCTATTCCAGAATTTATAATAAAAAAGATTTTAGAATAGAGAGAGCCTGTGTAACGAGATATGGGCTTAGGAGGGAACAAATGAAACAGTATGGCGTAAATGAACTTCGAAGAATGTTCTTGGAATTTTTTGAGAGCAAGGGACATCTGGCAATGAAGAGTTTTTCTCTTGTACCTCACAATGATAACAGTCTTCTGCTGATTAACTCTGGTATGGCTCCGCTGAAGCCGTATTTCACCGGCGCGGAGATTCCGCCCCGCCGCAGAGTGACCACCTGTCAGAAATGTATCCGTACAGGCGATATTGAAAATGTAGGAAAGACCGCCCGTCACGGCACCTTCTTTGAGATGCTGGGCAATTTCTCCTTCGGCGATTACTTCAAGGACGAGGCGATTCACTGGACCTGGGAGTTCCTGACCGAGGTGGTGGGACTGGACAAGGATCGTCTGTATCCGTCCGTTTACGTGGAGGACGACGAGGCGTTCAATATCTGGAATAAGGAAATCGGGATTCCGGCAGAGCGGATCTTCCGCTTCGGCAAGGAGGATAACTTCTGGGAGCACGGCGCAGGCCCCTGCGGTCCCTGTTCCGAAGTATATTATGACAGAGGCGAGAAGTATGGCTGCGGCAAGCCGGGCTGTACCGTAGGCTGCGACTGCGACCGCTACATGGAGATCTGGAACAACGTATTTACCCAGTTTGACAACGACGGCCACAACAACTATACCGAGCTGAAGCAGAAGAACATTGATACCGGTATGGGTCTGGAGCGCCTGGCAAGCGTGGTGCAGGACGTGGATTCCATCTTTGACGTGGACACCGTAAGAGCGCTCCGGGACAAGGTTTGCGAGCTGGCTCACACCGAATACAAGAAGGACGAACAGAAGGACGTATCCATCCGTCTGATTACCGACCATATCCGTTCCGCCACCTTCATGATTTCCGACGGCATCATGCCCACCAATGAGGGACGGGGCTATGTACTGCGCCGTCTGATCCGCCGGGCAGCCCGCCACGGACGTCTTCTGGGTATCGAAGGCAAGTTCCTGGCAAAGCTTAGCGAGACTGTCATCGAGGGATCCAAGGACGGTTATCCGGAGCTGGACGAGAAGCGCGAGTTCATTTTCAAGGTTCTCGATCAGGAGGAAGAGAAATTCAATAAGACCATCGACCAGGGCTTAAGCATTCTGGCAGAGATGGAAGCAGAGATGGAAGCAAAGGGCGAGAAGGTGCTTTCCGGTGAGAATACCTTCAAGCTGTATGATACCTATGGCTTCCCGGTAGACCTGACAAAGGAAATCCTGGAGGAGAAGGGGCTGTCCGTAGACGAGAAGGGCTTCCAGGCAGCCATGGAGGAGCAGCGTGTCAAGGCAAGAGAGGCCCGCGCGGTGACCAACTACATGGGAGCCGACGCTACCGTGTACGATCAGATCGATCCGAAGGTGACTTCTGCCTTTGTAGGCTATGACAGCCTGACCGCAGAGTCCGAGATTACCGTACTGACCACCGACAGCGAGCTGACAGAGGCGCTGACCGACGGCCAGAGCGGAACCATTTTCGTAAAGGAGACCCCGTTCTACGCTACCATGGGCGGTCAGCAGGGTGATACCGGCGTGATCCGTTCCGAGAACGGCGAGTTCGAGGTACAGGATACCATCAAGCTCCGCGGCGGCAAGATTGGCCATGTGGGACGTGTGACCAAGGGTATGTTCAAGGTATCCGATCAGGTAACCCTGGAGGTGGCAGCCAAGAAGCACGCAGACACCTGCAAGAACCACAGCGCGACCCATCTGCTGCAGAAGGCGCTGAAGACGGTACTGGGCAGCCATGTAGAGCAGAAGGGCTCTCTGGTTACACCGGATCGTCTCCGCTTTGACTTCTCTCATTTTGAGGCTATGACACCGGAGGAGATCGAGAAGGTTGAGGCTCTGGTAAATCAGGAAATCCAGGCAGCGCTTCCGGTTGTGACGGACGTTATGGATATCGAGGAAGCGAAGAAGACCGGAGCGATGGCTCTGTTCGGCGAGAAGTACGAAGAGAAGGTGCGTGTGGTATCCATGGGCGACTTCTCCAAGGAGCTTTGCGGCGGTACCCATGTGGCGAACACCTCTCAGATCATGGTATTCAAGATTGTATCCGAGGCAGGTATCGCTGCGGGCGTGCGTCGTATCGAGGCGCTGACCGGCGACGGCGTATTTGCTTATTATAAGAATGTGGAGGAGCAGCTTCAGGAGGCAGCTAAGACAGCCAAGACTACTCCGGTAAACTTAACTGAGAAGATTGAGCATCTGCTGGCAGAGATCAAAGAGCTGCACAGCGAGAACGAGGCTCTGAAGAGCAAGGCGGCGAAGGACGCCCTGGGCGACGTGATGGATCAGGTGAGAGACATAAACGGCGTCAAGGTACTGGCAGCCAAGCTGGAGGGCGTAGATATGAACGGTCTCCGGGATCTGGGCGATCAGCTGAAGGAAAAGCTGGGTGAAGGCGTGGTCGTATTGGCCAGCGCCGTTGATGGCAAGGTAAGTCTCATGGCCACCGCCACTGACGGAGCTCAGAAGAAGGGCGCTCACGCAGGCAACCTGATTAAAGCCATTGCAGGCCTCGTAGGAGGTGGCGGCGGCGGACGTCCCGGCATGGCACAGGCCGGCGGCAAGAATGCGGATGGCATCGACGCAGCCATCGCCAAGGCAGCCGAGGTAGCAGCCGAGCAGATGAAATAAAAATTACACAGATGTATATCAGAGAACCGGCAGGAGCGAAAGCAAACTGCCGGTTCTTTTTTTGGCCTGCCCTCACATATATTGTCTTAAGAGGTGAGAGGACATGCAGCCAACTAATTCACAACCAAAAACAGAATCATATCAGGTATCGCCGCCCCCACAGGAAGCAATTTCCGCTATCCTGTCCCTGCCGCTCCGCCAGCTTCTGAAAAAAGTCAATTTAGACTGGAAAGAGCTGCAGGAAATCCGCCTGTCTCAGGCGCGCCCCTTGACTCTTTGGTATCGGGGACGGGAAACCTTCCTGACCGAGGATGGCTATGAAACGGGAAGCCCAAAATCCGCTCACCAGGTCACTGCACAGGAGCTCCGCGAAACCCTGGAATTTGCCGGAGCCTATTCCCTCTATGCTTATGAGGATGAAATCCGTCAGGGGTATCTTACCCTGCCCGGCGGTCACCGCATCGGCGTCACAGGAAAAGCAGTGACGGAAAACGGCCAGGTTAAAACCCTTCGCTATATCACCAGTCTGAACATTCGAGTCGCCCATGAGGTCAAAGGCTGCGCCGACGCCGTCCTGCCCTGGCTCTACAGCTCGGAAGGCCTCTGCCATACGCTTCTGATCTCCCCGCCCCGCTGCGGTAAAACCACATTGCTGCGGGATCTAATCCGTCAGATCTCCAATGGCCGTACCGGTTTTCGGGGAATGCGGGTAGGCGTAGTGGATGAGCGAAGCGAAATTGGCGGAAGTCACTTAGGCGTTCCGGGCCTGGATGTGGGAGTGCGAACTGACATTCTGGACGGCTGTCCCAAAGCCGAGGGCATGATGATGCTGGTGCGTTCCATGTCCCCGGAGCTCATCGCCGTGGATGAGATAGGTGGAAATGCAGATATGGAAGCTATGGAAAACGCCATTTCCTGCGGCTGTCGCATCCTGGCCACCGTACACGGAAGCAGCCTGGAGGAGATTCGTCAAAAGCCCCTGGTTTCGGGACTTTTGCAGACGGGAATTTTCGAACGCTTCGTGGTGCTGGATGCGCGGCATGGACCGGGAACCGTGCGAGCCATCCTGGACGGAAAGGGGAAGATCCTATGCTCAAAATCACAGGCGCCTGCCTGATTTTATGTTCGGCGGCAGGCATTGGGGCAAGCTTCAGCGGTGATTTAAAACGGCGCGTACGGGAGCTCCGTATCCTGAAACAGCTGGTCTACATGCTTCAGGGTGAGATACGCTACGCCCGCCTGCCTCTTCCGGAGGCATTCTGTCATGTGTCTGTGCGGCTGCCAGTGCCCTTCGGTACTTTTTTGTCCGAAACTGCGGACGAGCTGAAAAAAGCGGATGGACGGACGCTGGGAGAGGTCTGGAAAATGGAAGAGGCAAAGCATCTGAAGGGACTGCATCTGGTGCGGGCTGACCTGGAGCAGCTGGAGAGTCTGGGCGAGGTGCTGGGGTATCTGGACGCGGAAATGCAGCTCGCAGCCATCCGGCTTTATCTGGAACAGCTGGAGAACAGTATCGCTGAGGCGCAGGAGCATATGGGCAGCAGGCAGAAGCTTTATCAGAGCCTGGGGATCGCAGGCGGTGTATTCCTGGTGATACTTTTGCTTTGATTTCACAGAGGGAGGAATTATGAGTGTGAATCTCATTTTTAAAATCGCGGCAGTGGGAATTCTGGTGTCAGTTATCTGTCAGGTCCTGAAGCACAGCGGACGGGAGGAGCAGGCCTTTCTCACCAGTCTGGCGGGACTGGTACTGGTGCTGTTCTGGATTCTGCCCTACATCTTTGAACTGTTTGATACTATGAAGCAGCTGTTTGCACTCTAGCTTCATTTCAGGAGAGGGGGAAATGAGATGATCCAGGCAGTCATGATTGGAATTACCGGCGTTTTTCTGGCGCTGTTTCTGAAACAGACAAAACCGGAATATGCCGTCTGTGTCAGCGCCGGAACGGGTATTTTGCTGCTTTTTCCTGTGGCAGAGCGCTTAAGTCTGGTGATAGAAAATATCCGTCTGATTCAGAGTGCCATTTCCATCCAGAGCGCCTACATTCAGGTATTGCTGAAAATCATCGGCATCACCTACATCTCAGAATTTGCCGCCGATATCTGTCGGGACGCAGGCTGCGCGGCAGTGGCCGGGCAGATCGGCGTTTTCGCGAAGCTGTCCATTCTGGCGGTCAGCATGCCTATCGTGAGCGCGCTGCTTCAGACGATACAGAGCTTCCTGGGAGGGTGAGTATGGACACGTTTACACTGGAACAACTGGATTTTTCGGAGATTCAGAGGGCCATGGACGAGATCCTGAACCAGAGCTTTTCCTTTCGGGATACGGTGCTTTCCCTGCTGTCCGGGGAGCAGCCCTTTACGCTGGAGAGCTTTTTTCGGACGGCGCTTACGGAAGCGGGACGGAGCTTCACCCAGGATAAACAGATATTTGTGTCGATTCTGGTACTGGGGATTGCGGCGGCGCTCCTTAAGAATTTTACTGACGTATTTAAAAATGATCAGATCGGGGAAATCAGTTTTGAAATGACCTATCTGCTGCTGTTCCTTTTGCTGCTGCAGGTATTTTCCGGGGCGGCAAAGCTGGCTGGGCAGGTATTCGCTTCGGTGCAGGAGTTTATGAAGGCCCTGATTCCGGCCTGGTGCCTGGCGGTGACCCTGTCGGCGGGCGGTGCTACAGCGCTGGTGTTTTACCAGTTCCTGCTGGGCCTTATCTACGCGCTGGACTGGCTGATTGGCGAGGCGCTGCTGCCGGTATTGAACCTGTATATGCTTCTGGTTTTCATCAATCATCTGACAAAGGAGGAATACCTGTCCCAGATGACCGAGCTTACGGGAAAAGCGGTGGGCTGGGCGCTGAAAATTCTGCTAACGGTGGTGATGGGGTTCAACACGATTCAGGGGATGATTACCCCGGCCATTGATTCCCTGAAAAATACAGCTTTTACAAGGGCCGCCCGGATGCTGCCCGGCGTCGGTAACGCGGCAGGCGGCGTGGCCGATGTGCTGCTGGGCTCTGCGGTGCTTCTGAAAAATGGCGTGGGCGCGTCTGCGGTGCTGGTGCTGGCTCTGCTTTGCCTGGGACCGCTGGTGCAGCTTGGCGTGCTGACCCTGCTTTTAAAGGGAACCGCCGCCCTGATTCAGCCGGTTTGTGATAAGCGCTTTTCGGGCTGTGTGTCCGGGGCTGGAGAGGGCGTAAGACTTTTATTTCAGGCGGTTTTTACAGTGACCGTGCTCTTTGTGGTGACCATTGTGGTGGTGACCGTGTCGGTGCGTGGGTAGGAGGCAGGGATGAAAGAGTTTCTATATGGCTGGATTCGTGACATCGCGTTTTATGCTATCCTGATGACCGTAATTCTCCATCTTCTGCCGGAGGAAGGCCAGAAGAAATATGTCCGTTTTTTCATGGGGGTTGTGCTGATGCTGGTGGTGCTGTCGCCTCTGTTATCCGTGGCAGGCCTGTCTGGTACGCTGGACAGCATTTACGCAGAGCAGACCTATGACGAGGAGCTTCAGGATTTCACGCGGCGGCAGGCGGAACTGGAAGCGGACTATGCGCGGGAGATAGAAAAGCGGAAGCAGGAGATGACCGGGGACGGCACAGAAAATCCGGCGGACGGAGAGGAGGAGCAAGGTGGAAGCTCAGACATCAAAGTGGAAATTGTACTGGATGAGTAAGCTGAAGAAGCCGAAAAAGGAGCAGCTGGTGGTACTCCTGCTTTTTGGTGTTTTGCTGGTGGTAATTGCACTTCCGACTACGACGGGGACTATGGGGGCAGACAAAAAAGACGCGGACATTTCCGGGACACAGGGGGCAGCAGGGACAGATACTGCCACATTAACCTATGAAGAACAGCTGGAAAAGCGTCTGTCTGCCATCCTAAGCCAAGTGGCAGGCGCAGGTCGGGTGGAGGTCATGGTGACTCTGGAATCCCGGGGAGAACGGATCGTGGAGAAGGATACGCCGGAATCCCGGAAAAGTGTGGAAGAAACGGACAGCAGTGGCGGAAGCCGCACCACCGACGAGCAGGACTGGGGCGAAGAGACGGTATATTATGAGGACGGCAGCGGCGGCAAAAGCCCCTATGTGGTGAAGGAGCTGGAGCCGAATATCGAAGGAGTGTTGGTGTTGGCGGAGGGCGGCGACAGTGCCGTGGTGAAGCAGGAGCTTCTGGAGGCTGTGCAGGCATTATTTCCCATCGAGGCGCATAAAGTAAAAATAATGAAGTTGGAGGGTGCAAAGTGAAAAACATATTTAAAAAGAACCAGATGATCATCACCGCGCTTGCCATTATGATTGCGGTGGCCGGGTATTTAAACTATTCCGGCAGCAAGCTTAGTGGTGCAAAGGTACAGACCGGAGGCGACGCCTCTGTCACGGATGAAGCGTCCGCCGCGGACGACATTTCCGCGGAGGATCTCTATGCCCAGACCGGACTGGAGGAGCTGCAGTTCGCGGATGGCGATATCCAAAGCCTGGATTCCGACGGGGAGGAGACGGCGGAAGTGGAGGAGGGAGAAGAACCCGGCGAGGCGGTGCTGGCCAGCTCTTCGGCGGGAACCGGCTTTGCGGCGGAGGCGAAGCTTAGCCGGGAGCAGCTGCGTTCCAAAAACAAGGAAACCCTTCTGGAGGTTATCAACAATACCAATATCTCCGAAGCCCAGAAGCAGGAGGCAGTGGACAGCATGGTGGAGCTGACGGATATCGCCGAGAAGGAAGCGGCGGCGGAAATCCTGCTGGCAGCCAAGGGCTTCGAGGACGTGGTGGTCAGCATCACCGACGGCCAGGCCGATGTGGTGGTTAATATGGAAAATGTGGACGACGCGGGCAGGGCCCAGATCGAGGATATCGTAAAGCGGAAAACCGGGATCTCCGGAGAGAATATTGTGATTACGCCGGCGGCGCAGACGGAGTAGAGGTGGGTTTACAGAAAAGAAGATTTCTTGTATAATCAGACATGAAATGATATAAAAAATGTTAGAAACAAACAGGAAAGAGCAGTTCCTGACAAAAGGGACTGCTCTGAAGCGATGTTACAGAAAAGAGAAGAGACTCATGGCGAACTTAAATACGAGACAGAAAAAATGTTTGGAGCTCTTATTAAATGAGAAAGAATTTCGCTCCGCCAAGTATCTGGCGGAAAAACTCCAGGTATCGGACAAAACAGTTTTACAGGATATCAAGGCGATTCAGGAATATCTGAATCCATTTCATGTGACCTTGATTCGCAAGACGGGAAGCGGTATTCTGCTTCCGGAGAAAGCCAGGGGAAATCAGGAACTGCTGAACGGCCTGCGCAGCAGCGCGGGTGAGGAAGGCTCTGTGCCTGCGGAATTCAGGCGGATGGAGATTATCAAACGTCTGCTTTTGATGGATGAGAGCTGCCTGTCGATACAGAAGCTTTCAGATGAATTCTATGTGAGCAGAGCCAGTATCGTCAATGATTTTAAGGCCATTGAGAACTGGGTGGCTGATTACGGGCTGACGCTGGTAACCAGCCGGAAGGGCAGAAGCCTGGAAGGGCCGGAAAAAGGAATTCGCCATGCGATTGCAGCCTGGGTACGGGAGAATAATCCGTCCAAGAATACGGAGATTACGCCGGGCGAGTATATGCAGTCCGGCGAAGAAGAAACACATTTTATTCATACGGGTTTTTTTACAGAGGAAGAAGTAGAACTGTCCGGCGAAGTTATGCGGTATCTGGAACAGCAATGCAGCCACACGATTACGGAGCCTTATTACAGCTATCTGCGGGATCATATACTGATCTGCGCGTCCCGAACCAGGAGAGGCCATTTTATCGAATGGGATGAGCATAAATTCCCGAAAATTCAGCCGGTGCTGCTGAATTTCGCGAAGGAGCTCCTGGGAATAATCCGTAAACACTGGGAGGCGGCAGAGCAGGAGAGCTTTTATCTGTACCGCTATCTGGTATCCTCTGATATTGTGCCGGGAAAACAGGAGTATCCGAGAAAATCGGAGCAGAACTGTCTGGAGGAGACGGATTTTGCGCCGGTGCTGGTAAAGGAGCTGAGTCACTATATGCTGAAGGCTTTGCGGATCACAGTGGAGCCGGATTCTCAGCTGATGGAGGGACTGCTGGCCCATGTACGTCCGCTTCTGAACCGGGTGAAGTACGATATCCGGATTCAGAGCCGGATTCTGGAGGATATGGAGGCCAATTACGGAGAACTGCTGGGACTGTGTCAGGCGGCGCTCTGGTGTATCTGCCGGAAATACGGCAGGAAAGAGATAAGCATCAAGGAAGTATCTTACATTGCAATCTACTATCAGGCAATGCTGGAAGCCAAACGCATGGAAAAGAAGATTCTGGTGGTCACGAACAGCGGATTTGGGGCGACACAGCTGCTGGAAACCAAGCTGCGCCAGTATTTTCCGACTTATCGTATCCTGGACGTGGTATCCATGATTCAGCTGGAGAAGCTTGCGTCTATGGAGCCTGTCGATTTTATTATTTCCACGGTGCCGCTGAAGAATATGGGAATTCCCTGTATCCAGGTGTCAGGCGTCATGTCGGACACAGATATCCGGAATATCCAGGATACCATCGCAGCCAGCTGGCTGGAGACGGATTTTTCGCTGGAGCGGCTGAGAAGGCAGTATGAAGAAGGAAATTTCGCACTGTATACGGTGGAGCAGGTAAAGGATAACTTTTTCCGCGGGACAATGCCTTATCAGGGAAAACGTCTGTCCTGGGGACATTGTCTGCAGGTGGCTATCGGTATTAACGCAGATGAGAAAACCTATGTATACCGCAGAGAAAATGAGACGGAAGTCTGGCACCTGGTCAGCTATGCCCGTACCTACGACGGGCTGCTGGAGCAGCTGGCAGAATCTTATCAGATTCTCTGCAGCTCCAAAGGCAGAGAAATGATGGAGAGATGTTACTCGACGGAGGATTTGAAACAGCTCTTCCTGTAAATATTACAGCATGGTGCCGCCGGAACAGTCGATGACAGCGCCAATGATCTGCCGGGACAGAGGCGAACAGAGGAAAGCGGTGATGTTTCCCATATCTTCCGGTGTGGCCCAGCCGATGCGCAGATCCTTTTCTTTGGCTTTGCACTGGGGCGATTCCGGATCCCGGTAATAATTACTGAGAACATAACCGGGGACAATGGCGTTTACAAAAATGTCGTCTTCGATCAGATCATTTGCCATACGCTGGGTCAGGGTTGCGATAGCGCCCTTGGCCGTGGCGTATGGTATTTTATTGTGACTGGCGCTGTGGAAGGCTGCTTTTGCGGAAACATTGACGATATGTCCGCCATGGGCGGACTTTTTACATTCCTTTACAAAGGCCTGGGACATGGTGAAGACATGGGACAGACAGCCGTTCATGCAGGCCTTCCACTGGTCAAAGGAAAGCTCCTCCATCGGCGTATTTTCCGGCGTGCCGCCGGCAGCGTTGTTGATCAGGATGTGGACAGTGGGAAAGAGTGTGAGTACCTTCTGGTAAAAAGTGTCAACTTCTTTCGGAATGGTGACGTCGGCCTGTATGGCATAGGCCTGTATACCGTATTGTGCGGTGAGCTCCCGTGTAAACTGGAGCGCCCTTTCGGTATCGGAACGGTAAGCCAGCGCCAGATGGACGCCTTCAGAGGCAAGAACCCGGGCAATTCCGGCTCCGATTCCCCTGGTGCCGCCTGTAATAATCGCGATTTTATCTGTCAGCTGTAAATTCATGTCTAAAAACCTCCTTTATCTGAATCAGGCTTATTATAATATGGTTTTCCTGCGCTTACAAGAGAAATCCGTCAAAATATACAAAACTAGAAAGATAGATATGTATAAAATAGTCAATGCGTACAATACTTCTGTATCGATACGGAAGCGCTTTGGTATTTTATGACGGAAGGGAACATGCTATAGTCTAGATAAAGTCAGAGACAGCAATGGAAGGGCTTGAAGGTTTATCGGAATGTGTGAAAAATGTGCACAAGCATCAGAAAGGAGATAAAGAAATGAAAGTAGTAGCGATTACAGGCGAGCGCGAGGTTGAAGTTCGTGAAGTGAAGAAACCTGTGCTCGGTAAGAACCAGGTTATGATGAAGGTGAATGGCTGCGCGCTCTGTACCTGGGAGCAGCGTATGTACTCCGGAGTTATTAAGTATATTACACCCCCGTTTGTGGGCGGACATGAGGTGGCAGGTGAGATTGCGGAGATTGGCGAAAACGTTGATCCGAAGGCATATCCGATTGGAAAGAAAATCGTGGCAAACCTGATTAAGAAGCCCTGCGGAAAATGTTATTTCTGCCGTCACGGCATGGAAAATCTCTGCAAGATGGCAGATGATATCGATGATGGTTATGAGATTCCCGGAACAGCAGGACTTGGCGAGTATATTAAACTGAATCTGGATCAGGTATACTTCATGCCGGATGACATGCCCACAGAAAAGGCTGTGTTCGCAGAGCCGCTGGGCTGCGTTATCCAGAGCGTCAACCAGACCACCATCAACCTTGGCGATAATGTGGTCGTTATCGGCGGCGGTATCATGGGACAGCTCCATGTGATGTGCGCAAAGGCAAGAGGCGCTTACGTAATCATGAGCGAGATTGACCCGGAGAGAAGAAAGCTTGCCGAGGAGCTTGGCTGTGATCTGACCTTCAATCCGATGGAAGAGGATGCGGTTCAGTTTGTAAAGGATCACACTGACGGTATGGGTGCCGAAGCAGTATTTAATACCACAGCTGTGGCAGCTGTTGCAGAGCAGGCCATCAAGATGACAGCTCCCGGAGGAACTGTAGTGATGTACAGCTCCGTACATGCCGGCAAGGAGGTTCCGCTGGATGTAGGATATGTTCACAGCAAGGGCGTGAAGATTACAGGAACCAAGAGCCCGAGCGTTCGTTCCTTTACCGAGTCTGTAAACTGCCTGAGAAAGGGTATCATCGACCCGTCCAGACTGGTCAGCGGTGTATTTACTCCGGAGCAGTGCAAGGAAGCGTTTGAGACAGCACTTCGCCCGGATACCTTCCGCTGCATCATCGAGTATAAATAAGACAACCGAAGAACCGACAGAAAATAAGGAGGAAAACATCACATGTTAGCAAATATCAAAGACATTCTGACAAAAGCAAAAGCGGAAAACTACTGCGTTCCGGCACTTGGAATCGGTAATGAAATCAACTTCATGGCGTGCCTGCAGGCGGCAGAGGAGAAGCGTTCCCCGGTTATTATGCTGTTCATGTACGGCAAGAACGACATCATGCGTTTCGGAAAATGGGCGCGTGAGCAGGCTGCACAGGCCAGCGTTCCGGTATCCATTATCCTGGACCATGGCGCAGAGTACGAGCATGCTATCTGGGCTATCCACGCAGGCTTCACAGACATCATGGTAGACCGCTCCAAGCTTCCGTTTGAAGAAAATATGGCACAGGTAAAGGAACTGACCAAAATCGCGCATGCATGCGGTATGGGCGTAGAGGCAGAGCTGGGACATGTGGCCATGGGCGATGAGAGCGTATTTACCCGTCCGGATGAGGCGAAGAGATTCGTTGAGGAGACTGGCGTAGACGCGCTGGCTGTAGCCATCGGAACCGCGCACGGCGCGTATAAGGATACCCCGAAGCTTCAGTTTGAGCTGCTGGAGGAGCTTCGCGATACCGTTCCGGTACCCCTGGTACTGCACGGCGGATCCGGTACAGGTGATGAGAACCTGAAGAAGGCCTGCAGCATGGGAATCAATAAACTGAATGTTGCTTATGAGTTGTACACAGGAGCAATTGACAGCTATAAGAACTATAAGGAATCACTTCCGGAGAACTTCAGAAGCTGGGCACCGTACGATCTGTATGAGAAGCTGGGCGAAGGAGCAAAGGCTGTAGCGGCACATCACATGGACCTGTGCGGATCTACCGGAAAGGCATAAGGAAAGGAGGAAAAACATGAGAAACGTTGTCCTGGCAAGAATCGATGAGAGATTACTGCATGGACAAGTCTGTACCAAATGGATGCAGGCGACCCATGCAAATGTAATCGTTCTTGCAGATGATGATCTGGTAAATGATAAGTTTACCTGTAAGATCTTTATGGGAATGAAGCCGGCTGGAACGGAACTGCAGATTTTCACCGTGGATCAGGCGATTGAATATCTGAAAGAGGATTCCCCTGAAAATGAGAAAGTGATGCTTCTGACCAAATGTGCGCAGAGTTTTCTGCGCATGAATGAAGCGGGAGTCGTATATGACAAAATCATCTGCGGTTCCGCGGCAGTCAGTGGCAACAAATACGGAAAACGGAAGAAGTTAATCCGGGATCTGTTCGCAAGCGACAGTGAAAAGGACGCTATGCGGGCATTGATTGACAAGGGAGTAACCATGGTCTACCAGCTGGCGATTGACAATGCACCGGTTGACTTGGCGAAATTGTTAAAATGAGATAGGCAAGCAAAAGATATGTAATGTTACAAGGAGGGTACAGTTATGACACTATTTCAAGCATTTTTGTGCGGTGTAATTTACTGGATTGGTAACAATTCCTTCGCACGAGGCTATTTCGTATTCAGCAAACCTCTGGTTGCAGGCTTCCTGGTAGGCCTGGTATTCGGAAAACCGCTGGAGGGCGCGATGATTGGTGCGCAGATCAACATGATTTACCTGGGATGGATTGGAGCCGGCGGAGCTTCCCCGGCAGACCCCTGTGCGGCTGGCGTTCTGAGTACCGCTTTTGTTCTGGCCACCGGTCTTGATATGGACGCGGCTCTGGTTCTGGCAGTTCCGGTAGGTCTGGTAGCTATCGCGCTGTACACGATGCTGATGACAGTTCTGGCTGCATGCGGACATCTGGCTCAGAAATTTATTGATGACGGCAAAATTAATTCTCTGTGGATTCCGGCCTGGCTGCTTCCACTGATTATTACCTTTATCGGATACGGTATCCCCTGTATGCTCTGCGCGTACTTCGGTTCCGATCTGGTATACTCTCTGGCAGACATACTGAACGGCAAGATTCTGACCGTTGTATCTCTTATCGGTGGTATGCTTCCTGCAGTTGGTATTGCAATCAACCTTTCCTTCATCTTCAAGGACGAGGCGCGCATCTGGCTTCTGGTAGGCTTTATTGCAGCCGCTTACTTAAGCCTGGGCCTGATCCCGATTGCGATGATTGGTTTTGTAGGCGCGGTTCTGTATTTCTATCGTACGAAAGCGGAGGTGGCATAAATGGCTGAAGTAGTAAAGGTTTCCAAAAGCACACAGAAGAAATCTATTTTAAACTGGTTTTTATCCTGTGCCGTAGGCGGCAACTATGAGTTCATGCACGGCGTTGGATTTATGTACTCCATGGTTCCGGTTGTAAAGGAACTGTATCCGAACGATGTGGAGAAGCAGAAAGAGACCCTGACACGTCATCTGACCTTCCTGAATACCGAACCTGAGGTAGGTACGGTTATCCACGGCGTAACCATCGCCATGGAGGAGCAGGTGGCAGCAGGAGCGGACTGCGACGCAGACCAGATCGTAGGCCTGAAATCTGCGTTGATGGGACCGCTGGCAGGTATTGGTGATTCCCTGATTCAGGGTATTATTATTCCGATTGTCCTGGCCCTGTGTATTGACCTGACCAACAACGGACTGGTTCTTGGACCGATTATTTACGCGGTTGCAATGTACGCCATTATGGTTGGCTGCATGTGGGCATGCTTCAAACTTGGTTATAATAAGGGCGGAGACGCCATCGTTGATGTGATGGCAGCAGGAACCCTGGATAAGATCATGAATGCAGCCGGTATCGTAGGATGCTGCGTTATGGGTGGTCTGATTGTAAATTACGTCAATCTGCAGTGCGCGCTGAATTTTACCATCAGCGGTACAGAGTTCAATATTCAGACAGCTCTGTTTGACGCCATCTGCCCGAAGATTCTTCCCCTTCTGCTGACTCTTGCATGTGTAAAGGCACTGCGCAGCGGAAAGAAGTCCATTCATATTATTCTGGCAATGGTAGTGTTTGCAATCATATTCGGTCTGCTTGGCATCTTCAGCGCGTAAGCGGAACGAAACAAATTTGACGGATTAGTTGAGACGGAGAGATGGCTGTCAGAGTGCAAGCACTCCGGCAGCCATTTTTGAAATCGGGATCTGACAGTACAAAGGGAAAGGAAGTTACGGATATGCGCTTTTGGAATAAACTGGAAAAAAGCTTTCTGCGCTCCCGTTCGGGCAAGCAACATGCGAAGACAGACATCCGGGAACGGTTCGACGCGGTGGACGAGGAGAAGCTTTCACACGATGGAGAGGCCATGCTGTCCTTTTACCGGCAGCAGGGAATCCGCGGTCATATCCGGAGCTTTCAGATCATTTTGGACGGGGCGCCTGTTTCGAAAATTGAGATGGAGAAGCAGTGCAACATTTTGTGTGAGCCGGGCTTCCATAAGATTCACATTAAACTGGACACCATGAAAAGCCAGATCTTGAATTTGAAAGCAGAAGCGGGAGTCCGATACTTTTTTGAAATTGCATGCACCATGGAAGAAGGCCTGATTCTGAAACAGGTGGAAATGGAGCGCATAGAGGAGGAATAGAGATGGAGCTTCGTTCTGAAAATGAGCGCTGGAGCATTCCGGCGCCGGATATGGAGGCTTCTCCGCTGACTGCGGAGGGTATGCGGGAACTGGAAGCAGATTTTTCAAAGGTCAAGATTGTAAAATACATTCGGGATGTGGAATTTGCCAATATCAACGGCGTATCTCTGAAACTGCAGCTTTTGCTTCCTTCTACGGTCGGGGACGGTGAAAAGCGTCCGTTGGTGCTCTTTATCCGCGGTTCAGCCTGGCAGAAGCAGAGCGTGGTTCCGGGCATTCCGCAGCTGGTGGAAATGGCGCGGCGCGGTTTTATCGTGGCAAGCGTGGAATACCGGCCTGCTCCGGGATTTCATTTCCCAACTCAGTCGGACGACGGCTGGCTGGCGCTTGAGTTTCTGCGGGAGCATGCGGAGGAGCTTGGCTGGGATACCGATAAGCTGGCAGCCTGGGGCAGTTCCTCGGGCGCGCATACGGCGCTTCTGATGGCTATGATGCCGGAATATCGGGAGCGTAGCCTGCGGATTGGCGCAGTAGTGGACTATTACGGTCCTGCTTATCTTCCGGCTATGATTGATTATCATTCCACATCCACCGAACATCTGGATGAGCTTCTGGGCGTGCCGGTAAAGGAACATCTTGATCTGGCGGAAAAAGCGAGTCCGGTATCTTATCTTGAAGGCGAGACGCCGGCCGTATTGATTCTGCACGGGGATAAGGATAAGAGCTGCAGCTTCGAACAGAGCGTCATTCTCTATCGAAGGATGCGCGAGGCCGGAAAAGACGCAACCATGTACCGGATGCATAACGCTGCCCACGGAGGTTCTCCCTTCTGGACGCCGCAGGTTCTTGATATCGTGGAAGCCTTCCTGTGCGAAAAGCTGAACTGGAAAAAGGCCTGAGGAGAACTGTTATGGAAAAAGCAAAATTTCATCCATTTCATATGATACGCGGCAGAAAAAAGAGCGATCAGGTGCTGGGATGGCAGTATGAGATGATTTATCTCGACGGAGATCCGCATAACCCGGAGCAGGCGATTGTTCATGTCCGGGTATTGGAAAAAGCTATTGTAATCCGGGCGAACGACGGAAAAGAAGAAACCTTCTGTTCCGTCATGATTCCCTATCCGCTGATAAAAGACGTGAAAATCTTGGAAATGGAAACGGGCCGGGAAATGGCGATGGGAGAAACGGGCAGGATGAGCGACGTCTATGACAAGGTGCTTTTAACCTATCAGGACGGCAACGAGCTCTGTACCTTGAAGCTGCAGATGTCTATGGCTGCAGATATGTATCAGAATTCAAAATTATGCAAAAATATGCAGGAATATATAAGGAGACATTTGTGATGGTGACAGTAATCTTGGTTTCCCATGGCGGAATGGCAAAGGGAATGGTAGAAAGTACGACAATGCTGATTGGAGATCAGCCGGATCTGGATTTTATCACGTTTGAGCCGGGCGAAGGACCGGACGATTTGACAGCAAAGGTAGAAAAAAGACTGAAAGAGGAGCTGGAAAAGGGAGACGTCATCATTATGACGGATATTCCCAACGGAACACCCTTTAACTGCGTAAGCAGACTGATGGAGCATTATAAGTTCCGTCACCTGACCGGGATGAATCTTCCGATGGTCATCGATGTGGTGAGCCAGCTGGGAGAGGATGCAGATGCGGACGCGCTCTGTGAAGGTACACTGGAGCCGTCTAAGGACGCAATCATTGATGTAAATGCATGGATGAAGGAACTGGGAATTCTGGAATAAAATTCCAGCCAGAGAATGAGGTGATTATTATGAATAATTTCTATGATTCACAGAAAACAAACGTAATTTTCGGAAAAGACACTCACAAAACCGTGGGAGAAGAAATAAAGAAATATGGTAACCGCTGCCTGATCGTGCACGACGGCGGAAGCTATCTGACCAAGATTCTGGAGGATGTTCGGGCGTCCCTGGATGCCAGCGGCATCTCTTATTATGAGCTGGGAGATGTAAAGCCGAATCCCCGTCTGAGCTACTGTAAGGAGTGTATCGAGAAGGTACATCAGGATCCGGTAGACTTTATTCTGGCTGTGGGCGGCGGTTCCGTTATGGATACCGCGAAATTTATCGCTGTACAGGCCAATATGAAGGAGAGCCTGTTTGTGAACCGCGATATTTTCACTCCGGATCCCGTTATTCCTCACGGTGTTATTTCTACACTGGGCGGAACCGGAAGCGAGCAGTCTCTGTGTGCGATGGTAGTAGATGACAGTCTGGAGGTTCCGGAGAAGGTTGGTCTTTACAACCTGGGCTTCTTCTTTGATTTTGCAATCATCAATCCGGAATTTGCCTATACCCTGCCGCCGAAGATGATGGCCTGCGGCGCTATGGATATCATGTCCCACTGCTGGGAAGTATACTTTGCCCCCATCAATGGAAATGAGATTATGGAGGGTTACTTCGAGGCTATCGTAAAGGCGGTTCTGAAGGAAGGTCTGGTGGCAAAAGAGGAACCGACCAACTACGATGCCCGTGCAAACCTGAATCTGGCCGCGATTATGGCCATGTCCAACACGAAGCCGGCAGCCGGAGAGATGGGAGACTGGGTATGCCATCATATGGAAAATCCGATTACTGTTACCTTCAAGAGAACTCACGGCGAGATTCTTTCCATTATCACAGACGCTTGGGTGAAATATGCATGGAAGAGCAATCCGGCCAAATTCGTACGTTGGGCTGTAAATTGCATGGGCGCGCGTCTCTATGACAACCAGGAGGATACCGTCATGGAAGGTCTTCGCAATCTGGAAGACTGGCAGAAGCGTATGGGTCTGCCCACCAGACTCAGCGACATTGGTATCAAGGCGGAGGACTGCAAGATCTGCGCAGAGAATGCCATGAAGATTTCCGGCACCGGAAAGGCGGGCGCATATTCAGGCTATGACGTGGATATGGTAATGGAGGTTTATAAGCTTGCAGAATAATTTCAATAAGACAATATCTAATCATCTGCCATGATTTATACAACTCGACAGAGAAGCCGCGGCATTCGAAAAATGTTTCGGAAACCGCGGTTTCTCTGTTTCAGGCGTGTTCATGGAGAAAATATTTTATGCGTTGACGAATGAAAAAAAGTTCGGTATGATAAACAGGATCATACGAAATATAAGATAAGAAGCGGAAGCTTTACGGAAGACCGCTATCAGAAGGGAAAGAGGAAAAAATGGCAGGATCGATTTATGGCAAGCATTTTGCAATCTCTACCTGGGGGGAATCCCATGGAAAAGGAGTAGGCGTAGTAATTGACGGCTGTCCGGCAGGACTGCCTTTATGCGAAGCGGATATTCAGGAATATCTTAACCGGAGAAAACCCGGACAATCTCAGTTTACAACCAGCAGAACCGAAGGAGATAAGGCGGAAATTCTTTCCGGTGTTTTTGAGGGACGGACAACAGGAACTCCAATTTCGATTCTGGTAGCCAATACTTCCCAGCGTTCACAGGATTACAGCGAAATCGCGTCTTATTATCGTCCGGGACATGCGGATTATACTTTTGATATGAAGTATGGTTTTCGGGATTACCGGGGCGGCGGACGTTCCTCGGGACGTGAGACCATCGGGCGCGTGGCCGCAGGAGCTGTGGCGGCGAAGATTCTGAAGGAACTGGGCATTACGGTCTGTGCCTATACCCGATCCATCGGACCTGTGGAAATAGATGAGAAGCAGTTTGACATGGAAGAAATTCAGAAGAATTCTTTCTATATGCCGGATAAAGAGGCAGCAGAAAAGGCGGGAGAATACACGGGACAGTGTATGGAAGAAAAGGATTCCGTCGGCGGCGTAGTGGAATGTATCGTAGACGGCATGCCCACAGGTGTCGGCGAGCCCTGCTTTGAAAAGCTGGACGCGAATCTGGCCAAGGCGGTTCTGTCGATTGGGGCAGTGAAAGGTTTTGAAATTGGAAGCGGCTTCGCGGCAGCGAAGGCCCGCGGAAAGCAGAACAACGATCCCTTTGTAAATCATGGAAATGGTATTGAAAAGGAATCTAACCATGCAGGCGGCACGCTGGGCGGTATCAGCGATGGAAGCCGAATTGTGCTTCGCGCTGCCGTGAAACCCACATCTTCCATTGCAGCGCAGCAGCATACCGTGAACCAGAAAGGGGAAAATATCGAAATCAGCGTGAAAGGTCGTCACGATCCGGTGATTGTGCCGCGCGCGGTAGTTGTGGTAGAGGCCATGACTGCGCTGACAATTGTGGACGCGCTGATGGAGGGCATGAGCGCCCGTATGGATTTTATAGAGAAAATTTGGGGACGATAAGATGGGACAGAAAGCCGACGAGGCGGCGCTTATACGGGTCAGGTGAAGCGGGATACCTTCCGGAGATTCATATATACAAGCCCCATGGCGGCAGCGGGAGATGCCCATGTACCATAAGGTGATTGAAGAATTAAAAGCGAGAGGTTTGAAATAAGTATGTATAAAATATTAAAGAAAGACGGCCGCGCCAAGCGTGCCGAATTTACAACTGTACACGGTACGGTACAGACGCCGGTGTTCATGAATGTGGGAACCGTGGCGGCCATTAAGGGCGCGGTAGCCACCTCCGATCTGGAGCAGATCGGAACCCAGATCGAGCTTTCCAACACCTATCATCTCCATGTGAGACCGGGCGACGAGGTGGTGAAGAAGCTGGGCGGACTTCACAAATTTATGTCCTGGGACAAGCCGATTCTGACAGATTCCGGCGGATTTCAGGTATTTTCTCTGTCCTCCTTACGCAAAATAAAGGAAGAGGGCGTATATTTTAACTCCCATATTGACGGACGGAAGATTTTCATGGGACCGGAGGAGAGTATGCAGATTCAGTCCAATCTGGCCTCCACCATTGCCATGGCCTTCGACGAGTGCGCTCCGGCCCTGGCGGAGCGGGATTATGTAGAGAAATCCGTGGCCCGCACCACCCGCTGGCTTGCCCGCTGTAAGGCGGAAATGCAGAGGCTGAACAGCCTTCCGGACACCATCAACCAGAACCAGCTGCTGTTTGGAATCAACCAGGGAGCGATTTATGAGGATATCCGGATCGAGCACGCCAAGGAGATTTCTCAGATGGATCTGGACGGCTACGCCATCGGCGGACTGGCAGTAGGCGAGTCCCATGAGGATATGTACCGGATCATCGAGGCGGTGACGCCGTATCTTCCCGAGGACAAGCCCACCTATCTGATGGGCGTGGGAACGCCGGCCAATATCCTGGAGGCGGTAGACCGGGGCGTGGACTTCTTCGACTGCGTATATCCCAGCCGCAACGGACGCCATGGACATCTCTACACCAACCTGGGTAAGATCAATCTGTTCAACGCGAAGTACGAGCTGGATGACCGGCCCATCGAGGAGGGCTGCCAGTGTCCGGCCTGCCGCCGCTACAGCAGGGCCTATATCCGCCATCTGTTAAAGGCGAAGGAGATGCTGGGTATGCGTCTCTGCGTCCTTCATAACCTGTATTTCTACAATACCATGATGACTGAGATCCGGGACGCTATTGACCGGGGCGAGTACCAGGCCTACAAGAAGCGGAAGCTGGACGGCCTGATGAACGGCCAGTCATAAAATCAGCAGAAAACCGCAGAAAATACAGCCGGAATACTTGACCGGAGATCGGGAAGTATGCTAGTATAATAGAAGCGCCCGCAGATAAAAGATAAGAACGGGCATATTTCAGGAGGAATGAACATGAATTTACTTGCAACAGGCAATGCAGCAATGGGATGGGGAACCATCATTCTTTACGTAGTAGTAATCGGAGCATTTATGTATTTTGCAGCTATCCGTCCGCAGAAGAAGGAGCAGAAGCGTCTGAACGCCATGCTTTCTACGA
This sequence comes from Laedolimicola intestinihominis, assembly GCF_040096155.1. Classification (NCBI taxonomy): domain Bacteria; kingdom Bacillati; phylum Bacillota; class Clostridia; order Lachnospirales; family Lachnospiraceae; genus Laedolimicola; species Laedolimicola intestinihominis. Next base: position 90,539 of record NZ_JBBMFE010000004.1, on the reverse strand, counting down.
TGGAAGTAGGCGATGTAGTCGTAACCACAAGCGGATTTTACGGCGTTCTCATTGACATCACAGAGGACGACGTTATCGTAGAGTTCGGCAGCAACCGCAACTGCAGAATCCCGATGAAGAAAGCAGCGATCGCAGAGGTGGAGAAGAACAATGAGTAAGAAACCGACAGTACTGATGATTCTGGATGGCTATGGTCTGAATGAGAATCCGGAGGGCAATGCCATTGCGATGGCGAAGACTCCGGTTATGGACGGTCTGATGAAGGACTACCCCTTTGTAAAGGGCAATGCCAGCGGACTGGCAGTTGGTCTTCCGGACGGACAGATGGGCAACTCTGAGGTTGGTCATATGAACATGGGTGCGGGACGCATCGTATATCAGGAGTTGACCCGTATCACAAAGGAGATCCAGGATGGAGACTTCTTTGAAAATGAAGCGCTTGTAAAGGCTGTGGAGAACGCGAAAGCAAAGGACTCCGCACTGCACCTGTTCGGACTGGTATCCGACGGCGGCGTACACAGCCACAATACCCATATCTACGGACTGCTGGAGCTGGCAAAGCGCCACGGTCTTACGAAGGTCTATGTACACTGCTTCCTGGATGGCCGTGACACACCGCCCACCTCCGGAAAGGATTTTGTACAGGAGCTGACAGACAAGATGCAGGAGATCGGCGTCGGAGAAGTGGCTTCCGTTATGGGACGTTACTACGCCATGGACCGCGACAACCGCTGGGATCGGGTAGAAAAGGCTTACAACGCCCTGACAAAGGGAGAGGGCAACGAGGCAGCTGACGGCGTCAGTGCTATCGCAGCTTCCTACGCAGAGGGTGTGAACGATGAGTTTGTTCTTCCGGCAGTGGTAAAGAAGGACGGCAAGCCGGTGGCTGTCATTCAGGATGGCGACTCTGTGATCTTCTTCAACTTCCGGCCGGATCGCGCAAGAGAGATTTCCAGAGCGTTCTGCTGTGATGAGTTCGACGGCTTCCCCCGTGAGAAGCGCCTGAATTTGACCTATGTATGCTTTACCGAATATGACGCAACCATTCCGAACAAGCTGGTAGCTTTCCACAAGGTAGAGCTTCACAATACCTTTGGCGAGTATCTGGCAGCTCATAGTATGACACAGGTTCGTATCGCCGAGACAGAGAAGTACGCACATGTAACCTTCTTCTTCAACGGTGGCGTTGAGGAGCCGAACAAGGGCGAGGATCACATTCTTGTGAAGTCTCCGAAGGTAGCAACTTATGACCTGCAGCCCGAAATGAGCGCTCCGGCTGTCTGCGACAAGCTGGTAGAGGCCATTAAGTCTGATAAGTACGATGTGATTATCATCAACTTCGCGAACCCGGATATGGTAGGCCATACCGGTGTGATTCCGGCTGCAGTACAGGCTATTGAGACCGTAGACGGCTGCGTGGGACGCGCGGTTGAGGCAGTGAAAGAGGCAGGCGGTCAGATGTTTATCTGCGCGGATCACGGCAATGCCGAGATGATGATTGATTATAAGACAGGCGAGCCCTGGACAGCACATACCACCAATCCGGTTCCGTTTATTCTGGTAAACGCAGATCCGGCATACGGTCTGAGAGAGAATGGCTGTCTGGCAGATATCATTCCGACGCTCATCGAGCTGATGGGAATGGAGCAGCCGAAAGAGATGACCGGCAAATCTCTGCTGGTTAAGGAGGTTTAAGCATGGGAGTAATCCGAGCTATTTTAATGGTTCTTTTTGTACTGGTGTGTATCGCGCTGACGGTTGTGGTACTGATGCAGGAAGGCAAGTCCAACGGTCTGGGAGCGATTGCAGGCGGCAATTCTTTCTGGGAGCAGAATAAGAGCCGTTCCGCAGAGGGTAAGATTGTACTTGCGACCAAGATTCTGGCAATTGCCTTTATCGTGCTGGCACTGGTACTGAATTTAAATATTTTCTAATCGTTCAGAGTCAGGCAGAATGTCAGATAAAAGTAAGAGCCATGCTTGCATGAGCGAATACTTTTATCTGACATTCTATCTGGCGGATACGCTAGACCGAGGAAATGCGCAGCATTTTCGAGGTTGACTCTGAAGAACTTACGAAAGATAAAGCACTCCCGGGATGACCGTGGGTGCTTTCTGCGTTATGGCAATGAGGCATGCGTCCGGAAGTTCAGGTCTGCATGCCGGATTTACGTAATATGCCGGAGGAATTATGGCAGACAAGACATTTGAAGAGCGAAAGAAAATTATATATGATTTTATCAATGATCCGCGCTATGTGCCCATGAAGCAGAAGGAGCTGGCGATCATCCTGCAGGTGGAGAAGAGGGACCGGGAGGAATTGAATAAAGTTCTGGATGAACTTCTCGCCGAAGGAAAAATCTCGTTGTCCAAGCGGGGGCGCTACGGAAAAGCGGAGATCAAAAAAGTGGTCGGCGTGTATACAAGCCATGCCAAGGGCTTCGGTTTTGTATCGGTGGAGGACGAGGAGCAGGATATCTTCATCGGAGAAAATGACGCCGGAGACGCTTTTCTGGGTGATACGGTGGAAGTGGTGATCAAGGGCCATGCAGGGAAACGTCCGGAGGGCGTGATTACAAAGGTTTTGTCACATGGACTCACTGAGGTTATCGGTACCTTTGAGCGCAGCAAGAATTTCGGCTTTGTGGTACCGGATAATCAACGGATTAACCACGATATTTTTATTCCCCTGGAGAAAATCGGTTCGGCAGTCAGCGGGCAAAAGGTTGTGGCCGAAATCACGGATTACGGCAAGGGTCGGAAAAATCCCGAGGGGAAGATTACGCAGGTGCTGGGAGAGGCGGATGATCCGGCTACGGAAGTGCTGGCTATTATGCTGGCTTACAGTATTCCCACGGAGTTTCCGGAGCGGGTGCTGAACCAGGCGGAACGGGTGGCGAAGCCGGTATCAGAGGCGGATCGGGCCGGACGGCTGGATCTGCGGGATGAGGTCTGCGTCACCATCGACGGCGAGGACGCGAAGGATCTGGACGACGCGGTTTCTTTGCGCAGAGAGGGCGACAATTACGTGCTGGGCGTGCATATCGCGGATGTGACCAACTATGTGCAGGAGAACAGCGCCCTCGATCAGGAAGCTCTGGACCGGGGCACCAGCGTCTATCTGGCGGACCGGGTGGTTCCCATGCTGCCGCGCAATCTCTCCAACGGAATCTGCTCTCTGAATGCAGGGGAGGATCGCCTGGCCTTGAGCTGCATCATGACCATTGACGAGAAAGGTAAGATTATCGGCCATACCATTGCGGAGACGGTGATCTGTGTGAATCGCAGACTCAGCTACACAGGGGTACAGAAGGTGCTGGACAATGATCCGGTGGAGACAGCACTCTATCCGGAGCTGGTTCCCATGTTGAAGGAGATGGCGGAGATGTCGGCCCTCCTTCGAAAGCGGAGAAGAAAGCGGGGATCCATAGATTTTGATTTTCCGGAGACGAAGGTGATTTTGGATGAAAAGGGATATCCCATTGATATCAGGCCATATGAACGCAATGCGGCCACCCGTCTGATTGAAGATTTCATGCTGGCGGCCAATGAGACTGTGGCAGAGGATTATTACTGGCAGGCTCAGCCCTTTGTATACCGGATTCATGAGAAGCCGGACAGTGAAAAAATGAGCCGTCTGGGAACCTTTATCCGGAATTTCGGGTACGCGCTTCATACATCGGGCGATGAGATTCATCCGGGCGAGGTACAGAAGCTGCTGGATAAGATTGCAGGGACTCCGGAGGAGGCCATGATCAGCCGCCTGACCCTGCGCTCCATGAAGCAGGCCAAGTACGCCACCGACTGCACCGGACATTTCGGACTGGCAGCTACCCATTACTGTCATTTTACTTCGCCCATCCGGCGGTATCCGGATCTGCAGATTCACCGGATTATCAAGGAGAACCTGCGGGGGCGCTTAAACGGCGACCGGGTGGTACATTACGAGGCGATTCTGCCGGAGGTGGCCAAGCGCTCCAGCGAGCTGGAGCGGCGGGCCGAGGAGGCGGAGCGGGAGACCGTGAAGCTAAAGAAGGTGGAGTACATGGAGCAGCATATCGGCGAAGCGTTTGACGGCGTCATTTCCGGCGTGACAGCTTACGGTCTGTATGTGGAGCTGAACAATACAGTGGAGGGCCTGGTGCATGTGAATTCGCTGACCGACGATTTTTACGAGTATGATGAGGCCGGAAGCGAGCTTCGGGGCGCTCGGACCGGGAAGGTCTGGCGTATCGGTGAGCGGGTGCGTATTCGTGTGAAGGGGACGGATCGGCTGTGCAGGACCATTGATTACGAATTATTATCGACGAAAGATACAGAGTAACGGTTCAGTATGGCCGGAAGAATTGACTGCTGAAGACGTAGGAAAGTGATTTGAGAGTACGAAGCATCCGTGAGGAGCTGCCAGCGGCAAGCCCTTAGGTGTGAGCAGTTATGATACAGAACAGATAGATGAGGAGAACAAGATGGGGAAGGATAATTACAAGTTAGTTGCCAATAACAAGAAGGCATATCACGATTATTTCATCGACGAGACCTACGAGACCGGCATCGCCCTGGCCGGAACCGAGGTAAAGTCGATCCGCATGGGAAAATGCAGCGTCAAGGAGGCCTTTGTCAAGGTGGAAAAGGAGGAGGTATGGGTCTATGGCATGCACATCAGTCCCTACGAGAAGGGCAATATCTTCAACAAAGACCCCTTACGCCCCCGGAAGCTTCTGATGCACAAATATGAAATCCGGAAGATCGCGTCCAAGATGGCCGAAAAAGGCTACACCATGGTGCCCTTAAAGGTATACTTGAAAGGCAGCCTGGTTAAAGTCGAGGTAGGTCTGGCCCGCGGTAAAAAGCTCTACGACAAACGTCAGGACATTGCCAAAAAGGATCAGCGGCGCGAGGCAGAGAAGGAGTTTAAGGTGAAGAATCTCTATTAAAATTCATTGGACGGGAGGTTTTCGGATGCTGAAGATGTTGATTCGGATGGATGAAAAGAAGATTACGGAAGAGAAAACCTATAAGCTGGAGTCAGTCTATCAGACATTGGACCGTTTATTTGCCAAATATGGACTGCTTCGAATGGAAGATACCTCAGGCGCAAGGGTTTACCGGGACAGTGGGAATGAGAATGATTTCGCGTATTTTGGGATCGTTTCAAATATACTATCCGATCAGTCATGGTTTATGAATAATGCAGTGGAATGGATGTTCTATGAGAGTGACGGCTATTTGGATGCTCCAGAGCATTTTAACGAAGAAAATTTTCTGAGAAATTACAGACAGGCGATGAGGGCTTAGCATATTGGAAAGAAAATATGTGAAAGCATTGAATTTTGACCTGGATACATATCAATTAAAAAAGCATTATCCTGGAAATGATTACCATCATGCATATAGTGATCTGCGAAAATTTTTTAGAAAGCATGGATTTCGGCATAGACAGGGGTCCGGATATTTGTCTGTTAATAGAATTACAACCGTAGATATCTATCGGTTAATGAAAGAACTAAGCAGCCAATTGCCGTGGATGGGAGAATGTGTACATAAAATTGATGTTACGAATGTGGGAAACCAGCATGGACTGGTAGAGTTACTGAAGAAAAGTGAGCATTCAGGAAATGAAGCTCCTGAACTCTATACAGAAAAGTACTGACAGAAAAAATGGCGGAGGCTTCCCCTCTGCCATTTTGCGTTTCGTTATCAGTAAATCACAGTAGACAAAATGTTGGAAAAAGTACATAATGAGGAAAAGAGTTTATACGATTAGGAGAAAATTATGGGATTTTTAGATCGCATATTAGGACGTGCCAAAGATAAATTTGACGGAAAGGGCTCAGATTCTCATAAAGGAAATACAACGACAGAAATACGAAATGAAAATTGTAATAGAATACTGGTATTACAGGATACAATTGAAAAGCTTCTGGAGCGAACAGGGTATATAGCAAAAAGTGACTATGCAGATATATATTCTCAATATACGGAAGTAATAGATTTTTTTGGAGTTTTGCAAAAAGGCGGGGTGCTTTCTGATTTCTGCCGGGCAAACCGTGTAAAAGAAGCAGAAATAAGCTGTATATTAGAAAGATATACGCATTTGGAAACCTATGTGGAAGAGCATAACGAACATTATGTCTCAAAGATGTTGGCTCAGGAAAAAGATTATTTGGACAATATTTTGAAGGAAGTGGATCCGAATGTTATCCTGGATAAAGATCAAAGAAAAGTTGTTTTGACAGATGAAGACTATTCTCTTGTGATTGCTGGTGCAGGTGCTGGGAAAACAACCACAGTTGCAGCGAAAGTAAAATATTTGGTTGAAAAAGGAAAAATAGATCCCTCTCAGATTCTGGTTATTTCTTTTACCAATAAGGCTGTGAATGAACTGAAAGATAAAATTCAGAAAGGACTTCATATTGAGTGCCCGATCGCAACCTTTCATTCTACTGGAAATGCGATTATACATAAGCATTCCCCGGAGGAAACCATGACAATTGTGGATAATTCAAAAATGTATTTTGTACTCCGGGATTATTTTAGAAATTCTCTGCTGAAAAATGAAAGTATTGTCAATAAACTCATTATGTTTTTTGCAACTTATTTTGATGCGCCGTATGAGGGGAATGAACTGAATGGTTTTTTCAATCATATCGCCAAAGCAAATTACTCAACCTTGCGCAGTGATTTGGAAAACTTTAAAAGAGAGGTGATTGATGCAAGAACAAAAAAATCAGTCACGATTCAAAATGAGATTTTACGTTCGTATCAGGAAGTTGAAATCGCAAATTTCCTGTATCTGAATAACATTGATTATGAATACGAACCGACATATCCGTATTATATTGCATTTTCCAGGAAGCCTTATACACCGGATTTTGCAATTCTACAGGGAGATAATCAGGTTTATCTTGAACATTTCGGGATTTCAGAAGATGGTAAAAATGACAGATATAGTGATGAAGAATTGGAATGTTATAAAAAAGCGGTAAATGATAAGATTATGCTCCACAGAAAACATGGAACAAAGCTTATTTATACATTTTCAAGTTATAAGGATAATCGAAGTCTGATTGAGCATCTGAAAGAAAAATTAGAGGTGTGCGGGATAGAATTAAGGCCAAGGAATAACAAAGAAGTGATGGAACAGCTTGTTGCGGGGGAAGAAAACCGGTACATCCGTAAGCTTCTGAGCCTGATTTGCCGTTTTATATCCAATTTTAAGGTAAATGGATATGGAAGCGATGAATTTGCACGGATGTATCATTCGACAACAAATGTGAGAAGTAAGTTATTTCTGGATATTTGCCAGGAGTGTTATCTGGAATATGACAGATGGCTAAAGACAAACAAAGCAGTTGATTTCGAAGATATGATAAATGAATCTGCAAGGCTATTAAATGAAGTAAAGGAAATGAAGCAGAAGCTTGATTTTAAATATATAATTGTGGATGAATATCAGGATATTTCAAGACAGAGGTTTGATTTGACAAAAGCGCTGTCGGAAGTAACGGATGCTAAAATTATAGCGGTGGGTGATGACTGGCAGTCCATCTATGCCTTTAGTGGTTCTGATATTACACTGTTTACAAAATTTGCTGAGAAAATGGGATATGCTAAAATGCTTAAAATAGTAAGAACCTACCGAAATTCTCAGGAAGTAATAGATATCGCAGGCAATTTTATTCAAAAAAACAGTGCGCAAATAAAGAAGCAATTGATTTCGCCCAAAACGATTGAAGATCCGGTGATTATTTATACCTATGACAGCCGAAGAAAAGAGGTAAATGCGGACAGAAGAACAGGAGCAAACTACGCACTGGCAAATGCAGTTCAGACAGCCCTCGATCATATCGTAATAAGCAGAAAAAAAGAAGGAAAAAAGGCGGGAACAATTCTGCTGATTGGCAGATTCGGTTTTGACGGAGACCAATTGGAACGGACAGGACTATTTGAGTTTGTAAGGCGTGGGGATAAAGTAAAAAGCGTAAAATATCCGAATTTGAAAATCGTATTTATGACGGCACATTCATCAAAGGGGCTTGGTTATGATGATGTTATTATCATTAACGGAAAAAATGAAACCTATGGATTTCCTGCTAAAATAGAGGACGATCCGGTTCTTGGATTTGTAATCAAAGGGGATCATTCCATTGATTACGCAGAGGAAAGGCGGCTTTTTTATGTGGCAATGACAAGAACCAAGAATCGTGTATATTTTGTGGCACCAGAAAGCAATCCCTCGGAGTTTCTGCTTGAATTGAAGAGAGATTATAAAAATATTAAATTGGAAGGAGAATGGAACGAAGAAGCAGAGAGGCGAATAGATCGAAAGGTATGTCCGATATGTGGATATCCTTTACAACTGAAGTATAAAAGAGCATATGGGCTCCGACTGTATATTTGTACAAATGAACCTGAAGTGTGTGGTTTCATGACAAATGATTGTAATGGCGGAAAACTGTCCATTCAAAAATGTGACAAATGCAGAGATGGTTATCTGATTATAAAACCGGGAAAAGATGCGAGTCAGAAAAAAGATTATTTTTTGGGATGTACTAATTACAGAAAGGATGGAAGAGGATGCGACCGAACAATCAGTAAAAAAGCATTTTATGATCAAATGGGATATACTCCGGACGTAGAGGAAAAAAATGATAAAAACGATGAAATACTTGTGCAGAATAGAAAATGTACGGAGGTAAAAGTAAGAAAACAGATACAGGCAGATATAGCAGATGTGAAAATAGAAAAAGTAAATATGGAATCGGTTACGCTAAAAGGGCTAGATTTGAATGACGTGGTTTATACAGTATTGACAGCGGTACAGAATATGAGCCGTTCCAAATATTATGGAGTTACAATGCTTACGGATATTTTGAAAGGACACCAGTCGGAGCGTATACAACAGAACAATCTGAATGAAATACCGGAGTATGGAGCGTTGAAGGATATGACTCGAAATGAGATACAGGCAGTGGTGGAATGGCTGATTGAAATACATATGCTATTGAAGACAAAAGGGCAATATCCCGTACTTCATCTTACCTATGATGGCTTACACTACTCAGAAAAAATGACAGTAAAGAAACTGGAAGAACTAAAAAGCTATATGGAAGGAAAGAAAGTATGAAACCAACCGAAGTTTTAAAAAACTATTTCGGCTATGATACCTTCCGCCCCGGGCAGGAGGAGATTATTGAGGCGATCTTAAATGGCAGGGACGCGATGGCGATTATGCCGACGGGAGCGGGAAAGTCGGTGTGCTATCAGGTGCCGGCGCTGCTGCTGCCGGGGATTACCCTGGTGGTGTCGCCGTTGATTTCACTGATGCAGGATCAGGTGAAGGCGCTCAATGACGTCGGAGTACATGCGGCGTTTATCAATTCAGCGCTGACAGAAGGACAGATTCGAAAGGCCCTTTCCCTGGCGGCCCAGGGTGTATACAAGATTATCTATGTGGCCCCGGAACGGCTGGAAAGCTGGGAGTTTCTGGATTTTGCCACACATACGGAGATTTCCATGGTGACTGTGGACGAGGCCCACTGCATCTCCCAGTGGGGGCAGGATTTTCGGCCCAGCTATGTGAAAATCGTGGATTTTATCCGAAAGCTGGGAAGACGGCCGGTGGTCAGCGCCTTTACGGCCACAGCCACTGAAAACGTGCGGGATGATATCCTGCGAACCTTGCAACTGGCCAACCCGAACGTGGTTGTGACCGGCTTTGACCGGGAAAACCTCTATTACAGTGTAGAGCATATCCGGAAAAAGGATGATTTTATCCTGGACTACATAGAAAAGCACCCGTCGGACAGCGGCATTATTTACTGCGCCACCCGGAAAAATGTGGACAAGCTTTACGAAGAACTGTTCAAGCGGGGCGTGGCGGTGACGCGCTATCACGCGGGTCTTGGCGGCGCGGAACGGAAGAAAAATCAGGAGGATTTTATCTATGACCGGGCGCCAGTCGTCGTTGCCACTAACGCTTTCGGCATGGGCATCGACAAATCCAATGTGCGTTTTGTGATTCACTACAACATGCCTCAGAGCATGGAAAATTATTACCAGGAGGCGGGGCGCGCCGGACGGGACGGCGAACCGGCCCAGTGTATTCTCTTATTTTCACCACAGGACATGATGATCAATCGATTTTTACTGGAGCAGAAGGATTTTTCCGAGCTGACCGGAGAAGAGGCGCGGTTGATTCGCCAGCGGGATACCAGGAGACTTCAGACCATGGAGCAGTACTGCCGGGGTACGGGATGCCTGAGAAACTATATTTTACAGTATTTCGGAGAAGAGACGGAAGACCCCTGTGAAAACTGTGGCAACTGCCACCGGGAATACACGGAGATCGACCTGACCGAGGAAGCCAGGCAGGTGGTGAAATGCGTGACGGAGACCCGCGGACGTTACGGCATTCAGATTGTCATCGGCACATTGCTTGGAGCCAACCGGGTCAGACTGCGGGAGTTGGGAATGATGAACTATGAATCCTACGGAAGCCTGAAGGAGAAAAAAGAAGCGGATCTGCGCGCTCTGATTAGCCAGATGGTAAGCGAAGGGTATCTGCGCCAGACCGAGGAACAGTACAGTGTCCTGAAGCTGGGGGATACCGCGCCGCTTATGAAGGAGGATGCCCGGGTCATGCTGCGGACCTGGAAGGCGAAGGAGCCGGAGAAAAAGAAGAAGACGGCCAAAGTTAAGAGTACGGACGGCCTGACCAGTGCAGGAAGTGAGCTGTTCGAGGTTCTGCGAAAACTCCGCATGGAGATAGCCCGGGAAAATGGGGTGCCGCCCTATATCGTTTTCAACGATAAGACGCTGATCGATATGTGTGTGAAGCTGCCCGCCACGGAAGAGGAATTTCTGGAGGTCTCAGGCGTGGGAGAAAATAAGCGGAAGAAGTACGGAAGACAGTTTCTGGATGCGATTGCGGAGTTTCAACAGGAGAAAGAAGAAAAAGCAGAGGCATAGAGAGGATAGATCATAGCCTGAGCTTGCAAATCAGGCAAAGTTGTTAAAAACAAAAATGTTATAAAGTGTTATGATATGAAAATAATGATGTTATAAAAATGATATTTTCTGTTAAAAAAAGAAAATTACGGGTTGATTTTTGTGGGAAATGTATTAAAATAGAAATAGGTTCTTCGGGCAGAAGTGACTTTCAAAAAGGAAAGCCTCCCGTGGACAAACACCCGAATTTTAAGGAGAGGATATCATGATTATCACACAGAAAAAGCCCATCGATGAATTGATGGCGATGCTCGGAGACGCGCAGAAGATTGCGATTCTGGGCTGCGGAAGCTGCGCGACCGCATGCGCGACCGGCGGTGAGAAGGAAGTAGCAGAACTGAAAGCGTATCTGGAATCTAAGGGAAAGACCGTAGTAGCCACGAATATGGCAGATTACTGCTGTATGAATATGGGCGTGAAGACAGCCATGAAGAAGCTGAACGCGGCAGGACCGGACGCCGTAGTCTGTATGTCCTGCGGCGACGGCGTGCAGGTGGCGGCAGCCCACAGCCCGTCCGCGCCGGTTTATCCGTCCAATAATACCATGTTCTTAGGTGAGGCTGTTCGTTTCGGTCTCTTTGAGGAAGCCTGTCATCTGTGCGGAGACTGTGTGCTGGGAACCACCGGAGGCATCTGCCCCATTTCCCGTTGCGCCAAGTCTCTGGTAAACGGTCCCTGCGGCGGACAGAAGAACGGCAAGTGCGAGGTGAATCCGGACAATGACTGCGCATGGATTATGATTTACAAACGTCTGGAGTCTCTGGGAAGACTGGATCTCCTGACAAAGAGAAGACCGGACAAAGGATACGCAAAGGTATCTTATCCGAGAACAATTAATATCAGGGGGAATAAATAATGGGAATGTTAGAGAAAGCGCTGGAAGGCGGTAAATTCGGTGTAACCGTTGAGATGGCTCCCCCGAAGGGATATGATTTTACAGAGCAGCTTGCAGTAGCAGAGCTTCTGAAGGGCAAGGTTCACGGCGTGAACGTAACCGATATGCAGTCAGCCTGTCTGAAGGCTTCCTCCCTTGGTCTTTGTATCAAGCTGAAGGAAGCAGGGCTGGAGCCCATCGTACAGGTTACCGGACGTGACAGAAGCCGTATGGGTATCATGGGCGATATGCTCTCCGCAGCGGCATTCGGTATCGATACCATGCTGGCTCTGACTGGAGACCATCCGACCGTAGGCGACTGCAAGGAGTCCAAGCCGGTCTACGATCTGGATTCCGTAGGTATCCTGCATATGCTGACTTATATGGAAGCTACCGGAAAGGACTGCGGCGGCAATGATCTGGATAATGCGCCCACCTTCTATAAGGGGGCTGCGGTAACTCCGGTTTATGATCCGCTTCCGCTGCAGATTAACAAGCTGCGCCAGAAGGTAGACGCAGGCGCACAGTACATCCAGACCCAGGGTATCTTTGATATCGAAGGCCTGAAGCGTTTCATGGATGAGGTGGATAAGGCAAACATCCATACCCACATCATGGCAGGTATCATCCCGCTGAAGGCAGCTGGTATGGCGAAATACATGAATGAGAACGTACCGGGTATCGCAGTACCCCAGGATATGATTGACCGTCTCTCCGCTGCGGCAGCAGAGGGCAAGGAGAAGGGCGTTAAGGGACTGCCCACACAGCTTGGTATCGAGATGGCTGCCGAGATGATCGCGAAGATCAAGGACGAGGGCATCTGCGACGGCGTACATATCATGGCTATCGGCGCAGAGAAGAATGTGCCGAAGATTCTGGAAAAGGCCGGAATTACCATTGAGTAAGCATCCGGATAAGATTTAAGGGGAAAAGAGAAGGTATGAGATAAAAGGGCTGAGGCGGTTTAAAACTGCCTCAGCCCTTTCGGCTACGCGAAATAAGAAAGGTTACGTAGAAGTAAGCTTACAAAAAGAACTCCGTCACAAATACTACGGCGCAGCAGATGACTGCTACGGGCAGCAGTCCCGCGCCCATCCAGGCGGCGGCAATGCCGATGACGAGGGCCAGCGCTCCGGCGATGGGAGACTGGGTGGCGCGGATGATGGCCGGAAAGGTCATGACGGCCAGAGTTACGTAAGGCACATAGTAGAGAAAGGACTGGAGAAACTGATTTTCCAGCGGCTTTCGAATCAGGGTCAGCGGCAGCACGCGGATTGTGTAGGATACGGCGGCCATAATCAGGATGTAGATGTAAATATTATGGGTCATGAGTGGGAAACTCCTTTCTCAGCAGTTTTTTCAGCAGTGTTTTCTTTGGGAACCGGGAACAAAAGCGCGGCTCCGGCGGAAATCACGACCGTCAGGATAATGGTGCGGGTACCGTCCGACAGGGTGCTGATCCACGGCAGAACCGAGCAGGCGAAGCTTGCGGCGAAGGACAGGGCCACCAGAACAGCCACCACCTTATTTTTCCGGGCAGGCGGGATGATCACAGCCAGGAACATGCCGAAGAGGGCCACGCTTAAGGCGCTGACCACGCGCTCCGGTAAAATGTTGCCTGCAATGATGCCAAGGGATGTGCCGATGGACCAGCCGGGCATTGCCATGAGCATGGCACCGTAGGTATAATAGGGATTCAGATATCCGGGGCGTGCAATGGCGATGCCAAAAAGCTCGTCTGTGATATCAAAGCCCATCAAAAGGCGGTGTCCCAGAGAAAGTCCGGGCTCCAGCCGCTGGCTCATGGCGCAGCTCATCAGAAGATAGCGGGCGTTGGTAATCAGAGTCACAATGGCGATTTCCGCGTAAGCGGCATTGGCAGCGATGACCGTGATGCCGGCGTATTCACCAGCGGACGCGTTATTTAAAATGCTAATCAGAAATCCCTGAAAGGCATTGAGACCTGCGTTCCGCGCGGTGATGCCAAGCGAAAATGCCACAGCCAGATAGCCGAGGCCGATGGGAATGCCGTCCCGCATGCCGAGCCGGAATCCCTGGGCTTTACTTTCTTTCATAAGATAATTCCTCCCTTTTGTAGCTTGCTTTATTTTATCAGTTCTCTTTACATAAGTAAAATGAATGATTATAATAAAAACATAAGTTAAACTGATGGAGAGAACCATATGATATCGCGATACGGAATTTTCTGTAAAATCATAGAAACGGGGAGCTTTACGAAGACGGCGGAGCTTTTGGGTTATTCCCAGAGCGCGGTGAGCCAGACGATCAAGGCGCTGGAGCAGGAGACGGGGACAACGCTCATTAACCGGCGAAAGGACGGAACGCTGCTGACGGTGGACGGCGCGGCTTATCTGCCTTATTTTCAGCAGATTTACCAGGCGGAGGAGGCGCTTGAGCGGAAGGAACGGGAAATGCGGGGGCTGGAAAACAGTGTTATCCAAATCGGAACCTTTACCAGTGTCAGCCGAAATCTGCTGCCGGAGCTTATGAGGGAGTTTAAAAAAAAGTACCCGGGTACGCGCTTTGTGCTGCAGCAGGGGGAGTACACGAATATTGCAGGCTGGGTGCGGGATGGAAGCATTGACTTTGGCTTCGTGAATGCCGAGGCGGTGCCGGACATGGAGGTCAGCGTCCTGTACCGGGACGAGATGGTGGCGGTACTGCCAGAGGAACATCCGCTGGCCGGGCAGAAAGATGTTTCGCTTGCGGAGCTTGGCAGAGAACCCTTTATCCTGTTGGATGAGGGCGAATACAGTGTGCCGGAGCGGGCATTCGCGAAGCTTCAGATCGAGCCGCGGATCGAATACAAGGTATACGATGACTATTCGATTCTGGCCATGATCCGTCAGGGTCTGGGCGTGTCGATTCTGTATCGGCTGGTGCTGGAGGGCTTCGAGGATGGGCTGGAGCTGCGCCCAATCCGGGAACGGCTGGAGCGGCCGGTGGCGCTTTTGTGGCGAAACTGGGAAACCATGCCTTTTGCGGCCAGGCGCTTCGCTTCTTTTGTAAAAGAGGCTTGTGTGGAGCACGGAAAACCGTTATAATAAGCCCCATACAAGAGACCTGTGCAGGGACGGACAGAGGAGGAAAATGGTATGGACATGACGGGATACGAGCTTTTGTGGCTCTTTTTTACATACAGCTTTGCGGGCTGGGTGACTGGCACGGCCGGCGCGGCGGCGCGGCAGAGAAAATTTGTGGATGTGGGCTTTCTCTATGGTCCCTGGTGTCCTGCTTACGGCGTGGGCGGACTGTTATTTGCCATTTTCCTGACAGAGCTTCGTGACAGCCTGTTTTTCCTGTTTGTGGGCGGCGTGATTCTTTCTTTTATTGTGACCTATACGACCGGCTTCCTGCTGGAGCGGATTTTCCATCGGAAATGGTGGGATTTCTCCCGGAAACGCTTCCAGTTCGGCGGCTATGTGAGCCTGCCCTGGTCGGTGGTGTGGGGTCTGCTTGGAGTACTCTGCATCCGTTTTGTGAATCCGTTTTTACGGGATGTGCTGAAGCTTTTACCCCATGGGGTCGGAAAAATCATTCTACTTGTGCTTGGTATCATTTTCATTATGGATTTTGTCGGCACACTGGTGGGAATCCTGAAGGTGAGATCCAGCGTGAAAAAGGCGTCTCTGCTGTATGGCGTGGCGGAGAATCTGCAGAAAACCTCTGATGAGATGGGCGGAAAGCTGACAGCCTTTGTGCTGCGCCGTATGGAGCGGGCCTATCCGAGGCTGGCGGCTGAAGAGCTTCTTAGAGCCAGACGGGAGCAGGAAAAGGAAGCGGACGCGGCGCGGGCGAAGGCAGGCGTCTTTGCGGTGGGCTGCTGCTTTTATAAGCTGGTGTGCCTGTTTTTGCTGGGCGCGTTCCTGGGCGATATCACCGAAACCATTTTCTGCTATGTGACGGCTGGCAAGCTCATGAGCCGCAGCAGCGTGGTGTACGGACCCTTCAGTATCGTCTGGGGACTGGGCTGTGCCCTTCTGACGGCGGTGCTGTACCGGTATAAGGATCGGAGCGACAGCTATATTTTCTGCTTCGGCACGGTTCTGGGCGGCGCTTATGAGTATATCTGCAGCGTCTTTACGGAGCTGGTATTCGGCACAGTGTTCTGGGATTACAGTAAGATTCCGTTCAATCTGGGCGGCAGAATTAACCTCTTGTACTGCTTCTTCTGGGGCATCGCAGCGGTGGTCTGGATGAAGGTACTGTATCCGCTGTTTTCCGGCTGGATCGAGAAGATTCCGAAGAAATTCGGAACCTGGATGACCTGGATTCTACTGGTATTTATGATTTATGATGTCTGCCTGTCGGGTCTGGCCCTGAACCGCTATACGGTGCGGCAGACCGGCGAGGGCATCGAGACCTTCGCGGACGGGTGGCTGGATACGCATTTTCCGGATGAACGGATGGACCGGATCTATCCGAACGCGATTCTGGTGGAATAAGAGTTTAAATTTAAGAAAAGGGCTTGATTTTTCAGGGGTTTCGGTCTATACTGGGAGAACAGATTACCCGAAGAGGGCAAAACGGCTGCCGTTCACAGCGTTTCAGGCAGTCCCAACCAGGGCTTGTACTGGTTTCGACGGGGGTCTCGCAGCTGGTGAAGCTATCCGCAGGCGATGCGTCAAATCGCAAAATTAAAAATAAACGCTGAAGATAATTTAGCATACGCTGCCTAATGGCAGCTGTCGGCCTTAGAGCACCCGCACTTTAAGAATCCGGCATCGACTATGTGGGAAACGACATGCGTTAAGCTTTGCGCGCATGGGCGTATCATGAAGCTACTGAAGCCCGCAGGGTGTTAGTTCCCGGCGGACGGAGGGAATGTCAAAGAACTGACTACGATAGTAGAAGAACAGGGAACAGGCTTTCGGACAGGGGTTCGATTCCCCTCAGGTCCATAAAAAATACCACTTGTCATTTGACAGGTGGTATTTTTTTTATGGAATAGGAAATTCCGATAGAATTCCCTATTCCATAAAAGCAAGCAGAGCTTGCAAAGATGCGCACTCGGCGCAGTGGTAGATGGTTGCTGAAGCAACCGCGCCTCGGCGCGAGAATGTGCCATTGGCACATTCTTTTTTAATACATAATCACAGCCCGCACCGGACACACCGGGCTGCAGTACCCGCAGGTCAGGCATTTGTCATGGTTGACCTCAGCCAGGCCGTTGTCGTTGTAAAAGATGGCCCCGGCGGGACAGGCGGCCTTGCAGGAGCCGCAGCCCTCGCAGTCCTCCTGGTTGATGTAGACCCTCTTTTTGGAGACATCCGGGTTGTAGGTCTTTGGCATGGAGCCGTCGAGATAGGCGATGAGATCGTCCACCTCCGCGTTTTTTCCAAAGCCGATCATGACCGAATCGATTTCCTCTTTGGAGAATACATAGTCAAGCGCTTCCTGATAATGGGACGTGAGACTTCCGCCGCCGAAGGCTTTCATGGAAAAGACGCCCTTGCCAGCCCGGTGGCAGCGGCGGATGGCCGCGAGCATTTCCTCTTTCGAACCGAAGGCATCCCCTTTTCGAATCCCCAGTCCAGCGTAATTGATCAGCGGAAAGACCACATCCAGCTCCGGCATGGAAGCAGCGGCCTCCGTGACATCAATGTGATGGGTAGAGAGTCCGATGGCCCGCACCAGCCCCTTTGCCCGGGCGTCCTGTAACGCGTCCCAAGCCCCGGCCCGCTCCTCAAGCTGTCCCGAACGTAGCTCATGCATGAGAAAAATATCGATGACGTCGCGCCCCAGCTCCTCCCGGGCCTCCAGTACCGCTTCCATCATCCCGTCATAATCGGTACAGAGGGATTTGGAGGAAATGACCACATCGTCAAAGCCCTCATGTTCCAGTGCCTTTTTGATATACGGATAGGTTCGGTAGTACTGCGCCGTATCCAGAAAATTAAATCCTCTTTTCAGCGCGTAGCGGATCACCGCTGCACCCTGCTCCACCGGCAGAGCCAGCTGGCTTGGACCCATGGGAAGCACCCCGAAGCCCGCGACGCTGACTTTGATGTCTGTATTTCCTAAAGCTTTTTTCTGCATAAAGATTCCTCTGAAATTCTTATATTGTGTAAAATATGTTGTCAAAATTGTTGTATTTATTGTAATTATACATGGATCAGCGAAAAAATCAAACCCAAAAGAAACTGTTGATTTCTCATTTGATATTTAGTATTATGATAAAGGATCTGCATACATAGGATCAGGAGATCAGGAGGAAGGATTTATGCAGGATATGATCAGAGTTGCGGTGGACGCAATGGGCGGCGACAATGCGCCGGACGAGATTATCAAGGGCGCCATGGAAGCCGTAGCGCTGCGGGAGGACATTCAGGTTCTGCTCGTGGGCAAAGAAGAACTGATTCGGGAGAAGCTAAAGGGATATTCATACAGAGAGCAGCAGGTAGAGGTCGTGAACGCGACAGAGGTGATCGAGACGGCGGAGCCGCCGGTGGCAGCTATCCGGACGAAGAAGGACTCTTCCATTGTAGTCGGACTGAAGCTGGTAAAAGAGGAGAAGGCGGACGCCTTCGTATCGGCAGGCAGCTCGGGAGCCGTACTGGCAGGAGGCCAGCTTCTGGTGGGACGCATCAAGGGCGTGGAGAGACCGCCCCTGGCGCCGTTAATTCCGACGGAAAAAGGCGTGTCTCTGCTGATTGACTGCGGAGCCAACGTGGATGCCAGACCGTCTCATCTGGTACAGTTCGCGAAAATGGGTTCCATCTACATGGAGCACGTCATGGGCGTGAAGAATCCCCGGGTGGCTATCGTGAATATCGGAGCCGAGGAGGAGAAGGGCAACGCCTTGGTGAAAGAGACTTATCCGCTTCTGAAGGAGTGTGAGGGTATTAATTTCGTGGGCAATATTGAGGCGAGAGAGATTCCCCACGGACAGGCGGACGTTATCGTTTGTGAGGCCTTTGTGGGAAATGTCATCCTGAAGCTTTATGAGGGTGTGGGAGCTGTGCTGGTCAGCAAGATCAAGGCCGGTATGATGAGCACTCTCCGAAGCAAAATCGGCGCGCTGCTGGTGAAGCCGGCGCTGAAGGAGACGCTGAAGTCCTTTGATGCTACCGAATACGGCGGAGCGCCGCTTCTGGGTCTTAAGGGCCTGGTGGTGAAGACCCACGGAAGCTCCAAAGCAAAAGAAGTAAAGAACTCCATTATCCAGTGCGTAACATTTAAAGAGCAGCGGATTAATGATAAGATTAAAGAGAATATCGTAAGAGAGGAAGGATGAAACAATGGAATTTGAAAAACTGAAAGGAATTATTGCGGATGTTCTGAATGTGGATGAGGATGAGATCACCATGGACACCACATTTGTAGACGATTTGGGAGCAGATTCTCTGGACGTATTTCAGATTATCATGGGAATCGAAGAAGAATTCGACATCGAGATCGCCCAGGAGGAAGCTGAGAAAATCGTGTCCGTCGGCGACGCGGTGGAAGCCATTCGCAATCTGAAGAAGGACTAAGAAGAATATGAAACTTGTCTCAGAAAGGCTGCGGCTTTTCTGAGACATTTTTACGTTATTGTTTGTGAGGAGAACAAATGAAGCTAGAAGAATTAGAAAACAAACTGGGTTACCATTTTCACGACCGGAGGCTTTTGGAGCACGCCCTGTGCCACAGCTCCTATGCCAACGAGCGCCACTGGGACCGCCTGCAGAATAACGAGCGCCTGGAGTTCTTAGGAGATGCGGTACTGGAGCTTGCCACCAGTGAGTTCCTGTATCAGAATTATCCGACCATGCCGGAGGGTGAGGCCACCCGTACCCGCGCGAGCATCGTCTGTGAGCAGACCCTGGCGCTGTGCGCGAGAGACCTGGGGTTAGGCGAATGGCTGAGGCTGGGAAAAGGCGAGGAGCTGACCGGCGGACGTGACAGGGATTCCATTACCTCAGATGCCATGGAGGCATTGCTTGGCGCGATTTATCTGGACGGTGGTTTTGCTAATGCAAAAGAATTCGTACATCATTTTATTTTAAATGACATTGAGCATAAAAAACTCTTTTATGATAGCAAGACTATCCTTCAGGAGCAGATTCAGAGTGAAACCGAGGAACCGATTCACTATGAACTGGTGAAGGAAGAGGGACCGGATCACAATAAGCGGTTCACGGTAAATGTGGTATTGGGCGAGAAGGTGCTTGGAAGCGGCAGCGGCCGGACTAAGAAGGCGGCGGAGCAGGAAGCGGCGTACCGGGCACTTCTGGCCAGAAAAGTCCGCGGATAACGGGGTAAGGAATGTATTTAAAAAGTATAGAGGTACAGGGCTTTAAGTCCTTTGCAAATAAGATTGTATTCGATTTTCACAACGGGATCACCGGCATTGTAGGACCCAACGGCAGCGGCAAGAGCAATGTGGCGGACGCGGTGCGCTGGGTTCTGGGCGAGCAGCGGGTGAAGCAGCTGCGAGGCGGCAGTATGCAGGACGTCATCTTCGCGGGAACCGAAAACCGGCGGCCCTTAAGCTATGCCTATGTGGCGATTACGCTGGATAATTCCGATCATCAGCTGTCCATAGATTATGAAGAGGTGACGGTGTCAAGACGTCTCTACCGTTCCGGCGAGAGCGAGTACCTGATCAATGGCGCAGCCTGTCGGCTCAAGGATATCAACGAGCTGTTTTACGATACCGGTATCGGTAAAGAGGGCTATTCCATCATCGGACAGGGCCAGATTGACCGGATTCTAAGCAGTAAGCCGGAGGAGTCCAGGGAGCTTTTCGACGAGGCCACCGGAATCGTGAAATTCAAACGCAGGAAGAACACGGCCCAGAAGAAGCTGGAGGACGAGAAGCAGAACATCGTCCGCATTAACGACATTCTGGCGGAGCTGGAAAAGCAGCTGGGACCGCTGGAAAAGCAGTCAGCGGCAGCCAGAGAATATCTGAAGAAAAAAGAAGCATTAAAGCTCTGCGATGTGAATATGTTCCTTTTGGAGACGGAGCGTGTCCAGGGGGCGCTGACGGAGCTGGAGCAGAAAATCAGCGATACGGATCGGGAGTTAAAAGAGACTACCGGACGGTATGAGAATATCAAAAAGGAACACGCCCGCATCGAAGAAGAGTTAGAGGAGCTGAACCGACGTCTGGATGAGACGAAGGAAGCGGCGTCCAGGGCGGGTCTGGGCCGTCAGCAGCTGGAAGGCCAGATTGAAGTCCTGAAGGAGCAGATCAACTCCGTCCGACAGGGCGGCGAGCAGCTGGAAGGACGTCTGAAAAATATCGCGGCGGATGTGAAGGAGCGGCAGGAGGCCAGAGAAAAACTGGCGGCAGAGCAGGCGGAGCTTGCAAAGCAGCTGGAGGCAGCTGCCTCCGTTTCCGGCGAGGCCGACGCGCGCTTACAGGAGCTGCGGGAGCAGATCGAGGCGGAAAATACAGCCGCTGAGATCAGCAAGAACACCATCATCAGTTTGTTAAATGAGCGGGCCTCCACCAAGGGCCGCCTGCAGCGCTACGACGCCATGCAGGAGCAGGCCCAGATTCGGAGAACGGAGCTGAATCAGAAGCTGCTGCTGGCGAAAAGCAGTGAGGAAGAGCAGCGGGTACAGTACGAAGGACATCTGAAGAAACTGGAAGAAATTTCCGGAAGAATTATTACACTGTCGGAAGCTCAGCGGGAGAAGGAGGAGGAAGCCGAAGGCCTGCGCCGGGAGTTGGGAAAAAAGAACGAGGAGCTGGAGATTGGCCAGAGCGCTTTTCACCGGGAATCCTCCCGCCTGGAATCCCTGCGGAACATGGCCGAGCGCTACGATGGCTACGGCAACAGCATCCGCAAGGTCATGGAGCAGAAAAAGAACGTGCCGGGCATCGAGGGCGTGGTAGCGGACCTCATCAAAGTGGATCAGCGGTATGAGACCGCCATCGAGACAGCTCTGGGCGGCAGCATCCAGAATATTGTCACGGAAAATGAGGATACTGCCAAGGAGCTGATTGAATATCTGAAAAAGAACCGGTTTGGCCGGGCCACCTTCCTGCCCCTGACCAGCGTGGGTGGACGGGGCGGCTTCGCGAAGCCGGAGGCCCTGAAGGAAAAGGGCGCCATCGGCCTTGCCAGTACTCTGATACGGGCGGACAAAAAGTATGATCGGGTAGTACAGCATCTGCTGGGCCGGGTACTGGTGGCAGAGCACATTGACGACGCCATCCGTATTGCCCGGAAATACAAGCATTCTATCTTTATCGTCACGTTGGAGGGCGAGTCCTTAAGCCCCGGCGGCTCCATGACCGGCGGAGCCTTCCGCAATTCCAGCAATTTGCTTGGCCGAAAGCGGGAACTGACGGAGCTGGAAGAGAATGTACAGAAGCTGGAGGCTGATATCCGGGAAGCCCGTCTTCAGATTGAAACTTTGCGGGAGCAGCGCCGGGAGCGGCGCGCGGAGGCAGAGTCCTTAAGTACAGAGCTACAGCGGCTGTATCTGCAGCAGAATACGGCGAAGATGAATTCCGATCAGGCGAAAGCAAGACTGGATGAGATTATTGAGGGCTATTCCGGACTTCGAAAGGAACTTTCGGAAATCGAGAAGCAGTTTGCGGACATTCACGACAGCCGCGAAGCTATTTTCCGGGAAATACGGGAGTCTGAGGAGCAGGAGAAGCAGAACGAGGCCAGAATCGAGACGGCGCAGGCAAGATTGGCTGAGCTGAAGCAGAGCGAGGCTGAGAGCATCGGCGACAACGAAAAGGCGCACCTGAAGCTGGCGGCCCTGACCCAGAAGGCGGGCTTTGTGGATGAAAACGCGGCCCGTATTGAGCGGGAGCTTGTGAGACTTCATACGGAAGAGCAGGAGATTCACGAGGGTATGCAGAAGGGCAATGCCGACATCGAAGCCAAAGAGGAAGGCATCGGCGCTTTGCGGAAGCAGATAGAGGACATGATCGCCAGGAGCGAGCGCTTAAACGGTGAGACCGCAGAGCTTGGCGGCAAGCGGGAAGCACTGCTGACCGGCCAGAAGGATTTCTTTACGAAGCGTGAGGAGCTGTCCGATAAGCAGACCCGGCTGGATAAAGAGATTTTCCGCCTGAACAGTCAGCGGGAAAAGCTGGAAGAAACGGTGGATTCCCTGACCGATTACATGTGGGAGGAGTACGAGCTGACCTACAACACAGCCCTTCCCATGAAACAGGAAGAGGATATGGATTTGGCGGCACTGAAGAGGCAGACCAGTGTGCTGAAGGATGAGATACGGAAGCTGGGCGATGTCAATGTGAATGCCATTGAGGATTATAAAAATATCTCAGAGCGGTATGAATTTATGAACACCCAGCGGAACGACCTGGTAAAGGCCGAGGAGACCCTGATGGGCATTATTTCGGAACTGGATACAGGCATGCGCCGCCAGTTCGAAGAACAGTTTGCCCGGATTCGGGTAGAGTTTGACAAGGCTTTCAAAGAATTGTTCGGTGGCGGAAAGGGAACCCTGGAGCTGGATCCGGATGCGGACATGCTGGAGGCAGGCGTGCGGATTATCGCCCAGCCGCCCGGCAAAAAGCTGCAGAACATGATGCAGCTTTCCGGCGGAGAAAAGGCCCTGACGGCCATTTCACTCCTGTTCGCCATTCAGAACCTGAAACCCTCGCCCTTCTGTCTGCTGGATGAGATTGAGGCAGCTCTGGATGATTCCAACGTAAACCGCTTTGCAAAATATCTTCATAAGTTGACAAAGAATACACAGTTTATTATTATTACACATAGGAAGGGAACCATGGAGTCCGCAGATCGTCTGTATGGTATTACCATGCAGGAGAAGGGCGTCTCCACGCTGGTTTCCGTAAATCTGATTGAAGAGGAATTAGATGAATAGTTAAATTCAGGGGGAAATGAAATGTCTGAGGAAAAAAAAGGCTTTTTCAGCCGTCTGGTCTCCGGTCTTGCCAAGACCAGAGCAAACATCGCGGCCGGTATTGACAGTATTTTCAGCGGATATTCCGCGATTGACGACGATTTCTATGAGGAGATCGAGGAGATCCTGATCATGGGCGACATCGGCATTAATGCCACCAACGCTATCCTGGAGGATCTGAAGCAGAAGGTGAAGGAGCAGCACATCAAGGAGCCATCCGAATGCAAGCAGCTTCTGATCAACAGCATCAAGGAGCAGATGCAGGTGGGCGACGTGGCATACCGCTTCGAGCAGGAGAAGTCCGTGGTGCTGGTCATCGGCGTCAACGGCGTGGGTAAGACCACATCGGTAGGAAAGCTTGCAGGCAAGCTGAAGGATCAGGGCAAAAAGGTGATTCTGGCGGCGGCAGATACCTTCCGCGCGGCAGCAGGCGAGCAGCTGACCGAGTGGGCGAACCGGGCCGGCGTGGAGATTATCGGCGGCAGCGAGGGCGCAGATCCGGCTTCCGTAGTTTATGACGCAGTCTGCGCGGCCAAGGCGCGGCATGCGGACGTATTACTCTGCGATACGGCGGGACGTCTTCACAATAAGAAGAATCTGATGGAGGAGCTTCGGAAAATCAACCGGATTATCGACCGGGAGTACCCGGACGCATTCCGTGAGACCCTGGTCGTCCTGGATGGCACCACCGGACAGAACGCTCTGGAGCAGGCCCGTCAGTTCAAAGAGGTCTGCGACATCACAGGCATCATTCTCACGAAGCTGGACGGAACAGCCAAGGGCGGTATCGCGGTGGCAATCCAGTCCGAACTTGGTATCCCGGTGAAGTACATCGGCGTGGGTGAGAGCATCGAGGATCTGCAGAAGTTTGACGCGGACGAATTTGTGAACGCCCTGTTCCATCAGGAAAATGATGACTGACAAAATTTGTAAAAATACAATATAAGAGGAGAAAAACATGCTTACACTGGAGAAATTCGAAGAAGCCTCAGAGGTGGTTAAAAAAGTAGCGATCGAGACCAAGCTGTTATACAGTCCGTATTTCAGCGAGCGCACCGGCAATAAGGTATATCTGAAGCCGGAAAATATGCAGGTAACCGGCGCGTACAAGATTCGCGGTGCTTACTACAAGATCAGTACCTTAAGCGACGAAGAGCGCTCCAAGGGATTGATTACCGCATCCGCCGGAAATCACGCCCAGGGCGTGGCTTACGCGGCCAAGGCCTACGGCGTAAAAGCGGTCATTGTGATGCCGACCACCACGCCGCTGATGAAGGTGGAGCGTACCAAGAGCTATGGCGCTGAGGTCGTGCTTCACGGCGACGTGTATGATGAGGCGTGTGAGTATGCGTATAAGCTGGCGGAGGAGCACGGCTATACCTTTATCCATCCCTTCGATGATCTGGCGGTAGCCACCGGCCAGGGAACTATTGCCATGGAGATTGTAAAGGAGCTGCCGCTGGTGGACTACATTCTGGTGCCCATCGGAGGCGGCGGACTTTCCACCGGCGTGTCTACTCTGGCAAAGCTTTTGAATCCGAATATCAAGGTTATCGGCGTGGAGCCCGCAGGCGCCAACTGTATGCAGGTTTCTCTGAAGAATAAGAAGGTGACCACCCTGCCGACGGTCAGCACCATCGCCGACGGTACCGCAGTGAAGACTCCGGGAACCAAGATTTTCCCGTATATTCAGAAGAATCTGGACGACATCATCACCGTCACCGACGACGAGCTCATCGGCGCGTTCCTGGATATCGTGGAGAACCACAAGATGGTGGTAGAAAACTCCGGTCTTTTGACCGTAGCGGCTCTGAACCACCTGAACGTGAAAGGTAAGAAGATTGTCTCTATCTTAAGCGGCGGAAATATGGACATCATCACCATGTCCTCCATGGTACAGTTCGGCCTGATCCAGAGAGACCGCATCTTCACCGTATCCACCATGCTTCCGGACAAGCCCGGAGAGATGGTCAAGATCTCCCAGGTCATCGCCGACGAGAACGGCAATATCGTCAAGCTTGATCACAATCAGTTTATCGGTACCAACCGGAACGAGGGCGTGGAGCTGCGTATCACCATCGAGGCCTTCGGTACTGAGCACAAGAACCGCATCGTCAAGAAGCTGGACGAGGCAGGCTTCCGGCCGCGGTTAGTGAAGATCAACCTGTAAAAAATCTGGCAAATGAGGAATTTCCCCTTGCATTTGTTGAAAAAATATAGTAAAATGGCGACCAGTGCATAAGGGAGTAGTTAGCGCCGGCTGGCGTGACAAAATCAACACATTGGCCATAAAGCCTGGTTTTGTATGAAATAACGAGACTTATCCGCAGAAAAAATTCTGCGGGTAGGTCTCTTGTTTTATATAGGGGCTTGTGCGCCGGAGTAAAAAGAAAAAGGAGAACTTCATTATGGGATTGGTAGAACTTTTCGTTCTTGCGGTAGGCCTGTCCATGGACGCTTTTGCCGTATCGGTCTGTAAGGGCCTGGCGGTACAGAAGGCGGGTGTAGAAGAATGCTGTATCGCAGGCGTCTGGTTTGGCGGCTTTCAGGCGCTGATGCCGCTTCTTGGATATCTGCTGGGCAGCCAGTTTAAGGATTACATCACCTGCGTCGATCACTGGATTGCCTTTGTGCTGCTTCTCATCATCGGCGTCAATATGATTCGGGAGGCTCTGGGAAAAGAAGAGGACGGGGAGGTCTGTCCGAAGAAAGAGAATCCGTTTGCGTTCAAAACCATGCTGATGCTGGCGGTAGCCACCAGCATCGACGCCCTGGCCGTGGGGATCACCCTGGCTTTTTTAAACGTGGCGCTGATTCCTTCCGTAACATTTATCGGTGTAACAACTTTCGTGATTTCCGCCATCGGTATTCGCATCGGCAATATCTTTGGTATGAAGTACAAATCCAGAGCGGAATTCGCGGGCGGCGTGATTCTCATCTGTATCGGCCTGAAGATCCTGCTGGAGCACCTGGGAATTCTGGGTTAAAGGGCAGAATATCCGAAAAATAATTTTGTCAAGAAAAAATACTTGACATCACTGCCCGGATTGTGTATGATAAGTCAGGCAGGTGAGAAGTATGGATAAAATTCTGGAGCAGACGCTGCTGTATGATTTTTACGGAGAACTGCTGACGGATCATCAGAAGCAGATTTACGAGGACGTGGTGCTGAACGATTATTCCTTCAGCGAGGTGGCGGAGGAAAAGGGTATCAGCCGCCAGGGCGTGCATGATCTGATTAAGCGGTGCAACAAGATTCTGCAGGAATACGAGTCGAAACTTCACCTGGTTGAGAAGTTTGTGACCATCAAAGAGCAGATCGAAGAGATGGAAAAGTCCTTAAGGGAGACCGAAGAGCCGGACAAGGAAGCGCTTGTGCGGCAGTTAAACGGGATATTGGAGAATTTATAGATGGCATTTGAAAGTTTATCTGATAAATTACAGAATGTATTTAAGAACCTGCGGGGTAAGGGACGTCTTTCCGAGGCGGATGTGAAAGCATCCTTAAAGGAAGTCAAGATGGCTCTTCTGGAAGCCGACGTAAGCTTTAAGGTAGTCAAGCAGTTTATCAAGTCCGCAGAGGAACGCGCCATCGGCGCGGATGTGATGAACAGTCTGACGCCGGGACAGCAGGTGGTAAAGATTGTCCATGAGGAACTGATTTCCCTGATGGGCAGCGAGACCACGGAGCTGAAGCTGAAGAACCCCAGTGATGTGACCGTCCTCATGATGATGGGTCTTCAGGGAGCAGGTAAGACCACCACGGCGGCCAAGCTGGCAGGAAAGCTGAAGAGCAAGGGCCGTAAGGTATTGCTGGTAGCCTGCGACGTTTACCGCCCGGCAGCGATCAAGCAGCTGCAGGTCAACGGCGAGAAGCAGGGTGTCGAGGTATTTACCATGGGCGAGAATCAGAAGCCGGTGAATATCGCGAAGGGCGCTTATGAGTACGCGAAGAAGAATAACTTCAATGTGGTCATCCTCGATACTGCAGGCCGTCTGCATGTGGACGAAGACATGATGGAGGAGCTGCAGGAGATCAAAGAAAATCTGCATGTGGATCAGGCGCTTCTGACCGTAGACGCCATGACAGGACAGGACGCAGTCAATGTGGCCACTGTGTTCAATGACAAGATTGGCATCGACGGCGTCATCCTGACCAAGTTAGACGGAGATACCCGAGGCGGAGCCGCGCTGTCTGTCAAGGCAGTGACCGGAAAGCCGATTTTATATATAGGTATGGGCGAGAAGCTTTCGGATCTGGAGCAGTTTTATCCGGACCGTATGGCGTCCCGTATCCTCGGTATGGGCGATGTGCTGACTCTGATTGAGAAGGCGCAGGAGTCCGTGGACGAGGAAAAAGCCAAGGCCATGACGCAGAAGCTGAAGAAAGCACAGTTTGGCTTTGACGATTATCTGGAGAGTATGAACCAGATGAAGAAAATGGGAGGTCTTTCCAGCGTGCTGGCCATGATGCCGGGTCTGGGAAGCCAGATGAAGGACATTGAAAACGCCATCGACGAGAAGAAGATGGCGCGCACCGAGGCGATCATTCTTTCCATGACGCCGAAGGAGCGGTCCAATCCCGAGATTCTGAACCCGTCGAGAAAGCACCGCATTGCCAAAGGCGCAGGTGTGGATATCGCCGAGGTCAACCGCCTGGTGAAGCAGTTCGAGCAGATGCGTAAGATGATGAAGCAGATGCCCGGCATGATGGGAATGGGCGGCAAACGTGGTAAAAAGGGACGTATGCGTTTTCCTTTTTAAATAAATAAAAATACTATATTAACAGCAGAAAATGCGGAGGTGAAACAAATGGCAGTAAAGATTAGATTAAGAAGAATGGGTCAGAAGAAAGCTCCTTTCTATAGAATCATCGTAGCAGATTCCAGATCCCCGAGAGACGGTCGTTTTATCGAGGAGATCGGTACCTACGATCCGAGCACAGATCCGAGTACTTTCAAGGTAGACGTTGAGGCAGCTAAGAAGTGGCTTGCAAACGGCGCTCAGCCGACTGAGATGGTAGGCAAGATCCTGAAGGCAGCAGGCGTAGAGAAATAATCGAGGTATCGAATGAAAGAATTAGTAGAAGTGATTGCAAAATCACTGGTGGAGCATCCGGATGAGGTTGTCGTTACGGAGACAGAGAATGAGAAAACCATTCTGGTCGAGCTCCGCGTAGCGCCTTCTGATATGGGCAAGGTAATCGGCAAACAGGGTCGTATCGCCAAGGCCATTCGCAGCGTTGTCAAGGCAGCGTCATCTAAGGAAGAGAAAAAAGTAGTTGTGGAGATTCTTCAGTAGAATTCCGCACAGACGGCGGGTGGAGACACCCGCTGTTCTTTTATACAATAGGAACTATTGTATAAAAGGCGGAGAATCCTGCCTTGCAGGATTCTATTATTAATGACAAAAAGGGAGGAAACACAATGGAACAGTATCTGCGTGTAGGCGTCATTTCATCCACACATGGTCTGAAGGGCGAGGTAAAGGTATTCCCGACCACGGATGATCCGGAGCGTTTCCGGAAGCTGAAAAAGGTATATCTGGACACAGGAAAAGACTATATGCCTCTGAAGGTCACCGGTATAAAGTTTTTCAAAAATCAGGTTATTCTGAAATTTCAGGAATTTCAGGACATTAACGAAATCGAAAAATACAGAGGAAAAGATCTCTTAATCGATAGAGAGCAGGCGGTGCCGCTTGCGGAAAATGAAAATTTCATCGTGGATCTGATTGACATGGACGTCTACGATGAAGAGGAGAAGCGTCTCGGCACCCTGACGGATGTGCTGCAGACCGGCGCCAACGACGTATATGTGGTAGAGACGGACGAAGGAAAAGAGATCCTGCTTCCGGCGATTCCGTCCTGCATTCTGGATGTGGACGTGGAAGCTGCAAAAATGATCGTGCGTATCCCGGAGGGCCTGCTTTGATGAACCGATATCATGTACTGACTTTGTTTCCGGAAATGATTGAAAATGGTTTAAAGACCAGCATTACAGGCCGGGCCATCGAAAATGGAACGATTGGTCTGAATGCCGTCAATATTCGTGACTTTGCAGACAATAAGCACAATAAAGTGGACGATTACCCCTACGGCGGCGGCGCGGGTATGGTCATGCAGGCTGAGCCGGTGTACCGGGCCTGGGCTTCGGTGACGGAGAAAATCGGGAAAAAAGCCCGGACCATCTATGTAACGCCCCAGGGAACCACCTTCCATCAGGGCATGGCGGAGGAGTTGGCGAAGGAAGAGAATGTGATTTTCCTCTGCGGCCATTATGAGGGCGTTGATGAGCGTGTGCTGGAAGAGATTGTGACAGACTATGTATCCATTGGCGATTATGTGCTGACCGGCGGGGAATTTCCGGCTATGGTCATGATCGACGCCATTTCCCGGCTGGTTCCGGGGGTGCTGAATAATGAAGTGTCCGCGGAGTTTGAAAGCTTCCAGGATGGTCTGCTGGAATATCCCCAGTACAGCCGCCCGGAGGTGTGGCACGATAAAGAGGTACCGCCGGTGCTGTTGTCCGGAAATCACACAAATATTGAAGGATGGCGGCAGGAGCTGTCTATTCTGCGGACGAAAGAGCGGCGGCCGGATCTCTACGAGACTTATCGAGAGCAACAAAAGGAAATGCAGGAGAAAAATAAGAGAAAACGCCGTTTCAAGGGCGTTATCTTTGACATGGACGGTTGTCTGATTGATTCCGAGCGTCTTTATGCCCAGTGCTGGAAGATGGCCTTTCATAAGATGGGGATTCCCATTTCGGATGAGACACTGGACAGTTGGAACGGCATCGGCGGAAAGGATCTGGATCGTGCGATTGAGAGCGTGACCGGAGAAGCGCGTCTTATACCGGAGGTGCGCGCGATCCGCGACGGATATCTGGCCGGGGCGCTGGAGGATGGCCGTATGCCCCTGATGCCTTACGCAAAGGAAATCGTGACCCTGGCAAAAGAAAAAGGCATGACCGTAGGTGTGGCCAGCGGTACCATTCGGGAGCGGGCGGAGAAAATGCTGCGTTTTCACGGAATCTATGAGATGCTGGACTGTACAGCTTTTGGAAATGAAGTACAGGCGGGAAAACCGGCGCCGGATCTGTATCGACTGGCCATGAAGCGAGGGGGCTTAAAGCCTTCCGAGGTTATCGCCTTTGAGGATTCGCTCAGCGGCGTAAAGGCAGCTCGGGCGGCCGGACTTCGGACTGTCTATGTCCCACAGCCGGGCTTCCGGGATCTGGAGCCGGATGTGAATTATTATCGGAAAATCGGCGATCTGGCAGAGGGTATGGCGATTTTGCGCGCTCTGCCGTAACAAGAGAGAAAAGGGAAGCGGCATTGGAAGGAAATTTGACGAAGGGTCCCATTTTGAAAACATTGACGAAGCTTGCGATTCCCATCATGGCTTCATCTTTTCTTGGGACCTTATATAATATTACCGATATGGCCTGGATAGGACAGCTGGGCTCTAAGGCTGTGGCAGGCGTCGGAGTGGGCGGTATGTATATCTGGCTTTCGCAAGGATTGGCATCTATGTCCCGTATGGGCGGTCAGGTGCAGGTGGCCCAGTATATTGGCCGGGGCGATTGGGAAGAAGCCCATGGCTACGCCCAGGCAGCAGTGCAGCTGTCACTTTTGACGGGACTGGCTTTTTCAGCCATGTGTGTGATATTTCTGCATCCGCTGGTAGGCTTTTTCAAGCTGACGGATCCGGAAGCGCTGGATGCGGCCTTTTCCTACACACGGGTGGCCTGCGGTCTGCTGGTATTTTCATTTCTGACACTGACACTGACCGGATTGTATACAGCCCAGGGCGATTCCAAGACGCCTTTTGTGGCGAACCTCATCGGTCTGGCGATCAATATGATTCTGGATCCGGTGCTGATTCTGGGACTTGGTCCGTTTCCGAAGCTGGGAGCGGTCGGGGCTGCCATTGCTACCGTGACGGCACAGTTTATCGTAATGGGAATCATGGTGCTGGGTGTGGTGTTCCGGAAAAATGAAAATGTGCTGAAGGGCATTCACCTCTATGCGAAGATCCCGTCGAAATATCTGAAGGGCATCTGTAAAATCGGTATTCCCACAGCCCTGCAGGGCATGGCTTACTGCGCCATTTCCATGGTGCTGACCCGGATGGTGTCCGCTTATGGCGCAGCAGCGGTGGCGGTACAGCGGGTGGGCGGTCAGATTGAATCCGTCTCCTGGAATACGGCAGATGGCTTCGCGGCGGCTCTGAATGCCTTTATCGGCCAGAATTATGGAGCGGGAAAAATGGACCGGGTAAAAAAAGGCTACCGGGCTTCACTTTGGACTGTGGGAGTCTGGGGACTTTTGATCACATTGGCCTTTGTTTTACTGCCCGGGCCCATTGCGAAAATCTTTTTCTATGAGCCGGAAGCCATTTCCATTGCAGTCGGTTATCTGATTATCATTGGCTTCTGTGAGGGCTTTATGTGCGAAGAGCTGATGACGGTGGGGGCTTTATCGGGACTTGGACGAACCCGCCTTTGCAGCATTATCAGCATTAGCTTCACCAGCGCCCGGATTCCGTTGGCCGTTCTTTTGGGCGGACGTATGGGGCTGACCGGTATCTGGTGGGCGTTCTCCTCCACATCCATTGTAAAAGGTATCATTTTTGTGCTGACCTTTTTCTATATTACCAGGGAGACAGAAAATTCTGCGGTTCGATGAAAAAGTTCTTGTAATAGAGGACTAATGTCACTATAATAAATAAGATTAAGCTACTATAAACAAGTATATTTTATCAAACGAAGGAGAACGTTATGAATGAATCAAATGGAGTAATTCGTGATGCCAGAAAACTGGGCGTACCCAAAATGCTGATTCTGGGTCTGCAGCACATGTTCGCCATGTTCGGAGCTACGATTCTGGTTCCGATTCTGGTCAACAGCTATTTCGTGGATGCCTGCGGAGAGGGACCGACAAGAGGACTGACTGTAGCTGTAACACTGTTCTGCGCGGGCTTTGGAACCCTGCTGTTCCATGTCTGCACCAAGTTTAAGGTTCCGGCATTCCTGGGATCCTCATTCGCTTTCTTGAGTGGATTTTCTACCGTAGCACATCTGGATACCGGCATGTACGCCACCATGAGCGTCAATGACAAAGCGGCTTATGCCTGCGGCGGTGTCGTAGTGGCAGGTCTTCTGTATCTGGTACTGGCCCTGATTATCCGCCTGGTAGGCGTAAAGCGCGTGATGCGTTTCCTCCCGCCGGTTGTGACCGGACCGGTTATCATCTGTATCGGACTGAGCCTGGCAGGATCTGCCATCAACAATGCTTCCACCAACTGGTTCCTGGCACTGGTTGCTCTGGCTGTCATCATTGTATTCAATATCTGGGGCAAGGGAATGTTCAAGATTATCCCCATCCTGATGGGCGTTATGATTTCCTATGTGGTCGCTCTTCTGATGACCATGGCAGGCATGACCAATCCGGACGGCTCTGCTATCCTGAACTTCTCAGCCATTGCTACTTCCGGCTGGGTAGGAGTTCCGCCTCTTCAGATCTGCAAATTTGACGTAACCGCCATTCTGGTTATGGCGCCCATCGCCATCGCTACCATGATGGAGCACGTGGGCGATATGTCCGCCATCTCCGCTACGGTTGGTGAGAACTTCATCGCAAATCCGGGTCTTCACAGAACCCTGCTGGGCGACGGTCTGGCTACCTCCATGGCTGGTTTCCTGGGCGGACCTGCGAACACCACTTACGGCGAGAACACCGGCGTATTGGAGCTAAGCCGTGTCCATGACCCGCGCGTCATCCGGATCGCAGCCGTATTCGCCATCATCGTGAGCTTTATCCCGAAGGTATCTGCTATTATCAGTACCATGCCTTCCGCTATCATCGGCGGCGTCAGCTTCATGCTGTACGGTATGATTTCTGCCATCGGCGTGCGTAACGTGGTAGAGAACAAGGTAGATTTGACTAAGTCCAGAAACCTGATTATCGCAGGCGTTATCTTTGTATGCGGACTGGGCTTCAGCAGCGGCATCACCTTCACGGTAGGCGGCACCCCGATTACCCTGACTGCGCTGGCTATCGCAGCTATTGCAGGCATCCTGCTGAACATGATTCTGCCGGGCAATGATTATGAGTTCGGTGTAAATGAAACCGGCGACGAGAACCGGGGTATTCATGCGTAAATCATTTATATAAGTAAGCCGGAAATCACGCTGTTGGCGTGATTTCTGCGCATTACGGTGTAACAGGAGAGTCATTATGAACATGCTTGAGGTGAGCGCCCGCCTGCGCGCAGGCGAGGCAATTCCGGTAAAAGAACAGATGAAGCTGGTGGTTTCCCTGTCTGTTCCGGCGATCCTGGAGCAGCTCGTAATGACTCTTATGAGTTATATCGATACAGCCATGGTGGGGGGCCTGGGTTATCAGGCTACAGCAGCCATCGGTGTTGTGGCCAGCAGTATCTGGTTCATGAATGCCTTTGTCAATGCTGCGGCCATCGGCTTTTCCGTGCAGGTAGCCCAGTATCTGGGCGCGGGACGGGAGAGTGACAGCCGGGATGTGCTCTGTCAGGCTATTCTTTTTAATGTGATTTTCGGTACGGCCTTCGGGGCAGTGGTCATCGGTATCGGTCAGTTTCTGCCTACCATTCTCGGCGCGGAGGCGGAGATTGCGCCCTATGCGCGGGCATATTTCTGTACGGTGGCATTTTTTGTGCCTTTCAGTATGGCGTCGGCCATCTATTCCAGCATTTTCCGGTGCAGCGGCAATGTGGTGCTTCCGAGCATCATGAATGTGGGCATGTGCGTGCTGGATGTGATTTTCAATTTCTTTCTGATTAACCCTGTCAGACAAATAGGAAATAGGACTATCTGGGGCGCGGGACTCGGCGTCCGGGGCGCGGCCATCGGGACCGGTCTTGCCCAGGCCTGTGTAGGCCTGACGCTGCTGGCATTTCTGCTGATTCGAAAAGGTCCATTGAAGCTTCAGGGCGGTGAAACATGGCGTTTTACAAAGGTCTGCATGAAAAATACCTGGTTTCTGGCTCTCCCGGCGGCACTGGAACGCAGCACTCTGTGTCTGGCGCAGATTGTCATGACCGGCGTTGTAACCGGCATGGGGCCGGTGGCGGTGGCAGCCAACTATGTGGCGGTGCAGACGGAAGGAATCTGTTACCTTCCGGCTTACGGCGTGGCGGCGGCTGCGACGGCGCTGGTGGGACAGAGCATTGGCGCTGCTCGAAAGGATATGGCGAAGCGCTTTGCCTACGGTACGACGCTGGTGGGCTTCCTGCTGGTAAGCTGTACCGGCATGCTCTTGTTCTGTTCTGCTCCGATACTTACCAGACTGCTGACAGGAGAAGCAGAGGTGATTGCTCTAAGTACCCGGGCGCTTCGCATTGTGGCCTTTTCCGAGCCGCTGTTTGCGGTCAGTATCGTGGTTATCGGAGCGCTCCGGGGCGCGGGAGACGGCAAGGGCCCGTTTCTCATCAATCTGTGCAGTATGTGGGGCATCCGTGTGGTGACGGTGCTCTTATTTACCAGACAGTTCGGGGTCTTGGGCGTCTGGGCAACTATGGCGGTGGAACTTATCTGCCGCGGTATCTTTTTCCTGATCCGGCTTCTGCGGGGACGCTGGATTCAGGTGGGCGCTTTAAAATAAAATTAAGAAAATTATATGAAAATGATAGAAAGAAATCCTTGCATTTTCAGGATTCCTATGATAAAATTAACCACGTTGTGATAAAAAAGCAGATGGTCCGCTGCTGCAGCAGTCGGAAAGGGCATCTTTTGGCAGAATTCTATTTGATAAGATCGAGAGAGAAGCGAGACAGATACGCGCCGGCCTCCGGTGCGGTTTCGGGTCCTTTGTACTGGCGGTAAGAACATCCAGAAAATAAGGAGGAGACAACGAAATGAACGAGATTATTAAGAACATTGAGGCTGAGCAGCTGAAGGCTGAAGTACCGGAGTTTAAGGTAGGAGATACCGTAAAGGTTTACGGTAAGATCAAAGAGGGTAACCGTGAGCGTATTCAGGTATTCGAGGGTATCGTACTGAAGAAGCAGGGCGGCGGAGCCCGCGCTACCTTTACTGTAAGAAAGAATTCCAACGGCGTAGGCGTTGAGAAGACATGGCCGCTGCATTCCCCGAACGTAGAGAAGGTTGAGGTTGTTCGTCATGGTAAGGTAAGACGTGCGAAACTGAACTACTTAAGAGGACGTGTAGGAAAGCGCGCAAAGGTGAAAGAGCTTGTAAAATAATCACGAAGTTGTAAAGATAAGAGGGAGAATGAAAATTCTCCCTTTTTCTTTCATGTAGCTTTGGGACACAGGAAAGGCCCTCCGGGCAGGCGGGGATTTTGCAGGGGCAGAATCTTGTTTGGAAAGGTTGTGGAGGCGTAACGATGCGTAGAAGAGGATTAAACTTCCGACGGAGAAAAAGAACAATCAATCTGTCCGCTCTGCAGGGAGCGACAGTCTGGATAGGAGAGATTATTCTGGCCTTTGTGGTAGGCTGTATGGTGGTCTGGTTTTTCGGTTATTCCTTAAGCAATGTGGGCGAGTCCATGGAGCCAACCCTGAAAAGCGGCGATAAGGTGTTAATTAACCGTCTGATTTATGAAGTGAAGTCACCGTCCTACGGAGATTTGATTGTGTTTAAGCCCAACGGCAACCAGAACGCCCATTACCACATCAAGCGGGTGGTAGGAAAGCCAGGCGACACCGTCACCATCAAGAGTGGCCGCGTCTTTGTCAACGGCGAGCTGCTGAACGAGACCGTACAGACCGAAAGCATGCAGGACGCAGGACTGGCTGAGGAAGGCGTAAAGCTGGGAACGGACGAATATTTCGTGCTGGGCGATAGCCGCAACAACAGTGAGGACAGCCGAAGCGCCAACATCGGCAATGTAAAAAAGGAAGATATACTGGGCAAGGCCTGGTTTGTAGTGACACCCGGGGAGCGCTTCGGGTGGTTGAAATAGATAGAAGATGGAGAATGAACGATGAATATACAGTGGTATCCGGGACATATGACCAAGGCCCGGAGAATGATGCAGGAGAATATCAAGCTGGTGGATCTGGTCATCGAGCTGGTGGACGCCCGCGTGCCCCTGAGCAGCCGGAATCCTGACATCGACGATCTGGGCCGCAATAAGGCGAGACTGCTCCTGTTAAATAAGTCCGATCTGGCGGACGAGGCGGCCAACGAGGCCTGGAGCGCTTATTTTCGGGCAAAGGGCTTCCAGGTGGTGAAGCTCAATTCCCGCAGCGGTGCAGGCTTTAAGAGTGTGAACGCAGCTGTCCAGGAAGCCTGCAAGGAGAAAATTGAGCGCGATCGAAGAAGAGGTATCCTGAACCGTCCGGTCCGCGCCATGGTGGCGGGTATCCCCAACGTGGGCAAGTCTACCTTTATCAACAGCTTTGCGGGCAAGGCCTGCACCAAGACCGGCAATAAGCCCGGCGTCACCAAGGGCGCCCAGTGGGTGCGCCTGAATAAGCAGGTGGAACTCTTAGACACCCCGGGTATCCTCTGGCCAAAGTTTGAGGACCAGGAGGTGGGTATCAAGCTGGCTATGATTGGTTCCATTAAAGAAGAAATTTTGAATACAGAGGAGTTGTCTCTGGAACTTTTGAAGCTTCTGAAAAGCAGGTACAGCGGCACCATCAACGAGCGATATGACGCAGATGAGGCGCTTGGCGAGGTGGAGCTTTTGGGAGAGATCGCGAAGCGAAGGGGCTGCCTGATGAAGGGCGGAGAACCGGATCTGACCAAGGCTGCAGCTATCCTGCTGGAAGATTTCCGGAGTGGAAAGCTGGGCAAAATCACACTGGAGCTGCCGGAACAGGCGCAGGAGGACTGACAATGGAACAGAGAGATAACAGAGAGGATATCGAGACAGAAGAGAAGCCGAATGTTATGCGGGAGCTTCTCGGCATGCTGGTATATGTGGGCATTGTTCTGGCTATCACATTTCTGATTATTACCTTTGTAGGGCAGCGGACCCATGTGAGCGGCGAGTCTATGGAAAATACCCTGGACGACGGCGATCAGTTGATCGTGGATAAGCTTACATATCGGTTCCACGATCCGGAGCGGTTTGACATTATTGTGTTTCCGTTCCGCTACAAGGATAATACGTATTATATCAAACGTATCATCGGACTGCCGGGTGAGACCGTGCAGATTGCAGATGGTGAGATTTATATCAACGGAGAGGTGCTTGAGGAATCCTATGGCCGCGAGGTCATGCAGGACGCAGGACTGGCTGCGGAGCCCATTACCCTGGGTGATGATGAGTATTTCGTGTTGGGCGATAACCGGAACTACAGCTCAGACAGCCGTGATCCCAGCGTGGCGCTGATTCACCGGAAAGAGATCATCGGACGGGCATGGCTGCGTATCTGGCCCCTGGATTCTTTCGGCATTTTAAAGCATCAGTAGAGGCGGAATTATGACAAAGACAGAGCAGCTGCGCGTGGAGCGGGAGCAGCGGAAACAGGAAAAATTAGCGAAGGAGCGGGAGCGTCTGGAGGGCATGCGTTCCTTTGAGCATCAGTACGGGGGCTATGGAGCCGTCTGCGGCATCGACGAGGTGGGCAGAGGACCGTTGGCAGGCCCGGTGGTGGCCGGAGCTGTGATTCTGTCACCAGACTGTGAGATTCTCTATCTTAACGATTCTAAGAAGCTGTCGGAAAAAAAGCGTGAGCTTTTGTACGATGAGATTATGGAAAAGGCGGTGGCGACGGGCATCGGCGTTATCAGCCCGGCCCGTATCGACGAGATCAACATTCTGCAG
Source organism: Laedolimicola intestinihominis (assembly GCF_040096155.1). Lineage (NCBI taxonomy): Bacteria > Bacillati > Bacillota > Clostridia > Lachnospirales > Lachnospiraceae > Laedolimicola > Laedolimicola intestinihominis. The sequence goes on along the minus strand of NZ_JBBMFE010000004.1, from coordinate 52,007 downwards.
GCCACCTATGAGGCCATGCGGATGGCGATTTCCAATCTGAAGGTGCAGCCGTCCGTCCTGTTAAATGACGCAGTGACGATTCCGCTGGTGGAGATTCCCCAGGTTCCCATTATCAAGGGCGACGCCAAGAGTGTGTCCATTGCGGCGGCCAGCATCATTGCCAAAGTCACCAGGGATCATATGATGGTGGAATACGAGGAGATTTACCCGGGATACGGCTTCGCGTCCAATAAGGGCTACGGATCGGCGCAGCATATCGCGGCCTTGAAGGAGTTGGGGCCGACGCCGATTCATCGCAGAACCTTTATTAAAAACTTTATTTAGGAGGCTTCTATGCAAAACCGCCGTCAAATCGGCACGGAAGAGGAAGCTTTGGCCGCTGTGTTTCTGAAGGCGCAGGGCTATGAGATACTGGAACAGAATTTTCGCTGCCGTCTGGGTGAGATTGACATTATCGCCCGGGACGGCAGCGCACTTGTATTTATAGAGGTAAAATATCGGAGGAACGCGGCTTACGGGACTCCGACAGAGGCCGTAAATCTACGGAAGCAGCAGAAGATATGTAAGGTGGCTGATTATTACCGGATGAAGCACCGCGTTTCGGATGGGCAGGCCTGTCGATTTGATGTGGTGGCGATTCAGGGGAGGAACATCCGGCTGATTCGGGATGCCTTTCCTTATTGTTTTTATTGAATAAATATAATATTCAATCAAGAAAAGTTTAAAAGTAAAATAAATACAGTGAAGAAGGAAAGACATCGGTGGCAATGCAAAGGAGAAAATCGAATGGAACAGAAACAAGCAGCGGTTGGGATGACGAAGCTAGACAGAGAGAATGTCTATGAATGGAAAAAAGTAAAAGACAGAATAACGACACACCTGGTGGAGCGTGCAGGCGTTCCGTTTTTACAATTTTCCCTTCTGGAGGAAACCGGCATCGTTACCCACGCCTTTTCCACCCGTCTGGGCGGCGTTAGCGAGGGCGTCTGCAGTACCATGAACGTAAGCTTCACCCGTGGCGACAGGGAAGAAGCGGTACGGGAAAACTATCGGAGGCTGGGCGAAGCTGTGGGCTTCGACTGCGCCGATCTGGTCTGCTCTGATCAGACCCATACCACGAACATCCGGGCTGTCACCGAAGCCGATCGGGGCAAGGGTTTTGCGCGCCCAAAGGACTACACCGACATAGATGGCCTGATTACCAATGTGCCGGGGCTCGTGCTGGCCACCTTTTACGCGGACTGCGTACCGCTGTATTTTGTGGATCCGGTAAAGAAGGCCATCGGCCTGTCCCATTCCGGCTGGCGGGGTACGGTGGGAAAGATCGGGAAAAAGACAGTAGAACGAATGCAGGAAGAATATGGAAGTAACCCATCGGACATCCGGGCAGTTATCGGTCCCTCTATCTGTCAGGACTGCTATGAGGTGAGCGCCGATGTGATCGAAGAGTTCCGGAAGGCGTTTTCAAAGGAATACTGGCCGGAATTATACTATGCCAAAGAAAATGGCAAGTACCAGCTGAATCTCTGGAGAGTCAACGAGCTGATTTTCCGGGAAGCAGGAATTCTGCCGGAGCACACAGCAGTCACAGATCTCTGCACCTGCTGTAATTCCTCTCTTTTATTCAGCCACCGGGCGTCCCATGGAAAGCGCGGAAATCTGGGGGCGTTCCTGATGCTGAAATAGAGTGGTTATTTTGGGATAAATAATAAGGCCGATGCAATTCTATCTGTTTCGATAATTTTGCATCGGCCCCTGTTTTATCGGAGTTCTGATTTATTTCCCAAGATCTCCGTTCTGCCTCTTTTCCAGGAGCTTCCGGATCTTCTCGGTCGGGTTGTTGATCTTTCCAATCGGAGTGTCATGATTCATGGTATCAATAATCGTAGCCAGGAACTTGGTCATATCCGCTTCGGTGTAGTAGGGCTTCTCAAGAAGCTCCGGAGAGCGGTAGTTCAGGTTCGTGGTGACGATACGCTTGATGTAGCCCTTCTCGTAATACTCGTCGAACTTTTCAAAGCCATCGGTGAAAAGGCCGAAGGTGCAGCAGACATAGACGTTGCGCGCACCCCGCTCCTTCATCTGCTTAGCCACATCCAGCATACTTCCGCCGGAGGAGATCATATCGTCGATGATGATGACGTCCTTGCCGGTCAGGGAGGTTCCCAGGAACTCATGGGCTACGATGGGGTTCTTGCCATTTACGATGGTGGAGTAGTCTCTTCTTTTATAGAACATACCCAGGTCGATACCCAGGACGTTGGAGAAGTATACCGCACGCTCCATGGCGCCTTCGTCGGGGGCGATGATCATTAAGTGATCGTTATCCACCTGCAGATCCGGTTCGGTGCGCAGCAGCGCCTTCATAAACTGATAGGGCGGCTGGAAATTATCAAAGCCGTTCAGAGGGGTGGCGTTCTGTACACGCGGGTCATGGGCGTCGAAGGTGATGATATTGGTAACACCCATATTCTGAAGCTCTTGCAGGGCCAGCGCGCAGTCCAGAGACTCACGGCTGGTACGGCGGTGCTGGCGGCCCTCATAAAGGAACGGAATTACCACATTGATGCGGTGTGCCTTACCGGTGGCAGCGGAAATGATACGCTTCAGATCCTGATAATGATCGTCCGGAGACATGTGATTCTCATGGCCACAGACATTGTAAGTGATGCTGTAGTTGCAGACGTCCACGATGACAAACAGGTCGCTTCCGCGGACGGATTCACCGAGACGGCCTTTCGCTTCACCGGTTCCGAAACGGGGACAAGAGCAGTCTACCAGGTAGGAATCCTGAGCATACTCCTGAAAATATACGTTATCGCGGTGCTGCATATTGGCGGTCTTACGAAAATCCACCAGATAGTTGTCCACCTTCCTGGCAAAATACATGCTGCCTTCCAGAGCGGCGATTTTCAGCGGCGCGATGGGTAAAATATTGTCAAACTGATTTGTTTCTGACATGACTGTCCTCCGAATAATATGACGTAAATTTCGATATGTTAGTGAAAACATACTACATATCATTTATACCATTTTCCGATACAGATCGTCAAGACAGATTGCTTTTTATTTTCAAATAATGTATGATGGTAAATGGAAAAGAAGGAGTTTTTGCGAAAATATGAAAAAAACGAAAGAACACGTAATCAAAACCATAGAATCGGGCAGCATTGCCGAAGAGCTGGAGCTGGAGCCGGGAGACGTGCTGGTGGCTGTGAACGGCCAGCCGGTGAAAGACGTCTTTGACTATCACTATCTGATCAATGAGGAATATCTGGAGATTCTGGTCCGCAAGGCAGACGGCGAGGAGTGGGAGCTGGAAATCGAGAAGGAATACGAGGACGATTTAGGCATCGAGTTTGAAAATGGCATGATGGACGATTATCGTTCCTGCAGCAATAAATGTATCTTCTGTTTTATTGATCAATTGCCGAAGGGCATGCGGGATACCCTGTATTTCAAGGACGATGATTCCCGGCTTTCTTTTTTGCAGGGCAATTATGTGACCCTTACCAATATGAGTGACGAGGATGTACAGCGCATCATCACCTACCGCATGGAGCCTATTAATATTTCCTTCCAGGCCATGCACCCGGAGCTTCGCTGTCAGATGCTTCATAACCGCTTCGCCGGGGACGCCCTCAAAAAGGTGGATCGTTTCTATGAGGCGGGCATTGTTATGAACGGTCAGATTGTGCTCTGCAAAGGTGTCAACGACGGTAAAGAGCTGGAATACAGCATTGAGCAGCTGGTAAAATATCTGCCTTATCTGCAGAGTGTTTCGGTGGTGCCGGTGGGACTGACCCGTTACCGGGACGGCCTGTATCCTCTGGAACCTTTTACAAAAGAGGACGCGTGCGCAGTGCTGGCCCTGATTCACAGCTGGCAGGATCGTCTCTATAAAGAATATGGCAGCCATTTCATCCACGCAGGCGACGAGTGGTATCTGCTGGCAGAGGAGGAGATTCCGACAGAAGACAGCTACGACGGATACATGCAATTGGAAAATGGCGTCGGTATGATAAGGCTTCTGCAAGAAGAGGTGCGTGAAGAACTGGCAGCCCTGGCTGGAGACGATTGCGAGCGCCGTGTGACCATAGCCACCGGCGAACTGGCAGCGCCGATTCTTGAAGAGCTTGGTCAGGAGATTAAAGCCAAATATCCAAAACTGGATTTGCAGGTAAAAGCCGTGAAAAATGAGTTTTTTGGCGGTAAGATTACCGTGGCCGGCCTTCTGACCGGACAGGATCTGAAAAAGCAGTTAGCCGACCTGAACCTGGGCGAGGAGCTTCTGCTGACCGAGCATATGATGAAGAGCGGCGAGCAGGTATTCCTGGACGATGTGACCGTGGAAGAACTGTCCGGGGCTTTACAAGTGCCCATAACTATTGTAAAATCAGACGGAAAATCTTTTCTGGATGCCGTACTCGGCCGATCTGAGAATTAAGATAGAGTATCAAGAAGAATAGGAGAAATTAGAGAATGAGTAAACCGATAGTAGCGATTGTCGGACGCCCGAACGTGGGAAAATCCACCCTGTTCAACGCGCTTGCGGGGGAGAATATTTCCATCGTAAAGGACACGCCCGGCGTAACAAGAGACCGTATTTACGCGGATGTAACATGGCTGGATCACGCATTTACCCTGATTGATACCGGTGGAATCGAGCCGGACAGCAGCGACATCATCCTGTCCCAGATGCGGGAGCAGGCCCAGATCGCCATTGATACTGCGGATGTGATTATCTTCCTGGCGGATGTGCGTCAGGGGCTGGTGGACGCGGATTCCAAGGTGGCGGATATGCTGCGCCGTTCCAGAAAGCCGGTAGTGCTGGCTATCAATAAAGTGGACAGTTTCCAGAAGTTTATGGCGGATACCTATGAATTTTATAATCTGGGTATCGGCGATCCGGTGCCGATTTCCGCGGCTTCCCGACTGGGTATCGGCGATCTGCTGGACGAGGTCGTGAAGCATTTCCCGGAGCAGACCGGTGAGGTTGAGGAGGATGACCGTCCCCGTATTGCTATCGTCGGAAAACCGAATGTGGGAAAATCTTCCATTATCAACAAGCTGATCGGCGAGAACCGCGTCATCGTATCCAATATCGCGGGAACCACCCGTGACGCCATCGACACTGAGGTGCGCCGGAACGGCAAGGATTACATTTTCATTGATACGGCAGGACTGCGCCGGAAGAACAAGATCAAAGAGGAGCTGGAGCGCTACAGTATCATCCGAACCGTGACAGCGGTGGAGCGGGCCGACGTGGTCATTCTGGTCATTGACGCGAAAGAGGGCGTCACCGAGCAGGACGCGAAGATCGCCGGTATCGCCCATGAGCGCGGCAAGGGCATCATCATTGCAGTCAATAAGTGGGATGCCATCGAGAAAAATGACAAGACCGTCTACGAATATACCAATAAGATCCGCAATATCTTATCCTATATGCCTTACGCGGAGATTACGTTCATTTCCGCTGTGACCGGTCAGCGTCTGCCGAAGCTCTTTGAGCTCATCGACATGGTGATCCAGAACCAGAATCTGCGCGTGGCCACCGGCGTGCTGAACGAGATTATGACTGAGGCCGTTGCCCTGCAGCAGCCGCCCTCAGATAAAGGAAAGCGTCTGAAGCTTTTCTATATTACACAGGTGGCGGTAAAGCCGCCCACCTTCGTCATTTTTGTAAATGACAAGGAGCTGATGCATTTCTCCTACACCAGATATCTGGAAAATAAAATCCGGGATGCGTTCGGCTTCAAGGGAACCGCTCTGCGGTTCCTGATTCGGGAAAGAAAGGGAGATCAGTAATGATACGTCTGGTATGTGTGGCGATCGGCTATGTGTTTGGACTGTTTCAGACAGGTTATATCTATGGAGAATTAAAAGGTACGGATATCCGCCAGCATGGAAGCGGCAACGCGGGAGCCACCAACGCGCTCCGGACGCTTGGCTGGAAGGCAGGCCTTATTACCCTGCTGGGAGACTGCTTTAAGTGTGTCTTCGCGGTGCTTCTGGTACGCGCCCTGTTTGCGGGCCGTTATCCGGATGAAAATATGGGCGTGCTTCTGGGAATGTACGCAGCCCTGGGTGTGATTCTGGGGCATAATTTTCCTTTTTATCTGAAGTTTAAGGGCGGAAAAGGCATTGCGGCTACCGCAGGTCTGTACCTGTCCCTGGATCCGGTTATGACCCTGGTGGCCGTTGTATTATTTGGAGGCGCCGTGGGCGCGACCCGTTACGTATCCCTGGGGTCTATTCTGGTCAGCATCTGGCTGCCGGTGGGAACGATTCTGTTTGGACAGCAGGGAAAGTGGGGACTGTCCCAGGGACATCTCTATGAGCTCTACGCGATTACGATTTTCCTGTGCCTGATGGCTATCTTCCGCCACAGAAAGAATATCGGAAGACTCTTAAACGGTACGGAGAGCAAGCTTGGACAGAAAGCGAAATAAAGGAGAAATACTATGGCGAAAACAGGTGTGATTGGAGCAGGCAGCTGGGGAACGGCTCTTGCGCTGGTGCTTCACAATAACGGGCACGAAGTGACCCTCTGGTCTCACTCGGCGGCTTCGGTGGAGAGGCTTTTAAAGAACCGGGAGCTTAAGGATAAGCTTCCGGGCGTAAAGATTCCCGAAGCGATTCAGATTACCAATGATTTGCAGCAGGCCGTGAGGAACATGGACATGCTGGTGCTGGCGGTTCCGTCCGCCTGTATCCGCAGCACGGCCCACAATATGGCTCCCTGCGTGGCGGACGGTCAGTTAATCGTATGCGTATCCAAGGGCATTGAGGAAAGCACATTGAAGATTATGACCGAGGTCATCGAAGATGAGATTCCAAACTGCCGTGCGGCGGTATTGTCGGGACCCAGCCATGCAGAAGAAGTTAGCCGGGGCTTACCGACTACGGTGGTGGCAGGCGCCCATGACCGGGAGACAGCAGAGTACATCCAGAATCTCTTTATGAATCAGGTATTCCGTGTATACACAAGCCCGGATATGCTGGGCATCGAGCTGGGAGGTGCCCTGAAAAATGTGATTGCGCTGGCGGCAGGTATCGCGGACGGCCTGGGCTACGGCGACAACACAAAGGCAGCCCTCATTACCCGGGGAATCGCGGAAATGAGCCGCATCGGCATCGCCATGGGCGGACGTCAGGAGACCTTCAACGGCCTGTCCGGTATTGGCGATCTGATTGTAACCTGTGCCTCGGTACACAGTCGGAACCGCAGGGCCGGTTACCTGATGGGGCAGGGCCGCACCATGCGGGAGGCTATGAACGAGGTGAAAATGGTGGTCGAAGGCGTTTATTCCGCCAAGGCAGCCGTGGCTCTTGCACGGAAATATAACATCGAAATTCCGATTATCGAGCAGGTCAACAAGGTACTATTTGAGGACAAGTCCCCAAAGGAGGCCGTGACCGAGCTGATGCTTCGCGATAAAAAAATCGAAAATTCACAGCTCCCCTGGGAGTAGGAGGGAGGGCCGCCTGTGCGCTGCTACAACTGCAATAAGAAATTTGACTACGAGAAATATTACGGCATCTGTCCCAAATGCGGCTGCTTTAACCGGCAGGAGACTGCTGAGGAACAGCATGAGGCCGTGCACGACCGCTTTGGCGACAGCTCCGATGAGGACTGTCATAGAAGCCACAGAACCTTCAGCGCCCATCCAGGCGAAGAACGGGATAGAAGCTTTACTTATCAGGAGGACGGCTATACCTATACGGCCTTTGAAGGAGAGACGGCAAAGAAAAAGGGTGCGGGCTTCTTTGTATTCTGCATCCTGTTCTTTGTGCTCAGCGTGTTCCTGCTGATTGGAACCATAATCTATACGACAGTCAATCCCATGGTAAGCGTATTTGTGACTGATCCGGAGAATGGAAGCGGTCTGGAAATCGTGAAACATGAGGCGGGTGCTTCTTTTATCTTCCAGGAGAAAATGACGCTGCAGGTACTGGAGTGCCGGGAGGTGGCAGATTCGAGTATCTTCCCAACCATGGAAGAGGGAAAAAAGCTGGTGGCGGTTCATGTACAGGGCGAAAGCGACGGCCAGTACGAGGATTACAACGGGCTTTATGGCATCTATCTGGAGACAGAAGGCCATTATCGGGAACCCATTTCCAGCTATTATTTTGAGCCCTACGCGCAGATTCTGGGCGTGTATCCGGCGCTGGATGACAGCTCCTTCAAAGGGGAGACATACTGCGACGGCTGGTACGGTTTCCTGGTGGATGCTGACGCGGACACAGCAGTACTGTGGTTGGACGAGTACGACTGCACGGACTGGGACGGAGGCAACCTGCTCCGCAGCCATAGGATCGAGCTGCCCATCAAGAGCCTGACCGATGATGAGGCCGCAGAATTGGAGCAGGCCGCAGATGAGGCAGAGGCGGAAGGTCTGCTGCCGGAAGAAATCTTCATTGACGAGACGGAAGTAGAAGGCCAGTCATCAGAGAAAATTTCTGTCGATGAGAATGGCAATCTGTCCGTTGCGGTACCCAGTCCGGAAGACTTTGAAGCGCAGGATGGAGGTGCTGGGGATGGAATCTAGGACAACGGAGAAAAATACACTGATATTTCGGATTGTCGGCAGTATCTTTCTGGTCTTGGGAATTATTTTCCTGGCAGTCACCCTTAAGCTTTGGCTCAGAGGGAGTATTCCCGGCATGATGACCGCGGATACCGGTGGCTCCTACTGTACTCTGGAACCTATCGGCAGCGAACGCCTGGGCGACACCTACGAGGGCGCACAGGCAGAGGACGGCTACGCCTTCTACCGGCTGGATTTCCAGGTCACCAACGAGGGGGATGAGACCCGCTACATGGACAACTACTACGGTATCTATTTTAACGAGGATAACGGCAGGTATAACGATGTACTGGACTGGTGGGGCACCGAAGAAGAGGAGTCCCGCCCCCGATTCCTGTTCGAAGACTACGACTACACCTACCTCCCCGCAGGCCGCATCGGTACCTATCAGCAGGTTGTGCAGATCCTGGACGGCGTGAAGAGCTTTACGGTGGATTATTATCCGGGGAATGTAAGTGACGAGAAAATAAGTTTTGACATGACAATCGAATAACGGACATAGAATCAAACGTAAATCTCCGGGGAGAAACAGAAAGCCCTCGGGGGACGTTAGCCGATTTTCCGTAGGGACGAGCAGGAAAATCAGCGTGTCCCCCGAGGGCTTTCTGTTTTTCCCCGGAGTCTACAACCTTCCGTTCTACCAACCTCATTTTCCAAAATTAAGCATTGACAAAAAGCACCTCGCGGTATACAATGTAAAAAGTGATGCGGCACTTTAACACGTCAAAGCATCGTGGCGTCAAAGCGTCAGCGCCGCAAAATGGAGGATATACAGGAGGATATACTATGAAAAAGTTACTCGCATTAGCACTGGCAGGAACCATGACCCTGTCACTGGCAGCCTGCGGAGGAAGCAAGGCTGATACCACAACCGCAGCAGAAACCACAGAGACCACTGATACCGCAGACGCGGCTTCCACAGACGGACAGACCTACACCGTAGGTATCTGCCAGCTGGTACAGCATGAGGCACTGGACGCAGCAACACAGGGCTTCAAGGACGCTATCGTAGAAGCACTTGGCGAAGACAATGTAACCTTCGAGGAGCAGAATGCATCCGGAGATTCCGCTACCTGCGCGACCATCATCAATCAGCTTGTATCTGACAATGTAGACCTGATTCTTGCAAATGCCACACCAGCTCTCCAGGCAGCAGCACAGGGAACCGATACCATCCCGGTACTGGGAACCGCTGTTACCGAGTATGGCGTAGCACTTGATATCGACAACTTCGACGGCCTGGTAGGAACCAACGTATCCGGAACTTCTGACCTGGCTCCGCTTGACCAGCAGGCAGCTATGCTGAACGAGCTGTTCCCGGATGCGAAGAACGTAGGACTTCTGTACTGCTCTGCTGAGGCAAACTCTCAGTACCAGGTAGACACCGTACAGGCAGCTCTGGAAGATCTGGGCTATACCTGCAAGCAGTATTCCTTCTCAGATTCCAATGACCTTTCTTCTGTAGCAACTACAGCAGCAAGCGAGAGTGATGTCATCTACGTGCCGACTGACAATGCAGTAGCATCCAACACCGAGATCGTCCGCAACATCTGTGAGCCGGAGAAGGTTCCGGTAATCGCAGGTGAGGAAGGTATCTGTGCAGGATGTGGTGTGGCAACTCTTTCCATCAGCTACTATGACCTGGGTGTAGCTACCGGTAAGATGGCAGTGAAGATTCTGACCGGCGAGGCAAATGTATCCGAGATGCCGATCGAGTACGCACCGGAGTTCACAAAGAAATACAATCCGGAGCTGGCAGAGGCTATGGGCGTAACCATCCCGGATGACTATGTAGCAATTGAGACAGCAGAGTAAGCTGTAACAGCGCATTTTGTATGAATTTAAAAAGCGGGTAAAAAGGACTTCCCTTTTTGCCCGCTTTTTGATATAATATTGAAAGCTTTACGCAATTTTACGTAATTACAAGGCAGGAGGAAGTAAAAAGTGGATATTTTAAAGTTTTTGAATGCTCTGCCGGGACCCTGTGCCCAGGGACTGATCTGGGGTATTATGGCAATCGGCGTGTACATCACCTATAAGGTGCTGGATCTGGCAGATCTGACTGTGGACGGAACCATGGCTACCGGCGGCGCGGTTTGCATTATGATGATGCAGAGCGGTCACTCTGTATGGACGTCTCTGTTTGTGGCATTCCTGGCAGGCATGGTGGCAGGGCTGGTAACCGGACTGTTCCATACGGCTATGGGAATCCCGGCGATTCTGGCCGGAATTCTGACACAGCTTGGCCTCTACTCCGTGAATCTTCGTATCATGGGAGAAAAGGCAAATCAGGCGCTGGCGTTCGGTAAATACGACCAGCTTGTATCCCTGCGCTGGGTTAAGGGTGTTCCCTTCTATCAGAACACCAATTTCGTAGCGGGCATATTTGTACTGGTTATCATTGCGATTCTCTACTGGTTCTTCGGAACCGAGCTTGGCTGCTCCATCCGTGCGACCGGTAACAATGAAAACATGTCCAGAGCCCAGGGTATCAACACCAACACCAGCAAAATGCTCGGTCTGATGATTTCCAACGGCATCGTGGCACTGTCCAGCGGACTGTACGCTCAGTACAATGGTTTTGCGGATGTCAATGCGGGTCGTGGCGCCATCGTTATCGGACTGGCAGCCGTTATCATTGGAAATGTTCTCTTCGGAAAAATCAGCCGTAACTTTGGCTTTAAGCTGTTTACGGTAGTGCTTGGCGCTATCATTTACTGGATTGTATACCAGCTGGTTATTATGGCGGGCTTAAACGCCAACGACATGAAACTGATTTCCGCTCTGGTCGTAGCTATTTTCCTGGCTATTCCGTACCTGAAGGGCAAATATTTTGCAAAACCGGTAAAAAAGGGAGGTACGGCAAATGCTTAGAGTAGAAAATGTATGGAAGACCTTTAACGCAGGCACCGTAAATGAGAAAACCGCGCTGGCAGGCCTGAACCTGCATCTGAACGAGGGTGATTTCGTTACCGTTATCGGTGGCAACGGAGCCGGAAAGTCCACCATGCTGAACGCAGTGGCAGGCGTATGGCCGGTAGATGAAGGAAAGATTTTTATCGACAGCGTAGATGTGACAAAGCTGCCGGAGCATAAGCGCGCGGCTTATCTGGGACGTGTATTTCAGGATCCCATGACCGGAACCGCAGCAGGCATGCAAATCGAGGAAAATCTGGCGCTGGCTGCCAGAAGAGGATCGAAGCGTTTCTTAAAGCCCGGTATTACTCAGAAGGAGCGGGAGTATTATAAAGAGCGTCTGGCAAGTCTGGGTCTGGGTCTCGAGGATCGACTGACCAGTAAAGTGGGCCTTCTGTCCGGCGGACAGAGACAGGCGCTGACCCTTCTGATGGCTACCTTGAAGAAACCGCGTCTGCTGCTTCTCGATGAGCATACAGCAGCCCTGGATCCGAAGACCGCTGCCAAGGTACTGGACGCCACCGACCGCATCGTTGGCGAGGATCAGCTGACCACCCTGATGATCACCCACAATATGAAGGATGCCATCGTACACGGCAACCGTCTGATCATGATGTACGAGGGCCATATCATATACGATGTGGCGGGCGAGGAGAAGAAAAACCTGAAAGTATCCGACCTGCTGGCCAAATTCGAGGAGGTCAGCGGCGGCGAGTTCGCCAACGACCGGATGATGCTGACTAATTAGGGGATGAAATCGGAGTAAGATTCCCTGTCTAAAAGGTTGACAACGGGTGTCGAACTTGGTAGAATCAATAGAAAGCTTTGACTGCGCGGACAGGACAACTGTCCGCGCAGTGAACACTTAAAAGGGAAGGGAAAACTATGAAACGAGTTGTATTTTCTATTCTGGTCGACAATACTTCCGGCGTGTTAAGCCGTATCGCAGGCCTGTTTAGCCGCCGTGGTTACAATATCGACAGTTTGACGGTTGGTGTAACCGCCGATCCCCGTTATTCCCGAGCTACCGTAGTAGCCAAGGGCGACGAGATTATTATGCAGCAGATTGAGAATCAGCTGAATAAGCTGGTAGACGTGATTGATATCAAGCGCCTGGAGCCCGAGACTTCTATCTGCCGCGAGCTGATTATGATTAAGCTGAAGGTCAGTGAAGAGAACCGTCAGTCCCTGATCGCCGTAGCGAATATTTTCCGTGCGAAGATTGTGGATGTGGCGAAAGAATCTCTGGTCATCGAGCTGACCGGTAATCAGTCCAAGATTGAGGCATTTATTGATCTCTTAAGCGGATATGAGATTCTGGAACTGGCGAGAACCGGTATTACTGGCCTGTCCAGAGGTACCTTCGATGTGAAGATGTACGACGAGGACGGCAAACTGATGGATTACGATTTCAGCTAATCCGACAGTACTTATGTTACGATACTTCAGGTGACTACATTACCGGCTGCGGGCCGGATGCCGCCGCCTCAAGCATAAATTATTTACACAAAGTAAAATGGAGGAATGAAAAAATGGCAAAGATCTATTATCAGGAAGACTGCAATCTGTCTCTGCTGGATGGAAAGACCATCGCAGTAATCGGATACGGCAGCCAGGGACATGCACAGGCACTGAACGCGAAGGAGTCCGGATGCCATGTCATTATCGGTCTTTATGAGGGAAGCAAATCCTGGAAGAGAGCAGAGGAGCAGGGATTTGAGGTTTATACAGCGGCAGAGGCTGCAAAGCGCGCAGATATTATCATGATTCTGATCAACGATGAGCTGCAGGCAGCTATGTACAAGAAGGATATCGAGCCGAACCTGGAAGAGGGCAACATGCTGATGTTTTCCCACGGTTTCAACATCCATTTCAATCAGATCGTACCGCCGAAGAACGTAGACGTTACCATGATCGCTCCGAAGGCACCGGGCCACACCGTAAGAAGCGAGTATCAGGCTGGTAAGGGAACTCCCTGCCTGGTAGCGGTAGAGCAGGATGCGACCGGCAAAGCTCTGGAGTATGCTTTGGCATACGGCCTAGCTATCGGCGGAGCAAGAGCCGGTATCCTGGAGACCACATTCAGAACCGAGACCGAGACAGACCTGTTCGGTGAGCAGGCAGTTCTGTGCGGCGGCGTTTGCGCTCTGATGCAGGCTGGTTTCGAGACTCTGGTAGAGGCTGGTTACGACCCGAGAAATGCTTACTTCGAGTGTATCCATGAGATGAAGCTGATCGTAGACCTGATTTACCAGTCCGGCTTTGAAGGAATGCGTTATTCTATCTCCAATACTGCAGAGTATGGTGATTACATTACCGGACCGAAGCTTATCACAGAAGAGACCAAGAAGACCATGAAGAAGATCCTGAAGGATATCCAGGATGGTACCTTCGCAAAGGACTTCCTGCTTGATATGTCTCCGGCGGGCGGACAGGCTCACTTCAAGGCTATGAGAAAGCTGGCTGCTGAGCATCCGTCAGAGAAGATTGGAAAGGAAATCCGTAAGCTGTACAGCTGGAATGGCCAGGACAAGCTGCTGGATAACTAGTTAGAATATGAAGGAATGGAGCAGAAAAGTATATGTAGAGCTGCCCCGACCCTGTGAGGAGGACCACAGATCCATGCAGAAGCGGCTTTTGGCTGCTCTGCGGGACTGTGGTTCTTTTTATACGGGAGACTCGCAGAGCGTGTTTTCTCACGTTGTTCGGGATGAGGCAGATATCAGGATCCGCCCGGCGGTACTGAATGATTGTCTGGCGATCTGCGAGCAGGCAGATTGGCAGGTGACGGCGTCCCTGGGATTCGACGGACGTGTCTGGGAACTGCTTGCGCTGGAGCCGGGCGATACTGCAGCACAGCATTATGGCCTCTGCGCGGATTTGGGCAGTACTACGATTATAATGGAGCTGGTGGATTTAAATACCGGAGAGACGCTTGCCTCGGAAAGTGTATTCAATCCGCAGATCGCTTACGGGGACGATATTCTGACTCGGATCTTCTATACTAAGGATCATCCGGAGCGGCGCCGTGAGCTTCAGGAGGCTACGGCAAAGGGATTCCGGAAGCTTATGGTTCAGCTTTCGAAAGAAACGGGCGTGGATACCAGGAAGTGCAACATCCTGACCGTGGCGGGCAATACGACCATGATGCATTTTCTACTGGGTCTGGATGCTTTCGGGGTTTTTCAGTCGCCCTACGCGGTACAGACTCTGGAGCCGGAGGTATGCCGGGGAGCGGAGCTTGGAATTCCGGTACAGGGCTTTGTATACCTTTGTCCGGCCATGGAGAATTACCTGGGCGGCGATATCATCAGCGGTATGCTGGCTACGGGGCTTCCCGACCGGGAGGAGATCAGTGTCTTCCTGGATGTGGGAACCAACGGCGAGCTGGTGGTGGGCAATCAGGAATTCCTGCTGGCAGGCGCAGGCGCGGCAGGCCCGGCCCTGGAGGGCGGTTCGGTCCGTACCGGTATGCGGGCGGAGAACGGCGCGGTGGATAGCGTAACCACGGAAAACGGACGGCTGAAGGCACATGTAATCGGTGAGACAGAGGCGAAGGGCATCTGCGGCTCCGGTATCGTGGATCTGCTGGCAGAGCTTTATCTGAATGGCTGGATTGATCTGCGGGGGAGATTTCAAGAAGCGGAAATTCGGACGGAAGAGAGCCGAGACGAGGATGAAAAAGAGAAGCTTCGGATTCCCGGACTTAAAAAGCTCCCCATGCGCGACGCAGCTTCCGAAAAAGATATGGAATACGCCATCGAATACGCCCAGGGTCTCTATTTTTACCAGAGCGATATCGACGAGTTCATCCGCACCAAGGCGGCGGCCATGACTATGGTGGAATACATGATGAACCTGATTGGTCTTGGCATGGAAGACGTGGGCCGCTTTTATGTGGCCGGAGCCTTCGGCACCCACATCGACAAGGAGTCGGCGGTGACCATCGGCATGTACCCGGATATCGACCGGGACAAAATCATTTCCCCGGGAAATACATCCCTGCAGGGGGCGAAAAAGCTGTTACTGGATCGAAGCCTTACCGAAAAGGCAGAGGAGATCATCGAACGGATGCAATACGTCCAGTTTGGCGCGGTGGAGGAGTTCATCGAGCTCATGCGCGCGGCCCAGGCGATTCCGCATACAGATTTGCAGCGGTTCCCAACCGTGGAGCGGCGGCTTTTGGAACGGCAGGCGGCGAAAGCAGAAAAATAGGGAACAGCGGGCGGCTAAGATAAGCCGCCCGCAAAAGCTATGAAAAATGGTATGAAAAAAATGTTGCGAAAAAATCGGATTGTACCGAAAAAAACTCTTGAACATCAAAAAAAGTTATAGTATAATAACTTCAATTTGAGGGAAAAAGACTGGAAATGCGAGTGGGCATGGTATGTCTTTTTTTTTTGAGAAAGTATATACAAAGAGACTATATTTTTGAAAGGAACAGGTGGACGAATGAAAGCTTTTCTGATATTGGAAGACGGACATGTGTTTACAGGCACCAGCATTGGCTCGGAACGCGAAGTGATAAGTGAGATCGTGTTCAATACGTCAATGACCGGGTATCTGGAAGTGCTGACTGATCCCTCTTACGCGGGACAGGCAGTGGTAATGACTTATCCGCTGATTGGTAATTATGGTATATGTTATGAGGATATGGAGTCCGGACGTCCCTGGCCGGATGGATATATTGTTCGGGAGCTTTCTCGTCTTCCCAGCAATTTCAGAAGTACAGATACAATTCAGAATTTCCTGAAAAAATATGATATTCCCGGAATCGCAGGTATTGATACCCGTGCCCTGACCAAGATTTTGCGTGAGAGCGGCACCATGAACGGTATGATTACCACAAAAGAATATGATAATCTGGACGAGGTACTGCCCCGTTTAAAGGCATACCGTACAGGTAAGGTGGTAGAAAAGGTAACCTGCAGAGAAAAATCCGTGATGAAGCGGGACGGTTATAAGGTAGCTCTTCTCGACTTCGGCGCAAAGCGCAATATTGCCCGTTCTCTCTATGAAAGAGGCTGTGAGGTTACGATTTATCCGGCAGATACAAAGGCAGAGGAGATTATCGCGTCTAATCCGGACGGTATCATGCTGTCCAACGGCCCCGGAGACCCCAAGGACTGCGGTCCCATCATCGACGAGGTGCGGAAGCTCTATGAGAGCGATATCCCGATTTTTGCCATCTGTCTGGGACATCAGCTGATGGCCCTGGCCACAGGCGCGGACACCTACAAGCTGAAATACGGCCACAGAGGCGGCAACCATCCGGTGAAGGATCTGGAGACCGGAAGAGTATACATTTCCTCCCAGAACCACGGCTATGCCGTAGATGTGAACAGCCTGAACCCGGCCGTAGCTACGGCAGCCTTTGAAAATGTCAATGACAAAACCAACGAGGGTCTGAAATACACCGGTAAGAACATTTTTACCGTACAGTTCCATCCGGAGGCATGCCCGGGTCCCCAGGATTCCGGCTACCTGTTTGACCGGTTTATTCGCATGATGGAGGTGAAGAAAAATGCCTAAGAATCCGTCTATCAAAAAAGTACTTGTCATCGGCTCCGGCCCGATCATCATCGGCCAGGCAGCCGAGTTCGACTATGCGGGCACCCAGGCCTGCCGTTCCCTGAAGGAGGAGGGCATCGAGGTAGTTCTTTTAAATTCCAATCCGGCCACTATCATGACCGATAAGGATATCGCGGATCGTGTATACATCGAACCGCTGACTGTCGAGGTGGTAGAGCAGCTGATTCTGAAGGAGCAGCCCGACAGCGTACTGCCGACCCTGGGCGGCCAGGCGGGCCTGAATCTGGCCATGGAGCTGGAGGAGCGCGGCTTCTTAAAGGAGCATAACGTACGTCTCATCGGAACTACTTCCGAGACCATCAAGAAGGCCGAGGATCGTCTGGAGTTCAAGAGCACCATGGAGAAAATCGGCGAGCCCGTGGCGGCTTCCGAGGTAGTAAAGGACGTAGAGGCAGGTATTGCCTTTGCCAATAAAATCGGTTACCCGGTGGTACTCCGTCCGGCATACACCCTGGGCGGCAGCGGCGGCGGAATTGCCCACAACCAGGTGGAGCTGGAGGAGATTCTGGCCAACGGTCTCAGACTTTCCCGTGTGGGCGAGGTTCTGGTAGAGCGCTGCATTGCAGGCTGGAAAGAGATCGAGTATGAGGTTATGCGCGACAGCGCCGGCAACTGCATCACCGTATGTAACATGGAAAATATCGACCCGGTCGGCGTACACACCGGCGACAGTATCGTCGTAGCTCCCTCCCAGACCCTGGGCGATAAGGAGTACCAGATGCTGCGTACCTCTGCCCTGAATATCATCAGCGAGCTGAACATTACCGGCGGCTGCAACGTCCAGTATGCCCTGCATCCGGAAAGCTTTGAATATTGCGTGATCGAGGTAAATCCCCGTGTCAGCCGTTCCTCCGCACTGGCTTCCAAGGCTACAGGCTACCCCATTGCCAAGGTGGCAGCGAAGATCGCTCTGGGTTATACCCTGGATGAGATTCCCAATGCCATTACCGGACAGACCAAGGCCAGCTTTGAGCCCATGCTGGACTACTGTGTTGTGAAGATGCCCCGTCTGCCCTTCGATAAATTTATCAGCGCAAAGCGTACTCTGACCACCCAGATGAAGGCCACCGGCGAGGTTATGGCCATCTGCAACAACTTCGAGGGCGCTCTGATGAAAGCCATCCGTTCCCTGGAACAGCACGTGGACAGCCTGATGTCCTATGATTTTACAAATCTTTCCAGAGAGGAAATCATGGATCAGCTTCATGTGGTGGACGACCGCCGTATCTGGCTGATTGCGGAAGCCATCCGCAAGGGCATTTCCTATGAGGAGATTCATGCCATTACCCAGATTGATATCTGGTTCATTGATAAAATTGCGATTCTGGTGGAAATGGAGCAGGCCCTGAAGAGCGAGCCCCTGACGCCGGAGCTCTTAAAAGAAGCGAAACGGATCGAGTTCCCGGACAATGTCATTGCCCGCCTGACCGGCAAGACGGAGGAGGAGATTAAAGAGCTCCGTTACGCCAACGGCATCACCGCTGTATACAAGATGGTAGATACCTGCGCGGCAGAGTTCGAGGCAAGCACACCCTATTACTACTCTGTATTTGGCAGTGAAAATGAAGTCGTAGAAACAAAAGACCGTAAGAAGGTACTGGTTCTGGGCAGCGGCCCCATCCGCATCGGACAGGGTATCGAGTTCGACTTCTGTTCTGTACACTGTACCTGGGCTTTTGCGAAAGAAGGCTATGAGACCATTATCATCAACAATAACCCGGAGACGGTAAGTACCGACTTTGATATTGCAGATAAGCTGTATTTCGAGCCGCTGACTCCGGAGGACGTGGAAAGCATTGTGCGTCTGGAGAAGCCGGACGGAGCTGTGGTGCAGTTCGGTGGACAGACTGCCATTAAGCTGACCGAGGCCCTGATGAAGATGGGCGTGCCCATTCTTGGAACTTCTGCGGAAAATGTGGACGCGGCAGAGGACAGAGAACTTTTTGACGAGATCCTGGAGCAGTGTCAGATTCCGAGACCCAAGGGACATACGGTATTTACCGCCGAGGAGGCAAAGAAGGCAGCAAACGAGCTGGGCTATCCGGTTCTGGTTCGCCCGTCCTACGTACTGGGCGGCCAGGGCATGCAGATTGCCATCAACGATAAGGATGTGGAAGAGTTCATCGGCATCATCAACCGGATCGCCCAGGAGCATCCGATTCTGGTGGACAAGTATCTGCAGGGTAAGGAGATTGAGGTAGACGCGGTCTGCGATGGAGAGGATATCCTGATTCCGGGTATCATGGAGCATATCGAGCGCGCGGGTATCCATTCCGGAGACAGTATTTCCGTATATCCGGCCAAGAGCATCAGCAATAAGGTAAAGGCTACCATCGAGGAATACACGAAGCGCCTGGCCCGCTCCTTACATGTCATCGGTCTGATCAATATTCAGTTTATCGCGGTGGGCGACGAGGTGTACGTCATTGAGGTAAATCCCCGTTCCAGCCGTACGGTTCCCTATATCAGTAAGGTAACCGGTATTCCGATTGTACCGCTGGCTACCAAGGTGATTCTGGGTTATAAGATTAAGGATCTGGGCTATCAGCCGGGCCTTCAGCCGGAGGCAGATTACTACGCGGTGAAGATGCCGGTATTCTCCTTCGAGAAGATCCGCGGCGCGGACATCAGCCTGGGACCGGAGATGAAATCCACCGGTGAGTGTCTGGGTATTGCCAAAACCTTCAACGAGGCCCTTTACAAGGCGTTCCTGGGCGCAGGCATTCGTCTGCCCAAGTATAAAAATATGATCATGACCGTCCGGGACGAGGATAAGGAAGAAGCAGTGGAGATTGCGAAGCGCTTTGAGGCGCTGGGCTACTGTATCTACGCCACCAAGGGTACCGCAAGAGCGCTCATGGAGGCAGACGTCTCCGTGCGCCTGACCAGAAAGCTGGAGCAGGAGTCCCCAAACATCCTGGACCTGATTCTGGGCCACAAGATCGACCTGATTATCGACACGCCCTCCCAGGGTGTGGATCACAGCCATGACGGCTTTGTTATCCGTAGAAATGCCATTGAGACAGGCGTCAATGTGCTGACTGCTATTGATACGGCGAAGGCGTTAGTGACCAGTCTGGAAAATACGGATGTGAAGACGCTTAGTCTGATTGATATTGCGACGATTTAAGTGAGAATAGAATGATAGAACAGCAGAGAGGACTTTCCGGGAAGGAGAGTCCTTTTTGCAGCTGTGGGAAAAGTCCATAATCTCAATTTAAGCCCCTCGAATTCGAGGGGCTTAGGAAGCAGGACACGAAGGGAGCTTAATCGTATGCGATTGAGGCGATTAAACATAAGTAAAAGCACACAGAGGTTCACAGTCCGGAAATTTTGTGCTACAATGGATACAGATTTTTTCGGGAAAAGGCGGTGCGGTATGGAAAAGCAGGTATTTACCGGCGAACTGGCGGCGGAGGCGCTGCCGGGGCGGCGACCGGACGGGCATAAGGGCGACTTTGGACGGGTCAGCATCACGGGCGGCAGCGTGGGTTTTACGGGGGCCCCGGTGCTGGCGGCTTATGGGGCGGCCCGGAGCGGAAGCGGGCTGGTGTTCTTAGGCGTGCCGGAGCCGGTGTATGGAATCGTGGCGGGGCACTGTCTGGAAGTGATGCCGTCGCCGCTGCCTGCAGCCCGCGGAAAGATTTCCAAGGACGCCTTTTTCCCGATTCTGGAGCGGTTGAACAGCTGCGATGCCGGGCTTCTGGGGCCGGGACTGGGACGCTCCCAGGAGCTGCCAAAGTTGATAAGTAAAATTCTGGAAGAAACAGAGACGCCGCTGATTCTGGATGCGGACGGGCTGTACGCCATCAAAGACCGAAAGGAGATCCTGCAAAAGCGGGCGGAGAGGGGATTGCTTACGATTCTGACGCCCCATGAGGGAGAATTTCACTATCTGGGCGGTGAACCGGCGGCTGGCCGGGAAACGGCGGCGTTGAATTTTGCGCAGGAATACGGCTGTATCCTGGTGCTGAAGGGACCGGGGACTGTGACTGCGCTGCCGGACGGAAGCTGCTATGTGAATCCTACCGGAAATAACGGGATGGCCAAGGGCGGAAGCGGCGATGTGTTGGGCGGTATGATACTGGGCTTGCTGGGACAGATGGCAGCGGCTAAGCGGAGTGCCGAAGCAGATACAGATAAAGCGCGGTTTTCCAAAGCAGGAATATCAGAAGCGGGAGGGATCACCGCCCTGGCTGTCTATCTTCACGGTCTGGCCGGGGATATTGCCTGCAAGGAATTAGGAGCATACGGTATGCTGCCCTCGGATCTGACCGCGCGGATTCCGGCGGCGATTCTGGAAGTGCAGAAGGATCAGCCACATCATTTTTAAAGCAATCATAAAATCAGACAGCAAAAGAGGAAAACACAATGATGGATATGAAAAGCCTGCTGACCATGCAGGGTATGATGTTTGCAATGCTCCTGGTGGGCGTCTTTATCAGAAAAAAAGGAATTGTGACGGCGGAGGGGCGGAAAAGCCTGACCAATCTTTTGGTCAACCTGATTCTTCCCTGCAACATTCTCTACGCCTTTTCCAAATCCGATACCTCAGCTCTTGGTTCTATGGCAGTGGTGATTCTCATGTCAGCTCTGATTCAGCTGACCTGGTATATCTTAAGTAAATTTCTGTGGAAGGGAATGGACGACAGCCGCCGCGGTATCATGCGCTACGCCTTCCAGTTCGCCAACTGCGGTTACCTGGGCAATCCGGTCGTCGAGGGCCTGTACGGCGCGCCGGGACTGGTCTATGCCTCCGTTTTTCTGCTTCCGGTCCGGATTTTCATGTGGAGCGTAGGGTTAGACTGCTTTCAGGAGGGCGCGGGCAGCTTTGCGAAAACGTTGAAGCGGACGGCGACCCACCCCTGTGTGCTGGCGACGGTTGTGGGTATCCTGTGGATGTTTTTTCCTCAGGTGAAGCTGCCGGAATTTCTGTATGATACTATCTACGGCTTCAACCAGTGTCTGACACCTATGACTATGTTGACCATTGGCTTTATCATGGGTGAGACGGATATGAGACGGATTTTCTGTAAAGATCTGGGCGTGATCACAGTGCTGCGTCTGGGGGTTCAGCCATTGATCGTACTGGGCGTCTGTTATCTGCTTCATCTGGAGCCGCTGGTGGCCGAAGTCATCACCGTCCTGGTCTCCATGCCGGTGGCCAACACTACGGCGCTTCTGGCCTCCCAGCACGACTGCGACTATGGCTTTGCCAGCGGCCTGGTGGTCTTTACCACGCTGGTATCCATGGTGACGATCCCGGTTTACGGAATGCTGGTAGGTATTGTGTTTGCGTAAAAGCGAAGAAAATAATGAATGAAAACGAAAAATACTTGCATTTACCAACAAAGTGTGTTATCATTCCACATGTAAAGTAAATAGCGAGTGGCTGTTACTGGTGATGCAGGCAAGACCAAGTGTAAAAGATATACATGTAGTTTATTTTTTATCTTGGTCTTTTTTTATCGCACTGCAGCAAAAAAATTCCGCAAACCGATCGGGCGGAATTGAAACAAGATAGCCGGAAAAGGAGAAAAATATGGATTATAGAGGATTGGGAAAAACTCTGCTGAAGCTGGTTGGTGGAAGTGAAAATATTCGTCAGCTTACACATTGCGCTACGCGTCTGCGGATGGAATTTTACGATATGAGTAAGGTAGAAAAAGATGAGATTGAACATCAGCCGGGTGTCATCGGTGTGGTAGAAAAAGGCGGACAGTTCCAGATTATTATCGGAAATGAAGTGCAGACCGCATTTCGTGCTATGAAGGAGGAACTGGGAGAAAATGAAAAAACTGGAGATGCTCAGGTACCTCAGGAAAAAATCAGTATTGTAAATCGTATTATCAGCGTCATTTCCACTACCTTTACTCCGGTGATTCCGGCCCTGATCGGTGGTGGTATGATCAAAGCGGTACTGTCGATTCTGGTACTGATTGGTCTGGTTGGCGAGGCAGATACAACGTATGAAGTGCTGAGCTTTATTTCAGACGCTCCTTTCTATTTTATGCCGGTGCTGCTGGCATATGGCGCGGCTCAGAAGTTTAAGTGTAGCCCGATTATGGCAATGACTATGGCATGCGCACTTCTGCATCCCACCTGGAGTGGTATGGTAGGCGCAGGCGAGGCTATTACATTTTTTGGAATTCCGGCCGTGCTTGTAGATTATTCCTACTCTGTAGTGCCGATTATCCTGAGTGTATGGATTATGTCCTATGTGGAGCGATTTGCGGAGAAGTATTCCCCGTCTGTCATCAAATTCTTCCTGAAGCCGATGATTGTGATGTTTGTAGCGATTCCGATTGCGCTTCTGGCAGTTGGCCCGCTGGGTAACCTGTTAAATGATATCGTCCAGAGCGGCGCGAACTTTCTGAACGCCCGTGTCAGCTGGCTGATTCCCATGCTGATGGGTGCGTTCCAGCCGTTCCTGACACTGACCGGTACTGCGTGGGCCATGACTCCGATTGCTACCAGTCAGATTTCCACGCTGGGCTATGAGGTCGTAAATGGGCCGGGTATGTTGGCATCCAATATCGCGCAGGGTGGAGCGACCCTTGCGGTAGCCATGAAAACAAAAAATAAAGAATTAAAACAGCTGGCATCTTCTTCCGGATTTACGGCAGTGATGGGTATTACAGAGCCCTGTCTCTATGGAGTCTTACTGAAATTGAAGCGCCCCTTTGTGGCATCCATGATTGGCGGTGCAATTGGAGGCATTTATGCAGGCGTTATGGGGCTGGTCCGTTATGCGTTTGTATCTCCGGGACTGACAGCAATTCCTGCATTTATCGGTGAAAACCCCATGAATGTGGTGCATGCGATTATTACGATTATCATTTCCTTTGTTGCAGGTTTTGTGGCGTCCTGGATTCTGGGCTTTAAGGATGAAGAGGATAATATGACTGCGACAGGCAAAAAAGAATCGGAAGTCGCAGCGGAAAAAAAGAATGCAGAAATTGTACTGCCGGTGGATGGTAAAGCAGTTGCGCTTTTTGAAGTAAATGACGATGTGTTTTCCAAAGGCGTACTCGGCAAGGGCGCCGCGGTAATGCCGACAGACGGTAAGGTATACGCGCCGGCAGACGGAGAAGTTACTCTGTTTTTTGAGACCGGTCATGCGATTGGTATGCAGACGGCAGAGGGTGCGGAGCTTCTGATTCATGTAGGGATCGATACAGTCAATCTCCAGGGAAAATATTTTACTCCCGAGGTAAAGGCAGGAGATAAGGTGAAAAAAGGAGATTTATTGCTGACCTTCGATCTGGATGCAGTAAAGGCTGCAGGCTACGACACGGTGATTCCGGTGATTGTCACAAATACGGATGGATTTGAGAAAATTGAACTTGCAAAATCAGGAACCGGAAAAGTAGGGGACGCATTTTTGCAGTTGGCGTAAAAGGAATGAGTGAATATGCAGTATAAAGAATTGAAGCAGTTTCCGGAGAAGTTTCTCTGGGGCGCGTCCACTTCAGCCTATCAGGTGGAGGGAGCGGTGGCGGAGGATGGAAAAAGTCCGTCTATCATTGACATGTATGAACATCCGAAAGATGTGGCGGATTTTTCTGTGGCCAGCGACCACTACCACAGATACCGGGAAGATATTGCAATGTTTGCGGAGATGGGATTGAAGGCATATCGGTTCTCTATCGCCTGGACCCGGATTCTTCCGGGAGGAACCGGGGAAGTGAATGCGAAGGGGCTGGAGTTTTATGGAAATCTCATCAGGGAATGCAGAAAGTACGAAATTGAACCGGTCGTGACCATGTATCATTTTGATTTACCCTATTGCCTGGAAGAAAAAGGAGGCTGGCTAAATCGCGATACCATCGATGCATTTGTCAATTACGCGAAGGTTTTATTTAAACATTTTGGTGGAGAAGTGAAATATTGGCTGACCATCAATGAGCAGAATACCATGATTCTCCATCCGGGAGCCATTGGACTGCCGAATGGCGGAGAGCTTCCTTCAAAGAAGGTGATGTATCAGCAGAATCATCATATGATGCTGGCCCAGGCGGAGGTCATGAAATTGTTTCATCAGATGGTTCCGGGAGGTATGATTGGACCGGCGCTGAATCTGACAGCCATGTATCCGGCCACCTGCAGACCGGAGGATGCCATCGCCGCCCATAACTGGGAGGTTCTGCGCTGTTGGAATTTCGCCGATGTTCCGGTGTACGGCTGGTATCACCCGTTGGCATGGGAGTATATGAAAGATCGGAAGATAGCACCGGAGGTGACGAATGGAGACAGGGAAATCCTGAAGAATGCAAAGCCGGATTTTATTGCCATGAATTATTACTCCACAGCAACCATTGCAGCCAGCAGAGGAGATGCCTCCGATGTGGCGGCCCGGGCCGGTGATCAGCAGATTATGCTAGGAGAACAGGGGGTATACCGACCGGCAGAAAATGAATATGTGGGAAAAACCCAGTATGGATGGGTTGTGGATCCGGTAGGATTCCGTTATACTTTAAGAAAGACCTACGAGCGATACCGGCTTCCGATCCTGATTACAGAAAATGGAATCGGCGCACCGGATACGCTGGAAGAGGACGGAAGCATTCATGACGCATACCGGATTGATTTTATCCGGGAGCATCTGCATCAGATGAAGCTGGCTATTACAGACGGTGTGGATATGCTGGGGTATTGTCCCTGGGCAGCTATTGACGTGGTCAGTACCCATCAGGGTTATCGGAAGCGCTACGGTTTTATCTATGTGGATCGGGATGAGTTTGAATTGAAAGAGTTGAAGAGATATCGGAAGGACAGCTTTTACTGGTATCAGAATGTCATTCGGGAGAATGGGAAAAGTCTCTGATAATCCGAAGAGGGGGAGGAAACGGGAGATGGTAATCAAAAAGGTTCTCAATAACAACCTGCTTCTGGTGGAGGAAAAGGGCCAGGAGCAGATTGCCATGGGGCGGGGACTTCGATTTTCCTATAAAGTGGGGGACCAGGTAAGAAAAGAGGATGTGGAAAAAGTCTACATGCTCAAAGAAGAAAAAAACAGCAGGGATTATATCCGCCTGGTGGAGGATGCACCGGCTGAATATGCAGAGGCTATTCAGGATGCCATCGGACTGGCACAGGAAAGGATGGAAGGGAAACTCAATGAGCAGATCTTTGTGACACTGTTCGACCACCTGATCTATGCGCTGGAGCGGCAGGAAAAGGGGATCATGCTTCAGAACCGTATGCTGTGGGAGATTCGGAAATTTTATCCAAAGGAGTATCAGGTGGGAAGCCAGGTGCTGGATTTCCTGAACAAACGCTTGAAGAAGGAACTGCCGGAAGAGGAAGCAGGCAATATAGCGTTTCATCTGGTGAATGCGCAGATGGAACAGAGCGATAAGGATGCAGGCGCGGAAAATGGCATGTTGATGGTTAAAATGCTGAAGGATATCTTTCAGATTGTGCAGCTGTATTATAGAAAGCAGCTAGATGAAAGTAGTATCAATTATTCCCGGTTTGTGGTGCACATGCAGTTCTTTTTACAACGCGTATTGGAGGATCACATGCTGGAGGATGGAGTCCTGTCCCTTTATGATTCTGTTGCCCGGGAGCAGAAGCAGGCAGTGGACTGTGTGGCGCAGATTCAGAAATATATCTTCAACCTGTTAAAAAAAGAAATCACCCGGGAAGAGCAGACCTATCTGATTGTACATCTGGCACGGATAAATCCATAAAGAAATTCATGGAAAATTAAAAGTAAAAGTAAATTAAAAGAAACGTTCCGACAGTACTTGTCGGGGCGTTCCTTTTATGTTATGTTAATATAGAGTGTGGGCGCTTGGAAAGGTGCCCCTTTTGTTGTGATATAGTCACTGTTTGGGTCAGCCCGGAGCATTTGCGGGGAAAGATGCAGAAAAGTGATGCAGGAAACACGAAAATGAGAGGTGCTTTTATATGAAATGGAATAAATACACATTGAAGACCCGGACAGAGGCCGAGGATCTCATCAGCAGTATGATGCAGGACGTGGGAATCGAGGGAATTGAGATCGAGGACAAGGTTCCCCTGTCCCAGAGAGAAAAGGAGCAGATGTTCGTGGATATTCTGCCGGAGGGTCCGGCGGACGACGGCGTGGCCTATATCAGCTTTTATCTGGAGCCGGATGCGGATCAGGAGGAAATGCTGGAGCGGGTGCGCGAGGGCTTAAAAGAAATCGCAGGCTGGGGCGTGGAGATCGGAGAAGCTACGATTCAGGCCTCCGAGACCGAGGATAAGGACTGGATCAACAACTGGAAGGAGTTCTTCCATCAGTTTTACGTGGACGATATCCTGATCAAGCCCTCCTGGGAAGAGGTAAAGCCGGAGGATCGGGAGAAGCTTCTGATTCAGATCGATCCGGGAACCGCTTTCGGAACCGGTATGCATGAGACGACACAGCTGTGTATCCGCCAGCTTCGCAAGTTTCTGACGCCGGAGACGGAGCTTCTGGACGTGGGAACCGGCAGTGGTATCCTGTCCATCATCAGTCTGAAGCTGGGAGCGAAGCACGCGGTAGGAACCGATCTGGATCCCTGCGCGGTAGAGGCTGTAAGGGAAAATATGGAAGTCAATGGAATCGATCCGGCTTCCTTTGAAATGATGATTGGCAATATCATCACAGAAAAAGAAATTCAGGATCGGGTTGGCTATGAGTGCTATGATATCGTAGTAGCGAACATTCTGGCGGAGGTGCTGGTGCCGCTGACGCCGGTGATTCTGTCCCAGTTAAAGCCGGGCGGCGTCTACATTACCTCCGGTATTATAGACGACAAGGAAGACCTGGTGGTGGAGACCGTGAAGAAATGCGGCCTGACCGTATTGGAGGTTACCCATCAGGGCGAGTGGGTCAGCGTAACAGCTCGTAAGGAGGAAATGTTAAAAAATTAAAATAATTGACAAATGTGATCAAATGTGTTTAAATGCGCCCAAAGGAGTAAGCTGTTATGAACACACCAAATATCACAAATTACAAGCCAAAAGAGTTTGCTGAATTGTTAGGCGTGTCTGTTAAGACATTGCAACGCTGGGATAGGGAAGGAACTCTAAAAGCAAATCGAACTCCAACTGATAGGCGTTATTGCTTCAATACTCCATGTGTTTTCTTGTAGGTTGTACGGGCTTCGTAAGTATAAAAACCAAATAGAAAAGGATGAGGACATTGCTAAAGAGCTTCAAGACGGAAATAAATCCGACAGAGGAACAGAAAGTTAAGATTCGTAAGACAATAGGAACTTGTAGATATATTTACAACTTCTATCTCGCCCATAATAAAGAACTTCATGACAATGGAGAAAAGTTTATGAGTGGTAAAAGTTTTAGTGTCTGGCTGAACAATGAGTATCTTCCCCAAAATCCAGATAAGTTATGGATTAAGGAAGTCAGTTCAAAATCTGTAAAGCGTTCAATCGAAAATGGTTCTGTCGCATTTACCAGATTTTTCAAACATCAAAGTGGTTTTCCTAATTTTAAAAAGAAAGGAAGCTCTGATGTGAAGATGTATTTCGTAAAGAATAATCCAAAGGATTGCCGATGTGAAAGACACAGAATTAATATTCCATCACTTGGCTGGGTTCGTATGAAAGAAAAAGGATACGTTCCTACTACCAAAGACGGGTATGTGATTAAAAGCGGTCATGTTTCAATAAAAGCTGACAGATACTATGTTTCAGTTCTTATAGAAATTCCAAATAACAAAATAGCCAATCATTCAAAGGAAGGAATTGGCATTGACCTTGGATTAAAGGAATTTGCCATTGTTTCTAATGGTAAAACCTATAAGAATATTAACAAATCTGCAAAATTAAAGAAACTTGAAAAACAGCTGATTCGAGAACAAAGAAGTCTTTCTCGAAAGTATGAAAATTTAAAGAAAGGAGAGTCCACTCAAAGAGCGAATATACAGAAACAAAAACTCAAGGTACAGAAACTTCATCATAAAATAGACAATATCCGTACGGACTATATCAACAAAACAATCGCAGAGATAGTGAAAACCAAACCATCTTATATAACGATTGAAGATTTAAACGTATCAGGAATGGTGAAGAACAAACATCTATCAAAGGCAGTTGCTTCGCAGAAGTTTTATGCATTTAGAACAAAACTTCAAGCTAAATGCAAAGAAAGAGGAATTGAACTTCGTGTAGTAGACAGATGGTATCCATCATCTAAAACTTGTCATTGTTGCGGAGCTATCAGGAAAGACTTAAAACTTTCAGACAGAATCTTCCGATGTGACTGTGGTTATATCGAAGACAGAGATTTCAATGCTGCACTTAATCTGAGAGATGCTACGACTTACGAAGTTGCATAAATAAAGGCAAACGTAGGTATGTACCGTGGGCTTACACGGGAATTAACGACTGTGGAGTGTACAAGAACTTGTGAGTAGATATGATTTTGGTCAATCCAAAGCATACACGACGAAACAGTAAGTAAAACTTGTGAGAGTTTACATTATCTCGATGTGAGTATATTTACACACATTTTGAGTGGCAGCAGTAGGATGCATCGTTTTTTTGCAGAACCCGGTAATATCGGGGAAAAGGAAATCATAATCACCGGCGCGGATGTGAATCACATCCGGAATGTTCTCCGTATGCGGGCAGACGAGGAAGTGCTGATCGCCGACGGCCGGGGCGCGGAGTACCGTTGTAAGCTTACCGATCTTGGTGAAAATGAGGTGCGCGCCCAGATTCTCTGGAAGCTTGACGGCAATGCGGAGCTTGCCTCAGCCGTTACCCTGTTTCAGGGGCTTCCGAAAAGCGATAAGATGGATCTCATCGTCCAGAAATGCGTGGAGCTGGGAGTGGCTCGGATTGTTCCGGTATCCACGAAGCGTGCTGTGGTGAAGCTGGACGCGAAAAAGGAGCAGACACGGCTGAAGCGCTGGAATACCATCTCAGAGAGCGCGGCCAAGCAGTCAGGCCGTGGCGTGATTCCGGAGGTGAGCGGAGTGATGACCTTTGGGAAAGCTCTGGAAGAGGCGAAAAAGCTGGACGTGCTTCTGATTCCCTACGAGCGGGCCGAAAATATGGCCGAAACCAGGCGGGTCATGGGAAGCATTCAGCCCGGACAGTCTGTGGGTATCTTTATCGGGCCCGAGGGAGGCTTTGAGGAGAGCGAAGTGGAGGAAGCTGTGGCAGCAGGGGCACAGGCCATTACGCTGGGAAAGAGGATTCTGCGGACTGAGACGGCAGGGCTGGCGGTGATGGCTATGCTGGGATATCTGCTGGAGGAGTAAAAAATGGAAGTTTATTTAGATAATTCAGCCACCACCCGCTGCTTCCCGGAAGCAGCCAGGCTGATGTATCAGGTCATGACCGAGGACTACGGCAACCCGTCCTCCTTACATCAGAAGGGGGTAGACGCGGAGAAATACGTCCGTGAGGCGAAAGAAATCATTGCGAAGAATCTGAAGGTGGAGCCCAAGGAGATCTATTTTACCTCCGGTGGAACAGAGAGTGATAACCTGGCGCTCATGGGCGCGGCCCATGCCAATCAGCGGGCGGGAAAGCACCTGATTACCACCCGGATTGAGCATCCGGCCATCCTGAATACCATGAAGGAGCTGGAAAAGCAGGGCTTTCAGGTGACGTATCTGCCGGTGGATGAACAGGGCGTGGTGCGCATCGCGGATCTGGAAGCGGCTCTGACCGATGAAACCATTCTGGTGTCTGTTATGTATGTAAATAATGAGATTGGCGCGGTACAGCCCATCGAGGAGATTGGAAAGCTTCTGAAAAACAGGGAGAAGCCCATTCTGTTCCATGTGGACGCTGTACAGGGCTACGGAAAGTTCCGGATTCTGCCGAAAAAAATGGGTATCGACATGCTGAGCGTCAGCGGCCACAAGATTCACGGCCCCAAGGGCATGGGCATCCTGTACGTGGACGAGTATGTGAAAATTCATCCGATTCTCTTCGGCGGCGGACAGCAGCGGGACCTGCGTTCCGGCACGGAAAATGTACCGGGCATCGCTGGACTGGGTGAGGCCGTGAAGGAGATTTATACGGATTTCAATGAGAAGATTGACCGTCTGTACGGGCTTCGGGAATACTTCATCGAAGAGATTGGCAGGATAGAGGGAACCTCTGTGAACGGTCCCCGGAGCAGAGAAGGCGCGCCCCATATCGTCAGCGTCAGCTTTGCGGGAGTGCGAAGCGAGGTGCTGCTCCATTCTCTGGAGGATAAGGGTATTTACGTGTCCTCCGGCTCCGCCTGTGCATCCAACCATCCGGCAGTCAGCGAGACGCTGAAGGCCATTCACGTAAAGAAGGAGCTTCTGGACTCCACCATTCGTTTCAGCTTCAGTGAATTTACGACGAAAGAGGAACTGGATTACACACTGGAGGCGCTTCGGACCTTACTGCCGATGCTGCGCCGTTTTACCAGACGGTAACATGGCGGGAGACGGAGGTCTGCCTGCTTGAACATAGAAAGGGGAACAACATGTTTTTTCATGCATTTTTGATTAAATACGGAGAAATCGGCATCAAGGGAAAGAACCGGTATCTCTTTGAGGACGCGCTGGTGGCGCAGATCCGCCATGCCCTGAAGCATGTGGAGGGCACCTTTAAAGTAACTAAGGATCAGGGACGTATCTATGTCCACACTGAGGGCGAGTACGATTACGATGACGCGGTGGCAGCCATGCGCCGGGTATTCGGTATCGTGGGTATCTGCCCGGTGGTGATTCTGGAAGATGAAGGCTTTGAGAAGCTGGGCGATGATGTGGTGGCTTACTTAAAGGCCCGTTATGGCGAGAATTGTGAGAAAACCTTTAAGGTGCAGGCCCGCCGTGCCCGCAAGACCTATCCGAAGGCTTCCATGGAAATGAACGCGGAGCTGGGCGGACGGATTCTGGACGCGTTTCCGGGTATGCGCGTAGATGTGCATGAGCCGGAGCTGATGATTCATGTGGAAGTGCGGGAGCACATTTATCTGTACTCTGACATTATCCCGGGTCCGGGCGGTATGCCCATCGGCACCAACGGAAAATCCATGCTGCTTTTATCCGGCGGTATTGACAGCCCGGTGGCAGGCTACATGGTAGCCAAGCGCGGCGTCAAGATTGACGCGGTATACTTCCATGCGCCGCCCTACACCAGCGAGCGCGCGAAGCAGAAGGTGGTAGATCTGGCGGCGAAGGTGGCCCGTTACACCGGCCCCATTTACCTGTATGTGGTGAATTTTACGGAGATTCAGTTATATATCTATGAGAAATGTCCCCACGATGAGCTGACGATTATCATGCGCCGTTATATGATGCGGATCGCGGAGCGGATTGCGGAGAAGACCGGCTCCCTGGGCCTGATCACCGGCGAGAGCATCGGCCAGGTAGCCAGCCAGACCGTACAGAGTCTGGCAGCCACCAATGAGGTTTGCACCATGCCCGTATTCCGGCCGCTGATTGCGTATGATAAGGAAGATATCGTAACGATTTCCAAGCAGATCGATACTTATGAGACGTCGATTCAGCCCTTTGAGGACTGTTGCACCATCTTCGTGGCAAAGCACCCAGTAACCAAGCCGAACATCAACGTGATCAAGCGCTCCGAGCAGAAGCTGATGGAGCAGATCGACGAGATGGTAGACAAGGCCATCGAGACGGCAGAACTGATTGTGGTAGGGTAATGAAATAAGCAGGATTCATAGAAAGAAGGTGTCGCAGATGACCGCAGAAGAAGTAATACAGGAAGCAGCAAAGCTTTGCAGAAGCTTTCATGCCCAAAGAGTGATTTTATATGGATCCAGGGCAAAGCATACGGCACGGGAGAGAAGCGACATTGACATTGCCGTGACAGGAGTGGAAAAATTTGAACTGTTGGCAGAAAAAATAGAGGAGCTTCCAACTCTTTACAGTGTGGACCTGTTGAATCTGGATACCTGTAAAAATCAGCTGCTATTGGAGGATATCAGGCAATATGGACGAGAAATTTAACAAACGTTTTACATCATTCTGCAATTCCCTGGATGCGCTGGCGGAGGCAAAGCAGAGAGATCTGTCCGATTCCTTTGTTTTAAGCGGAACCAGCGCCAAATTCAGTATTACCTTTGACCTGGCATGGAAAGTCATGAAGGACATCCTGGTGCAATATTATGCCATTACCGGTTTTGTGGCAGGCTCGCCGCGGGAGGTGTTTCGGGAGGCTTTCAAGGCAAATTTGATTTCCGATGACGCCTGGATGGAAATGCTGAAGGTGAGAAATGAGCTGATGCATGATTATGACTGCGAAATTGTGAAGGAACACTGCGGCACGATTGTGGAAACTTATATTGATTTATTTTACGAGTTTGAAGCAGTCGTAAAAAAACTGTCGGTTGCGCGATAGTTGGTGGAGGCAACTGCCCGTATCTGCTATGATTCCGGTATCAAAGACAGAACAGGAGGATTCCATCTTATGCTAATCGGAACGATTGTCACTTTCATCAATCTGCTCATTTTCGCGCTGATCGTCGGTGGACTGATTTACCTTTTTGTCCTGCTGGTAAAAGCCCTGCGAAAATACCTGAAAGCAGATCCCGTCCGCAAAGAAAAGGCAGAGACTGCCCGTACTCTGGGCGAGATCCTGAAAGCCCATCGGGCTGCGTGCAAAATGACGCAGGAATTCGTAGCCGAGGCCCTGGGCGTCAGCCGCCAGGCCGTCTCCAAATGGGAGAGCGGCGCGTCCGATCCCAGCACCGCGAATCTTATCGCCATTGCGAAGCTTTACGGGGTGTCGGCGGAGGAAATACTGCGGAAAGTAAGGAAAGAAGAATAGACCTTGAAAAATCCTCCGCAACTCTGTATACTGAAAGAAGTTGCGAAAAGGGAAGTAAAAAGAATCAGCCCGGCGACGCCGAGCTGATTTTTATGTAGAGTGAAAATCTTTGTGAATTATTCTTCGATGAGATACGGCTTCAGAATGTTCAGAATGGAATCCAGTTCCTCGTCCGCGTGGATGCTTAAGTCAATCGGCTTGGACAGATCCAGGCTGAAGATACCCATAATGGACTTTGCGTCGATGACGTAGCGTCCGGATACCAGATCGAAATCTACATCAAACTTTGTAATATCATTTACAAAGGATTTCACTTTCTCGATAGAATTCAGACAAATTTTGACTGTTTTCATGACAATACCCTCCTGATAATCGCTTACTATAGCTACGATCTTAATACCGGGTGCAGGAAAAGTCAATGGGAAATCACATATTTTTGGAAAGAGGTTGGAAAATGAAAAAAGTAGCGCTTCATAACCTGGGCTGCAAGGTAAACGCATATGAGACAGAGGGCATGCAGCAGATGCTGGAACAGGCAGGCTATGAGATTGTACCCTTTGAGGAGAAAGCAGATATCTATATTGTCAATACCTGCTCGGTAACGAATATCGCGGATCGAAAATCCCGGCAGATGCTGCACCGGGCAAAAAAGCAGAACCCGGAAGCGCTGGTGGTAGCGGTGGGCTGCTATGTACAGACGGCGGAGGCGGAGCTCCGGGAGGACGCGGCAGTAGATTTGCTGATTGGAAATAATCGGAAAAAAGATCTGCTGAAGATTCTGCAGTCCTACGAGGAAGGCGTAGATGAGGAAACCATCATCGACATCAACCACACAAAGGAATATGAAAATATGACGGTCACGAAAACCGCAGAGCATACCAGAGCTTATGTGAAGGTACAGGATGGCTGTAATCAGTTCTGCAGCTACTGTGTAATTCCCTATGCCAGAGGACGAGTCCGCAGCCGGGAGAGCAGCGATGTCTGCGCGGAAATCCGGGAGCTGGCGGCTGCAGGCTACCGGGAGGTGGTTCTGACCGGCATTCACTTAAGCTCCTACGGCGTGGATCTGGAAGGAGAGAATCTTCTGACTTTGATTCAGGCGGTAAATGAGATAGACGGCATTGATCGCATCCGTTTGGGCTCCCTGGAGCCCCGGATTATCACAGAAGAATTCGCGGAAATGCTGGCAAAGATGCCGAAGTTCTGTCCTCATTTCCACCTGTCCCTTCAGAGCGGCTGCGACGCCACCCTGAAGCGGATGAACCGTCGCTATACCGCGGAAGAATACGCAAAGAGCTGCGAACTTCTCCGGGAAAAATTCGCCCATCCGGCCCTGACCACGGACGTCATCGTGGGATTCCCTGGCGAGACAGAAGAGGAATTTGCGGAGACGGTGGAATTCCTGAAGCGGATTCATTTATTTGAGACCCATATTTTTAAATATTCCAGAAGAAAGGGAACACGTGCGGCTGTTATGGAGCATCAGGTTCCCGAGCAGATAAAGACCGAGCGCAGCCATGTGCTGCTGGCCCTGGATGCAGCGCATTCCAGACAGTATATGGAGGAACTCCGTGGTCAGCAGGTGGAGATTCTGATTGAGGAAAATATGGTGATAGATGGTGTAGAATATCAGGTGGGCCATACAAAAGAATACATTCGCGCAGCGGTTATTTCTGATGAAGATCTGACGAATCAGATTATTACGGCTGTAATTGGAGATACTATAGAAGAACGTTTGTGCGCTGCAAAGCCGTTAAATCGGATCTAGGACTTGTATTTTTGCAAAAGATAGAGTACAATAGTTTGTAGTGGTGTCAGGAGCGTGATGAAAATGAGCAAAATGGATAGCACACAGAATTTCAAAGTATTGCCGGAATCTGAGAACCGGGTAGGGGATATCCTGAACCAGGTATATCAGGCGATGACAGAAAAGGGATATAATCCGGTGAATCAGATCGTGGGTTATATTATGTCCGGAGATCCGACCTATATTACCAGTCATAACAACGCTCGCAGCCTGATTATGAAGGTGGAGCGCGACGAGCTGGTGGAAGAACTTCTGAAAGTTTATATCGAGGCAAAGCTGTAGCAAGGAGTTGTATATGAGAATTCTGGGACTGGACTTTGGTTCCAAGACAGTAGGCGTCGCAGTCAGCGATCCGCTGGGTATTACGGCCCAGCCAGTGGAGATTGTCCGGAGAAAATCCGAGAGCAAGCTTCGCCAGACGCTTGCCAGAATAGAAGAGCTGGCGAAGGAGTACCGGGCCGAGAGCTTCGTGCTGGGACTTCCGAAAAATATGAATAATACCATGGGTGAGCGGGCCGAGAAGTCTCTCGCATTTAAAGAAATGCTGGAAAAGAGAACGGGTCTGCCTGTTGTGATGTGGGATGAACGTCTCACGACTGTAGCAGCCAACCGGGCTATGATGGAAGGCGGTGTGCGCCGGGAAAACCGGGGAGAATTCGTGGATTCTATGGCGGCAGCGTTGATTTTACAGGGCTATCTGGATAGTTTGAAGAATTCGGCAAACAATTCTGATACCGCACAGGCGGAAGATGAGGAGTAACTTACATGGAAAAGATTTCGTTTACTCATAAAGAGACCGGAGAAACCGTGGATTTTTATGTCCTGGAGGAGACACGCCTGAACGGGGTGGACTATATTTTGGTGACAGATTCCCAGGAGGACGACGGGGAAGCACTGATTTTAAAGGATTTATCTTCTGATGGAGACAGTGAAGCTCTTTATGAAATCGTAGAAGATGATCAGGAGCTGGAAAGTGTCATGGGCATTTTTGAGCAGCTTTTGGAGGATGTGGATCTCACCTTGTAAAAATAAGGAAAAAGGAAGGTGATTTCTATGGCAGTAGACAGAGACAGATTTAAAGATTTATTAAAAGAAAAAGGATTTAAAATGACCAGACAGCGTCTGGTTGTGCTGGAGGTGCTGGCGGAGAACCCGGAGCAGCATCTGACAGCAGAAGAAATTTATGAGCGAGTAAAAGTAGAAAATCCGGATATCGGATTGGCTACTGTTTATAGAACAGTTCAGTTATTGTTAGAGCTGGAACTGATTGATCGGATCAATCTGGATGACGGCTTTATCCGTTATGAGATTGGAAGCATCGAGGAGAAGGAACATCACAGATACCATCATTTAATATGTATGAGATGCGGAAAGGTGTCCGCATTTCAGGATGATATGCTGGAAGCGCTTGAGTCGGGGGTCAGAGAAGCGCTTGGATTTCAGGTGATCGATCATGAGGTAAAACTCTACGGATACTGTAAAGACTGTTTGGAAAAGGAACATAAGTAACAGCTATTATTTACAGGAGGAAAGAGTTTGAGAAATATTAACAATTCAAAATTGCGGATCATTCCCCTCGGCGGACTGGAGCAGATCGGAATGAACATTACTGCCTTTGAATTCGAAGACAGTATTATTGTTGTGGACTGCGGAATGGCATTTCCGGAGGATGATATGCTGGGCATCGATCTGGTTATTCCGGATATCAGCTATCTGAAGGAGAATATTCAGAAGGTGAAGGGCTTTGTGATCACCCATGGACACGAGGATCATATCGGAGCCATTCCCTATGTCCTGAAGGAGATCAATGTACCGATCTACGCAACTAAGCTGACTATTGGTCTGATTGATCACAAGCTGAAAGAGCATAATATGTTGAATCATGTGAAACGCAAAGTCATTCAGCATGGTCAGTCTATCAATCTGGGCGCGTTCCGGATTGAGTTTATCAAGACAAACCACAGTATCGTGGACGCGTCTGCGCTGGCGATTTACTCTCCGGCAGGCATCGTCGTGCATACCGGAGACTTCAAGGTAGACTACACGCCGGTATTTGGCGATGCTATCGACCTGCAGCGTTTCGGCGAGATTGGAAAGAAGGGCGTTTTGGCCCTGATGTGCGACAGTACCAATGCGGAGCGTCCGGGCTTCACCATGTCCGAGCGTACGGTCGGCAAGGTGTTCGATGGTATTATGTCCGATCATCAGGATTCCCGTATTATCATTGCAACCTTTGCGTCCAATGTAGACCGCGTACAGCAGATCATCAACTCTGCTTACAAGTATGGACGTAAGGTAGTTATCGAGGGGCGTAGTATGGTCAATGTCATTTCTACAGCATCGGAGCTGGGTTACCTGAGTATTCCGGATAAGACGCTGATTGACATTGAACAGATGAAGAATTATCCGGATAATCAGGTAGTCCTGATTACCACAGGAAGTCAGGGCGAGTCCATGGCGGCTCTGTCCCGTATGGCGGCAAATATCCATAAAAAAGTCCAGATTAAGCCGGGGGATACCGTCGTATTCAGTTCCAAAGCGATTCCGGGTAATGAAAAGGCGGTTTCCCGCGTTATCAATGAACTGTCCATGAAGGGGGCCGATGTCATTTTCCAGGATGCCCATGTGTCCGGTCATGCATGCCAGGAGGAGATTAAGCTGATTTACTCTCTGGTGCGTCCGAAATATGCGATTCCGGTACACGGTGAATACCGCCATCTGAAGGCTCAGGCTGATGTTGCACAGAGCCTGGGGATTCCGAAGGAAAATATTTTTGTAATGACCTCCGGCGATGTGCTGGAGCTGTGTGATGAGAGCGCAAAGATTGTAGATCATGTGCATACAGGAGCGATTCTGGTAGACGGTCTCGGTATTGGCGACGTAGGCAATATCGTACTGCGTGACCGCCAGCATCTGGCAGAAGATGGTATCATGATTGTCGTTATGACTCTGGAGAAATACAGCAATCAGCTGCTTGCCGGACCGGACATCGTATCCCGTGGTTTCGTCTATGTGCGTGAGTCTGAGGATCTGATGGAAGAAGCCAGAAATGTGGTAAATGATGCCGTGAATGATTGTCTCGGCAGAGGTATTTCTGACTGGGGCAAGCTGAAGAATGTCATCAAGGATGCCCTGAACGACTTCATTTGGAAGAAGACGAAGAGAAGTCCGATGATTCTGCCGATTATTATGGAAGTATAGTAACTGATACGTATAAGAGGACCTGGAATGAATACAAAAAAAGCAGCTTTGACAGTACTATCGATTACCTTGAAGATTGTGATTATCGCAGTGGTTGCGCTGGGGATTTTCCGGCTTGGCAGCATGGCGTTTTCTTATGGACATTCCGTATTTCAGGAAGAGGCTGTGGATCCCATGCCCGGAAGAACCATTTCCGTGACAGTACCTGATGGCGTGTCCAAGATGGACATAGCCAGATTGCTGGAGAAAAAGGGATTGGTAGAGGACTGGAAGCTGTTCTATATTCAGGTTCTCTGTTCCAAATATTCTAAGACCATGAAGCCCGGTACCTACACCCTTTCGACGGCCATGAAGCCCCGTCAGCTGATGGCGGTACTATCCGGGGAGGATGTGGAGTTTGACTGGGGACAAGAGGAAGAATCGTAAGTGATAGCAGGAGAGAGAACCACGGCCTATATCAATTCCCTTGATATGGGCAATACAGAGCTTTTAAACCAAATAGAAAAAGAAGCACTGGAGACCTATGTGCCGATCATACGCCGGGAGACGCAGAGCTTTCTGAAGACGCTGCTTGCAGTACAGAAGCCGAAAGTCATCCTGGAGGTAGGAACGGCCATAGGCTTTTCTGCGCTTCTAATGGCAGAATACAGTCCGTCGGACACGCGCATTACTACCATTGAAAAGTATGAAAAGCGGATTCCCATTGCCAAAGAGAATTTCCGGCGGGCCGGACGGGAGGATCAGATCACCCTTCTGGAGGGTGACGCTGCGGAGATCCTGAAAGGGCTTACCGGAAGCTATGATTTTATTTTCATGGATGCGGCCAAGGGTCAGTATATTCATTTTCTGCCAGATGTGTTCCGGCTTTTGGCACCGGGCGGCATTTTACTTTCTGACAATGTATTGCAGGACGGCGATATCATCGAGTCCCGCTTCGCGGTGGAGCGCCGGGATCGGACCATTCACAGCCGAATGCGGGAATATCTGTATACTCTGACTCACCATCCGGAGTTGACCACATCGGTGTTACCGTTGGGGGATGGTGTAACTGTAAGCGTGAAGCAAGGAAATGATTCAGTGTAACTGTTTTGATAAGGAATGGTTATAAAAAAGGAGCAAGTATGAGTACAGAGAGAAAACCGGAGCTTTTGATTCCGGCCAGCAGCTTGGAGGTACTGAAGACTGCTGTAGTATTTGGCGCAGATGCGGTGTATATTGGCGGGGAGGCCTTTGGTCTGCGCGCCAAGGCTAAAAATTTCTCCATGGAAGACATGAAAGAGGGAATTGCCTTCGCCCATGCCCATGGGGTGAAGGTCTATGTGACAGCAAATATTCTGGCCCATAACCGGGATCTGGAAGGAGTAAGGGCTTATTTTGAAGAGCTGAAAGAGATCAAACCGGATGCATTGATTATCGCGGATCCGGGCGTCTTTATGCTGGCAAAGGAGATTTGCCCGGAGATCGAGCGACACATCAGCACCCAGGCCAACAATACCAATTACCTGACCTATCAGTTCTGGTATCAGCAGGGCGCGAAACGAGTGGTGTCCGCCAGAGAGCTTTCCATGGAAGAACTGCGGGAGCTGCGGGCGCATATTCCGGATGATCTGGAGATAGAGACCTTTGTACACGGGGCCATGTGTATCTCTTATTCCGGCCGCTGCCTCTTAAGTAATTATTTCACCGGTCGGGACGCTAATCAGGGCGCCTGCACCCATCCTTGCCGCTGGAAATACGCAGTGATGGAGGAGAGCCGCCCGGGCGAGTATCTGCCGGTCTATGAAAATGAGCGGGGAACCTATATTTTCAATTCCAAGGATCTCTGCATGATCGAGCATATTCCGGAGCTTCTGGAATCCGGTATTGACAGCTTCAAGATTGAGGGGCGGATGAAGACGGCCCTTTACGTGGCGACGGTAGCGAGAACCTATCGAAAGGCCATTGACGACTGCCTGCAGTCCCGGGAGCTCTACGAGAAAAACCTGCCCTGGTACAAAGAGCAGATTGCGGCCTGCACCTACCGGGAGTTCACCACCGGATTTTTCTATGGAAAGCCGGATGAGAGTTCTCAGATTTACGATAATAATACCTATCAGAAGGGCTACACTTATCTGGGAATTGTTGGAGACGTGGACGCGGAAAACTATATCCACCTGGAGCAGCGGAATAAGTTTTCTGTGGGAGAAATGATTGAGATCATGAAGCCGGACGGAGAAAATCTGGCTGTCAGGGTAGAAGCTATCCTGAATGAAGAAGGCGAAGCCATGGAGAGCGCGCCACATCCCCAGCAGAAGCTGCGCGTGAGATTAAGCGGCAAAGCGGACGCCTGCGATATTCTGAGACGGAAAGAAGAGTAGAAAAGCGGCAGCAAGGTATCTATTGCCCTGATTTTAAAACTGAATGTTGCATAAAAAGTAAGGGAACAAGTCTAGCTGGCCTGTTCCCTTACTTTTTCCGAAGAAGATACCGAATCAAAAAGGGTTGTTATGATAAAAACCTTTGAAAGTGAGTGGAGAAAAGAATATACTAGTAGCAGGGGATTGAAGAAAAATAATGGAGAAAGAGATATGGGGAAAATTGATGAAGTACGATTAGGATTTGAAACAGCATACATCGACGGTTCCGTTGTTTCAAACAATATATATAGACCAGAATTTGTATCCAATAATCATAAAGCAGGAAAGAAAGTATTTTCGTCTATTGAGGATGAGCTTTTGGCATGTGATAGCTTCTAGATAATGAATTAACGCTAAAAAGTATTCTAGTATAGGAACGGGGAGGTTTACCTCCCCCAAAATATTTTTCTAAAACTTACACATTTTACTTGACAAACCCGACTCAGAAAAGAAAATAGAAGAGAGGATATCGCTCAAAATCATCTAATCTGGTGGTTTTGCGATACCCTCTTTTAGGTTTATATGGATTTTAATACAAAATCTCTTCTGTATCAGTCGTTTGCAACTGCTTCTGCAAATTCTCTTTTGATTTCTGCAAGAAGTTCCGGATCATCCAGGATTTCTTTTCCTGCCATAGCCATCGCACAGACATTTACCATCAGTGCGTCCTTTGCCGGCTGCCGCAGTGTCGCTTCTCTGAATTCCACCGTATGAGTAGAATACACTTCACCCGGCGCCATAATGTTCCAGGAAGGATGAATAGTCGGGCAGACATGGCTCACATTTCCTACATCGGTAGAACCATTGGCTTCTCCCGCCTCTTCGATATCTGTAATGCCTACTTTTGCAAGATTTCTGCACAGACACTCCTGCAGCGCCCGGTTTGTCAGCAGATTGTCATTTCCTGTTTCAAACTCAGTAATTTTAAGCTCTGCTCCGGAAGCTTCGGCACCGGACCTTGCGCAGGCGCAGACTCTCTCCGCCAGATTTTCCAGATAAGATTTACTTGTCGCGCGCACATAGAATTCTGCACATGCGTATTCCGGAATCGTATTTGCGGCAGTGCCTCCGTCCTTTATAATTCCGTGAATTCTTGCAGTCGGCACAATCTGCTGCCTCAGAAGACCTATATTCACAAAGGTTGAGATACACGCATCCAAAGCATTGATTCCCTTTTCCGGTGCAGCCGCCGCATGAGCAGCCCTTCCGAAAAACTCAAAACGGAGTGCTTTCAGTGCAAAAGAGATGCCGCTCTTTACATTTGCACAGAAAGGATGAGAAATCAGTGCTACGTCCACATCATCGAAAGCACCGTCTTTAGAATATT
Organism: Laedolimicola intestinihominis; assembly: GCF_040096155.1. Classification (NCBI taxonomy): domain Bacteria; kingdom Bacillati; phylum Bacillota; class Clostridia; order Lachnospirales; family Lachnospiraceae; genus Laedolimicola; species Laedolimicola intestinihominis. The sequence goes on along the minus strand of NZ_JBBMFE010000004.1, from coordinate 9,414 downwards.
TCACTTTTGCACCGTCAGTTTCTTCCGCAGGTGTGCCGATTACAACAATCCGGCCATGGGAATCTCCCATATGCTCCTTCAGATGAATTGCCGCTCCTGTGGAAAGAGTTCCCATAATGTTATGACCGCAGCCGTGTCCTACCTGCGGAAGCGCATCATACTCCGACAGATACGCAACTGTAGCACCCTCGCCCTTTACATATTCTGCGCGAAAGCCTGTTTCAATACCCAAATAACCGCGCTGCACCTGAAATCCATGCTTTTCCAAAAGTGCCGCATGCGCCGCAGAAGCCTTGTACTCCTCATATCCAAGCTCCGGGTTGTCATAAATATATCGGCTCAGCTCCAAAAGCTCTTCTTTTAATTTGTCATCAACACAATTCATAACTTTTCTCCTTGTTTAGAACGGACCGTAGTTGATTGCTGTAGCAATCATAATAAATACAGTCTCCAACGCAAAAAGGATTCCTCCCAGCGGCAGTACAAATTTATACCATTTGTCCATCGGCAGTTTCATCATACCGCACCATGTTGCAACAGAAGTCGGCCAAATCATATTGGAGAAGCCGTCTCCGAACTGATAAGCAAGAACTGCAACCTGTCTCGGAAGCTCTACCATATCTGCAATCGGAACCATAATAGGCATACTGGTTACAGCCTGTCCGCTTCCGGACGGAATGAAGAAGTTCAGCAGATTCTGCGTAATCAGCATCATAAAGGCAGACAGATACTTGTTGTTGGTATCCGCAATGCCTACAATAGCATTGGTAAAGGTATCCATAATCATACCGTCCTGCATTACCAGAAGAATGGTCTTCGCAACACCGCATACCAGCGCACCGAACATGATATCACGGCAGGCTTCAATAAAAATCTGCGCAATTTCACTGAAATTATATCCCTGAATCAGTCCGACCAGTATCATCATACCGATGAAAAGACCGGCAATTTCATTGATGTACCAGCCCAGCTTGATTGCACCGAACATAATTAAAATTACAGTGATCATAAACAGCAGCATGCTGATTTTGTGTTTAACTGTGAACTTGGTTTTCATCAGTTCTTCTTCGGATAAACCTTCTGCACTGAGTTCCACATCTTTTACAATACTCAGTCTCGGCTCTTTCTGCACCTTTTTCGCATAACGCATCACATACCACATGGATACACACATAAATACTGCAAATACGATACATCTGAACCAAAGTCCTGAAAACATCGGAAGTTCCGCAATGGTATGAGCTACGCCTATTGTAAATGGATTAACTGTCGCAGCTGCAAAACCTGTAATAACACCGACATATACCATAGCCCCGCCAACCAGAGCATCATATCGTAATGCCACGGCAATTCCCATAAATACCGGGATAAATCCGAAAGTTTCTTCGGTCATACCGAAAGTGGAGCCGCAAAGCCCGAAAATCAACATAAACAGCGGAATAATAAACATTTTATGTTCGTGCAGTTTTCTCAGCATCGCACCGACAGCAGCATCAAACGCTCCGCATTTCATCTGCATATACACAAAAGCATATGCGAAGAAAATAAAGAAAATAATACCGGAGGAGTCAATCATTGCCTCCTGTACAAGGGTCAGAAGTCTGAACAGTCCCACCGGATTTCCCTCCACTTCGTGATAGGATCCCGGTACAACCAGTGTTCTGCCTGATGCCTCATCTACAACTCTGTCAAATTCACCTGCAGGAACAATCCAGGTCAGGACTGCCATAATTACAATAATAATACCCAGAATAACATAAGTATGCGGGATTTTAAAAGGTTTCTTTTGCTTCTCTTTCATTTCTTGTTCCTTCCTAAATTAATTTTCGCATCTTGTTGTCTGCAAATGTGCTAAGCTGCCATAACGGCGCAAAAGTTCTGCATATTCTTCCTTGTCATAAAAACTGCACACACCTCTTCCGAAGTCTTTTGCCGTTTCCACAAGAAATCTTGCGGCAGCCTCCATATCAGCAAACTGTGTGGCTCCTGTTGCACACCCTGCAACAGCGCTTTCTGTCACAATTGCCAGTCCCACCGTAGGTGCTGCAGTTGCCGTACATGGCTGCAGAATACTGTTCAGATGGTACAAATTATTTGCATAAGGCGTAATATCCTGTGTGCTCAAAGAGAATACCTGCGGCAATCTGCCGGTTACTCTTTCCATAATATCCAGCAAATCTTCACTACATCTTAAAATATACCCTTCTTTTACAGTATTTGAAACTGCGACACCGCGATGATTGATAATCCGATTTCCTTTTGTAGTATCCACCGATACAATCGCATCCAACTCGTCAGACACTTCTTCTGCATTCACTTGTGCCATTTCCACCGGCGCATCCATTCCTTTACTCTTTCCTCTTGTTCCCGGAATCTTAATCCGTATCATATCAGTTTTTCCTTTCGGAGCATGTAAAGGATACACTGTTACATCTGCCTGCGGATTAACAGACAGCAGATATGCCTTCACTTTTTCACCATCATTTTCCTCCCTGTTTTTTTGTTACTTAAATTTTAGATATTTCTTTCATTTAAGTCAATATTCGAAAAATCCGAATAGCATCGTTACTTTTGTGCTTTTTGCACAAATTTATTTAAAAAGTTATCTCCCTGCTGCGACTTCACAGAGTCATTACAAGTTAAATCTTTCATTCTTGGTCCTTTCTCTGAGGTATTGGTTACACCTTCAGTGTACAGGATAGAAAGAATAATGTAATGACTTTTTGGTTGTTCTCAATAAGCCACCAGGGGTTGATTTGGATGACCCCATTGTGGCTGCTTTTCCTTTGTAAAAACAGAATAAAACAATGAGCGAATACAGGGATAATAGTGAAAAAGATGCTTGTGTTAATGGAGCTGCATCTGGACGCTTCGATTGATAAGCTGGATAATCTGGCGATGAATGTGCAGATAGATAAGGAAAAGCGTATAGAGAATACGAAGAATCTGAAACAGACAGAGCCGGAGAGGGCAGAAGCTGAGCGAGTAGAAGCAGAGATTGTAAATTCGCCGATGGTCGCTGAACCACAGGAGTATCAGTATAATGCAGATGCATTTGAGGCTAGAGGTGCGGATGAGGTGAAGCAGGAAGCGTCACATAAGGAAGTATCAAAGGTAAGAGAAGATAAAGCCAGATAGATATGAGGACGTGGGAGAGATTCTGCGTCCCAATGTCCGTGTGGGCTTGTTTTTATTCGGATATTCGTATATAATGTATCGTGTTGAGTATTATCCATGCGGAGGTGCGATATGAACGGGATCAAGGGCTATATCTCCATTCAGGAGGCGTCTTACCGTTGGGGCGTGTCAGAGCGGCAGGTCAACCAATACTGCGCCGAAGGGCGGATCCCCGGCGCGTCCCGGTTCGGGCGTTCATGGGCGATCCCGGAAAATGCGGAGAAACCGTCCGACCCGCGCTTTCAAGGACAGCACCGCGATTCCGGCAGGACAAGCACCTGACGGATCCCCCTCTGCATGGGAAGCATCCGCAAAAAGGAGGTGAACGCTATGGCCTGCGACGAGAGCTTGTACCGCCAATATCTGAACGGCGACGACGAAGGGCTCAATGCCCTGATGAAAAAATACGGCGACCCACTGACCCTGTATATCGACGGCTATCTGCACGACGTTCACGAGGCGGAGGAGCTGATGCTGGACGTTTTCGCCTATCTGTTCACCAAAAAGCCGAAGATACGGGACGGCGGCTTCAAGGCGTATCTCTATAAGGCGGCGCGGCACATGGCGCTGCGCCATAAGAGCAAACGGAAGCCCCTGTTCAGCCTCGATACGCTGACCGGCGAGCCGGACGGACGGCTGCTGGCGGAGGAGGTCATCCGGACGGAGGAGCGCAACCGCGTCCTGCATTGCTGCATGAGCGAAATAAACCCAGACTATCGGGAAGTCCTCTATCTCACCTATTTTGAGGATATGAGCTACGCGCAGGCGGCGGAGGTCACGGGAAAAACAGTAAAACAGATCACCAACATGGTGTATCGCGGAAAAAAGAGCCTGCGAAGGCTCTTAGAACGGGAGGGGATCACAGATGCGGAGTCATGAGGAGCGCGTCGCGGAGACAAAGCGGCGCATCGCCAAAATTGAGCGGGAGAAACGGCGGCGACGCAATACGGTCACCATGGCTTCCGCCGTGGCGGCGTGCCTTGCGTTGCTCATCGGCGCGTCCCTCGCCATGCCCGGCATTGCCGCGAGCATCCAGACAGGCGACTACTCCGGCTTTGAAACGGCGGCAAGCATCTTTCACGGCGGCGCTGCCTTGGGATACATCGTCATCGGGCTGCTGGCTTTTTTACTCGGCGTGTGCGTGACCGTTCTGTGTTTCCGGCTGCGTCAGATGAGCCGAGAGGACGGGCAGGACAGGGAAAGCGAGGATGCGCATGGAGCTGATTGAGAACCTGCTGCAACTGCTGACCACGTTCGTCGGCGCACTGCTTTCGGGTATCGCCTACCGAAAAAGTGGGCGGCAGACGTATTTCCTGCTGCTGTGCTTCTACGGCTGCTTTGCCCTCGGCGCGCTCTACTGGACGCTGTATCTGCTGCTGTTCGATACCACACCGCGCGTTTTCTATGTCTCGGAGTTCGGCTGGGTGGCCAGCGTAATTTTCCTGCGCATTTTGCAGGCCACGCTCACCACTCAGGACGAGCGCAGCTTCCGCAGCCGCTCTGCATGGCTTTCGCCGCTGATCGGCGTACCGCTGCTGGCGTTCTACTGCACCTTCGGGGATATTCTCTCCAACCTGATCTGGTGCGGCATGATGATTTGGCTCTCCTTCTGCGCCATCCGTGGACTGGTCTACGCCAATGGGCAGACAGGCACGGCGCGGAATATGCGGTACTACCACATCGGCGTGCTGTGCTTTGCGTTTGCGGAGTATCTGCTTTGGACGGTGGGCTGCTTTTGGCCGGATACCTCTCTGGCAAGCCCCACCTTCTGGTGCGATATGCTGCTGACGCTCGCCATTCTCGGCCTGCTGCCCGCCACGAGAAAGGCGGTGGACGCATGACCTACATCGAAAACATCTTCCTCTGCATGGTATCTCCCCTGCTGGTGGCCGCTTTGTGCATGGGCAGGCGGCAGCTCCGCTTCTTCCTGTTCTGCATTGCCGGGATGGGGATGTGCCTGCTTTCGGCCTATATCAACACCTTCCTCGCGGCGGTGTGTCAGGCGGACGCCCTTGCCGCCACGGCGGAGATTGCGCCGGTGGTGGAGGAAATGATGAAGCTGCTGCCGCTGGTGTTCTATCTTCTGGTGTTTGAGCCGGAGAGCGAGAGAATTAAGCCCGCCGCCATCACGCTCGCCCTGAGCTTCGCCACCTTTGAAAACGTGTGCTATCTCATCCAGAACGGCGCGGACCGCTTCTCCTTCATCTTCTTCCGGGGCTTCGGCACGGGAGCCATGCACGTCCTCTGCGGCCTGATCGTGGGCGGCGGGCTTGCCTATGCGTGGCGGCGGACGTGGCTTAAAATAGCCGGTACGTGCGGGCTGCTGGGCGCGGCCATCACCCTCCACGCCATCTATAATCTGCTCATTGCTTACGGCGGCGCGGCGCAGTATGTGGCCTATGTCCTGCCGGTGCTGCTGGTAGCGGCGGGAAGATGGTCCGCTTTCCGCTTATCGCAGAGGAAATAACCGAACATTTACTCCCTGAGAGCTGCCTTTTGGCGGCTCTCAAATTTTTTTGAAAAATTTTGCGTTTTGGGTGAGAGTTTTTTCGATTTTTTGTACCTATATAAGTGAAAGGGTTTTTATCACAGTTCCAGACAAACCGGAAAGGGGGTTCAAACGATATGTACGATACCGCAAGACGGGTCGCATTCGTCAAGCAGCGGGTGCGGGAAAACAACCGCCGGAGGCAGCGGCGCGAGGTAATAAGTCTCTCCGCAGCGTGTATGCTGCTGTGCGCGGCGCTGATGCAGACAGCGGGCATGGTCGTCGGGCCGGGGCAACCGGAAGCATGGGGCGTGTTCGGCTCGATGCTGCTGCGGCAGGACGCGGGCGGCTATGTGCTGGTGGCCGTCGTCTCCTTTGCAGCGGCGGTGGTCATCACCGCGCTGTGCTTCCGGCTCAGAAGCAAGGAAAACCGGAGAAAAGACGGGACGGATAAGCCGAACCAACACGAAAAGGAGGAGAAAAGCCAATGAAGAAACGAATACTCAGTATCATACTTCTATGCTGCATGGTGCTGACGCTGCTGCCGACAGCGGTCTTTGCTGCGGGTGAGCTACCGGATGTCAAACTTTCCGTCCCAACGGCGTTTGACAAGATAGTGGACCTTACGGAGCAGAACAAAGAATTGAAAATCAAGGACAGCAAGACCTATCTGATCAAGGGCTCCACAGATCCGAACTGGTATTTTCAGTACCGGATCAAAATTGATGGCAAGAACAATACACCGCACATCTTTCTGGACGGCGTCCGCCTTCAGGCACCCGAGGACGGCCCTGCCATCGAGCTTTACGGCGGCGCCTCCGCCTGCCTGTACTTTATCGGCGGGGACAGCGAGCTGATCGGCGCGGAGAACTTCGCTGCGCTGCAGAAAAACAAAACCGATGGTTATCTCCGGGTTCTAGTGCAGACGGGGACAAAGCTCACGTGTGAAGGCGGCAGGTATGGCGCTGGCATCGGAGGCTCAAAGGTCGGAATCAAGAACTTCTCGCAGGGACACGGCATGAACCTTCATTTCGGCTCTCTGGCGACGGGTATCTATGGCGGTGAGATTCTTGCGACCAGCGGCGTATACGGTGCGGGTATCGGCGGCGGTCAGGGCGGCGTCGGCGAGCAGATTTATGTGTATTCCGGCAAGCTGACGGTGCGGTCCGTTTCGGAAGGCGCAGGGATCGGTGGCGGTCAGGGCGGCCCCGGACGCTTTATTTATATCAAGGGCGGCACGGTGAATGCCGGCAGCGAGTCAGGCGGAGCAGGAATAGGCAGCGGCGATCAAGACGGACAGAACAAGTCGGAAGATGCGCATCATATCGAGATTTCCGGTGGAACGGTCGAAGCTTGGAGTAACTATGCCGGCGCAGGAATCGGTGGCGGAAGAGGCGGTTCGGGCTATGACATTTCCATCACTGGCGGCGTGGTGAGGGCGCAGGGCTACTTGGGCGCGGGCATCGGCGGCGGCATGAACGGCAACAGCGGGAACATTCTGATCAAGGACACAACGCTGACTGCGCTGGCCTTTCCGCTTTATCAGGACTACGGTTATACAGAGCTGTCTGCATCCGCGGTCGGAAGAGGCTCGAACCGGGCGTACTACATGGCAGTGATGCAAGATCAGGAATTTGCAATGATTATAGAAGAGAACATCAAAATCGGAGCCTCGGATGGGAAGTCCGTGTGGCTGAGCGCGACAGGGTGGCAGTGGCGCCACAACCAGGAACCGTATAAGAAGTACTGGGGCACCACAACGGAGCTTCTTATCCCCAACGAAAATGGGCGCGTGGACCTGCAGCGGCTGAGCCTGCCATATGCCTACAATTACGGCAGAGTGATCAGCAAGCTGGAGCTGCGCTGCGAGGAAAGCACATGCAGCCATGAACTGGGTTGGACGGACCGGGACGGCTGCCACATCTGGGCCTGTGTGAAATGCGGCGCGCGAGACCCCGCTGCGGAAATGTCCAAACAAAACGCCAAACACATTCCCGGCGACTGGGGCAATCAGAAGCAGCTCTGCACTGTGTGCGGCCATGTGATGGGAACGGACACGAAGGCGCCGGTGCTGGAGGGTTTGAATGACGGTGAGAGCTACACCGTCGAGGATACCATCGATGGAAATCCCGGCGCGTACACCTTCACCGTGAGCGACCCGGCTGCATCGGGAGAGACGTCCTCCGGCATCAAGTCGGTGACCATCAACGGCGAGCCACAAGACGGCCCCACCTATCGTCTCCCCGCGCCGGATGGCGGCAACAATGACGCGGGAGCGGAATATACCGTGATCGCGACTGACAACGCGGGAAACGAAACTACGGCGACAGTCAGAACATACAGGTGGCACCACGTGAAGGTCATCAGCCCGGACGGCAACGGAACGGCTTCCGCATCTCCTGACAAGGCCGTGGCTGGTACGGAAATCACCCTGACCGCAACGCCCAAAGACGGCTACCGCTTCAAGGAGTGGCAGGTCGTATCTCCGGCAGGGCTTGTAATCACCAACAACAAGTTCACCATGCCGGACAGCAATGTGGAGGTCAAAGCTATCTTCGAGGAGGACGCGCCTACCGCCCCTACCGAGCATACCGTCAAATTCAATGCCAACGGTGGCGGCGGCACAATGGCAGATGTCACCGGCGTTTCCGGCAGCTACACCCTGCCCGCCTGCGGTTTTACTGAACCGGAAGGCAAGCAATTCAAGGGCTGGTCAACCAGTGCCGACGGTTCGGTTATTTCCGGCACGACCTATGAAGTAAGCTCGGATACTATCTTCTATGCAATCTGGGAGAGTAAAGAGTATTCCATCATCGTAACGGACGGCAAAGCGACAATCGGTGCAGGAAGCGAAATCAGTAAAGCGGCGCAAGGCACAACCATTACTCTGACCGCAAATGCGGCTCCTGACGGTAAGGTGTTTGATAAGTGGGTAGTAGAAAGCGGCAACACTACTCTTGAAGATGCGAACAGTGAAACCACTACTTTCATAATGCCTGACAGTGAAGTCAGCGTGAAAGCGACCTACACAATTCCCCATACCCATACCTACGATCAGGAAATTCAGAAGCCGGAAACCCTCAAGTCGGCTGCCGACTGCACCAACGATGCAGTATATTTCAAGAGCTGCTCCTGCGGAGAGATCAGCACAACAGAAACCTTTACAGCAGCAGGTACACAGCTCGGGCACGCATGGGCAAGCGATTGGAGCAAGGACACAGACAATCATTGGAAAGAATGCTCTCGCTGCCACGAAAAGAAGGACGAGGCGGCTCACGATTACGGTAGCGATAACATCTGCGACACCTGCGGATATGACAAGACCGTACCGCATACGCACAATCTGACCCTCGTTCCCGCAAAGGCTCCTACTTGCACGGAGAAAGGCAACACGGCATATTACACCTGCGACGGCTGTGACAAGTGGTTTGAGGATGCAACCGGTGCATCCGAAATTACCGACAAGACAAGCGTAATCCTTGCGGCAACAGGTCATAGCGCTTCCGACTGGAAGTCCGATAATACCGATCACTGGAAAGAGTGCACCGTTGTCGGCTGCGGCGTGATCATCGAGGGCAGCAAGGCGGCGCATACCGCCGGTGAATGGATTATCGACACTCCGGCAACAGCTACCACAAGCGGCTCAAAGCATAAGGAATGCACCGTCTGCGGTTATACGATGGCAACCGAAACCATCCCGGCAACCGGCGGCGGTGAGCATACTCACAGCTACGGCAGCGAGTGGAAGA